>JARIHD010000044.1 GCA_029288425.1 Candidatus Saccharimonadota bacterium
ATCCAAATACTGGCCACCACTTGCCCGCCATCTTCCAGGTCAATCGGTTGCGCCATCAAGTCGGCTAGCTCGCGCGACCGCTCCAGACTGTTGATCAGGAACGCACCGATGCGGGTGTCGTGCGCCACGTCGCCCGGCCAGTCGATGTCGTGGGCCATTAAAGCACGAAATACGTCTTTGATATTGTGTCCGATGAGCGGACCGTTAGTCAGAGTCGTCACTTGTTCGGGCGTGAGGTCGTCAATAAGGATTGTACTGAAGGTGCCGGGTGCGCTACTAACAAATAGCGCCGTGTCATCGGCATTGGTAGCAACCAAACGCGGTTTGCCGGGCACAAAAATGTTGGCGTCATAGTCGGCAGCAGTCGCGCTCTCCACCGCATTTTGCGGTTTTTCGGCTTCAGCAGCCTGTTTATGTGTCAGCTGCGCTTCGGCCTGCAAAAGCAAAGTACGGAATTCCAGTTTGCGCAGCATAGCAGCGAATTCGGGCGTCAGCCCATCGCCTAGTTTTGCCTTGTCAAAGTCCAGCGTCACCGGCGCGTCGACCATCAGCGTCACGAGTTTCTGGCTGAGGTACGCCATGTCGCGGTCGCGCTCCAGCTTGGCTTTCACAGCCGGCTTGATGAGTTCCAGATTTTCATACACACCGTCCAATGTTTTGTACTGCGAGATAAGTTCGAGTGCGGTTTTTTCGCCAATACCGGCTACGCCCGGAATGTTGTCAGACGAATCCCCCTTCAAGGCTTTAACATCAATCCACTGATGCGCGTCGACCCCATATTTTTCGCGGAAGCTGGCTTCGTTGAACAGATCAATATTGGTCAGGCCTTTTTTGAGCGTATAAATATGCGTATGGGCATTGACCAGCTGCAAAACATCCAGGTCGGACGTAACCAAATAGCTTTCGATGCCCTTTTCGCCCGCCTGTTTGGCAAACGCCCCCATCAGGTCGTCGGCTTCGTAGTCGTCGGCTTCGTAGATGGGCCAACCCAGCGATTCCAATAGCTGGTGCAGCAGCGGAATTTGCTCGTAAAAATCCGGTGGCGGTGGTTTACGGCCGGCTTTGTACTGCGGATACAGCGCCAGGCGCGAGCGGATATTGTTTTTACTATCCCAGGCCACACAGACGTAATCGGGCTTCAACCGCTTCACGATTTCAAGCGCCAGCACCGCAAAACCGTACACGCCACCGGTGGGCGTGCCGTCCTTGGTGCTCAAATTTGGCATGGCGTAATAGCCGCGGTAAAACACCGATTTGCCGTCAATAATAATCAAACGTTTTTTGGTAGCCTCACTCATAGCAACAGTATAGATCAAACCAGGCCATATCTGTAGGACGAAAGGAATTTTGGTTTAAGTAGAGCGCTTTTGGAGTCTACGTCGTTCACGTTCGCTCAGGCCGCCCCAAATGCCGAATCTTTCGTTGTGCTCAAGAGCATATTCCAAACATTCGCTTCTCACTTCGCAACCCAGACAAATTCGTTTGGCCTCCCGTGTAGACCCGCCTTTTTCCGGAAAGAATGCTTCGGGATCAGTCTGTCCACAAATCGCACGCTCTTGCCAGTCCAGTTCGTCGGCCGGGTCAAAAAGATAACCAAGAAAATCTGCTTCGGGCCCTGATTCTTGTAAGGCCGCGGGGTCAGGCACTTGTTCTGCGGTCCGCACATGAGACAGCGCAACCGCACCCACCAGTTCGTCCGCACCCAGACTCAACGGCCGAAACCTTTCGCCATTTACTCCATATGTAGGCATCGTTAGCATATTGTACTATGATTATTAAATATTTCTGAATATTAGAACACTTCTGGGCGGGCAGCAGTTCCCGTATAATGCTTTAGGTAATGGGTAATTTTACACAAAAACCGCTATACCGGATGGAAGCCGATGCGGCCATGTCTGCCGTAGATAGTAGCCGCGAAGGTCTGACTACTACCGAAGCTACTGCCCGGCTCACAAAAAACGGTCTTAATATACTAGCTAACAAACACAAGGAATCGCCGGTCACCAAGTACCTGCGCCAGTTCAAAGATCTGATGATTATCCTGCTGATCGGCAGCGGCGTTATCTCGTATTATTTGGAAGATCCGCGTACTGCGGTAGTGCTGTTCGCCCTCGTGTTTTTCAACACAACCATCGGGTTTTTGCAGGAGTTTAAAGCCGAAAAGGTAATGGAATCACTGGCCAGGCTTGTGGTTTCTGAAGCCACTGTAGTACGGGATGGCAAAAAAATGTCAGTCGCTTCGTCGGAAGTAGTTGCCGGCGATATTATCTATATAGAAGAAGGCAATGCCGTCCCCGCCGACCTGCGTTTGGTCGAAGAAAACGAACTCAGCACCAACGACTTCGCCCTGACCGGTGAAAGCAACCCCAGCCGCAAATTTACACGGGCCATCGACGAAAATGTACCACTGGGCAACCGCGGAAACCTGGCCTTTATGGGCACAACAGTCGCAACCGGTCAAGCGTATGGCGTGGTCATAGGCACCGGCATGCAAACCGAGCTCGGACGCATAGCGGGCCTCAGCCAAGACACACGCAGCGAAAAAAGTCCGCTTCAGAAGGAAATGAACAATATTGCCACTCAGGTAACACGAGGCACGATGATCTTGTGCGTCATTTTACTGCCCATCGCTATCTCTGCCGGCCTGGCCATCAAAGATGCGTTTCTGTTTGCCATCGGAATTGCCAGCTCGCTGATTCCGCAGGGCCTGCCGGCCGAGATTAACACCGCGCTCGCCCAGGCCGCCAACAAACTGGTACGGGCCAAGGCCCTCGTCAAAAAACTCTCGGCCGTCGAGGGACTGGGCGCTACCAACATCATCTGCACCGACAAAACCGGCACGCTCACCAAAAACCAGATGACCGTTGAACAACTGCTGGTCGGCCGGCAAACATACGAGGTCACAGGCAAAGGCTACGAGCCCAAAGGCCGTATACTCGACAATAATGACCGGCCGTTATCCGCTGAAGCATTAAAGCGGCTTGAATTCGTATTCGCGGCCAGCGCTATGGCCAGCAATGCCCACATCAGCCGGCCGGACCGCGAACACGCCACCTGGTACACTATTGGCGATCCGACCGAAGGAGCGCTTATTACACTGGCACAAAAAGGCGGACTCAGTGCCGAAGCACTCGACATCAAACATCCTGAACTCAAAGAATTCGCGTTCGATTCGGCTCGCAAACGCATGAGTTCCGTTCGCCGCTATGGCAGCAAAAACGAACTGCATCTTTTTGCCAAAGGTGCCACGGAAAGCATCTTGGAGCGTTGCACACACATTTGGGACCACGGAAAAATCCGCAAAATAACCGCCAAGGACCGCGCGTTCATTCAGGTTCATAATGAAAATTTGGCAGCTAATGCCATGCGCAACCTGGCCCTTGCTTACCGTATTTTGCCAGCAAAAACCGACCCTCGAAAACTAGCCATGGACGACGCCGAAAGAGGCCTGATCTGGCTGGGCATGGCCTCGATGATCGACCCGCTGCGTGAACAAGTACCAAACGCCATGGAAGCCGCTCGCCGTGCCCACATCAAAGTTTCGATTATTACCGGCGATAATGCTGTCACTGCCCGGGCAATTGCTTCGCGCGCCAAACTCACCGCCGACCCGGCAGATATTCTGGTGGTTCAGGGTGACGAACTCGCCCGCATGAGCGATGCCAAACTGCGCCCGCTCGCACTGCGTGGCGGCGTTATTTTTTCACGGGTTGCCCCCGAAGACAAGCTGCGGATTGTGGAACTTATTCAAAAAAGCGGTAAAATCGCCGCTGTTACCGGCGACGGCATCAACGACGCGCCAGCTCTAAAACGCGCCGACATCGGCGTTGCCATGGGTAAAACCGGTACGGATGTGGCCAAAGAATCGGCCGAAATTATTCTGCTCGACGACAGCTTCAATACCCTGGTAAATACCGTCCAGGAAGGCCGCATAATCTACCAAAATATTCATAAAGGCACACTAGCTTGTTTCACCAGCAATTCCGCGGAGCTCGTCGTAAACCTGGTTAGCCTGACGGCGACAACGCTTCTTGGCATCCCACTGGCCATTTCGGTGATGCAGATTTTGGCCATCGACCTGGTTGCCGAATTATTCCCGATTGCCGCACTCGGCCGCGACAAAGCCGACGGCGAACTGATGGACGACAAGCCTCGCGACCCAAAAAACCACATCTTGAACCACCGTGCGGTGTGGGACTTAATATGGTGTGGTGTTCTGATCGGCGGTTTTGCTTTTGCTAATTATCTGCTCTTCTTTGACCGTCAGGGCGTGATCGCTCAGAACCTGACCGCAGGCAGTACGGTGCACATGCAAGCTACGGCCCTCACATATCTTACAATCGTGCTCTGTCAGCTAGCCAACATCCTGCAGCGCCGCACACGTGCCGGATTCTTCAGCCGCTACCAGTTTCACAACAAACAGTTATGGCTGGCAATGTGCGCGTCGATGTTTTGCGTCTTGAATATTATTTATAATCCTTGGATTTCACCCTATTTCAAATCTGCGCCGCTTAGTTGGATAGATTGGCTATACGCTTTGGGTGCCGCCGCACTATTCATTCTGATACGGGAATTTCAGCGCCACAGTGGACATCATTCGCGCCGTGCTGTCGTGGCACTGCACCGCGAACACGCCGCCAAAAAGATGCAACAAGCGTGATTATCTAGACTCAACCGGCCCGTAAAAAGCAGCCGGAGCATGCGTAAACATAGCCCAGAACTGGTCACCGTAGGACCAACATTTCGTGTCTTTTTCGTCAGGTATCAAGCCCGAATCTTTGCCCAGCAGCGCGCCACGCAAAATCCAAAAGCACGCCCTATGGTTTCGCTCGCCTGACGTACCTCAGCAACACTCATAAGGATATAATTATACCATAAAATGGCTATAATTAAAATACTAATTGGTTCGGTTTTGGATGCTGTCGACAAGACCCTTCAGAAAGTTAATTTGGTCTTTGTGCCATCGTTGTGGTGCGTTTTTCAAAGCTTCCAGCGCGGCGGCTATATGTTTCTCGGTCCGCTTCTCGGCATAGCGCCGTGCGCCGGATGACTCAATAATGTGACGGCAACGTTCGAAGTCATCGGCGGTAAGTCCGGGGTTTCCTAGGCATTTGCGCAAAAATGCCACCTTGCCAGGGGTAGTATGCTGTAGCGCGTATACCGTCAGCAAGGTCTTCTTTCCCTCTCGGATATCATCCATGGGGCTTTTACCTGTCGCTTTTTCGTCACCGAATATACCAATAATATCGTCGGTAATCTGAAATGCCTTGCCGGTGTGCAGCGCGTAGTCTCGGATAGCATCCGTGTCTTCGCAGCCAGCTCCGGCCAGCACCATGCCCACACAAAGAGGGTTAAGTACTGAGTAATGGGCAGTCTTCCATTCCATCATATTGTCTATAGCAGCTTCGTCGACCTCTGGCCGGCTTTCATTCATAATGTCGGCGGTTTGACCGTGTGCTGTGACGATAAAAGTATGGCTCATTATGCCGAGCACCTTGGTGCGCAGTTCGGCGTCGACATTCAAACCGCCAATTAACATAAGAGCGGCATGTTTGCCCGCTACCATAGCATTAAGTGCCAAGGCGACGCCGGTGTGGGCGGAATCTCCGGCTAGGCCCTGTTTCTGATAATACGATTCGAGCATTTTGTGCACGGTTGGTTTGCCGCGGCGCACGACAGACCGGTCTTGTATGTCGTCGAGGGTCAACAAAGCGGCCTGAATCATTTCAATAGCAGTAGCTGCCCGCACAATCATGTGCAAATCTTGGCCGCCGCACATCTGGTAGCCAGTCATCACCAGCGCACCACGCATACGCTTGCCGCCGCGCTCAAGCATGTCAAAAAAGGCATCGGCCACGGCAGCGCCGTCACGCCCATACTGCTCGCGGGTCGATTGCCGGATGTAATTGGCGTACCCGTCGATGTCGGCATTAATAAGGCGTCGACATTCGTTCAGTTGCTCGGAGAATTCAGCCATACCATTTTATTGTACTTCACGCGCCAAAATCCGTTGCATTGTTGTGCGAAGCTTGGCTAACGCCTTCTTTTCACGCGCTTCAATGGCTTGCTTGGTCAGACCATATATAGAGCCTATTTCTGCACAAGATTGCGGCTTGCCAGTTCTCAGCCCAAAACGACGTCTCAGAATATCGCTATAATTGGTATTTTTTATACGAATATCATCTGGAAGCATTTCTGCCAAGGCTTGGTGCACAAGAGCTTGCCGCCCTTCATCTATCTGTTTCTCTTCGGGCCTATCATTGTGTACTGGCAGTACGTCTTCAAAGCTACTCCTTTCATTTCCCTCGCCCACAAAGCCATCGATATATATACCTTTGTCCTGGTATCGTTTGAGGTCGGCTATATACGATATATCAAAGTTAAGCTCTGAGGCCAAATCCGCCTCCGTCGGCGTGCGGCCAAGTTCGGCATCGAGCTCCCGCTCCGTCTTTCGGAGACGCCTGATATCCCTATTAATATGAGCAGGTAGTCGGCATAAATACGAATCACCTTGGTCTGCGGTGATGGCCTGGCGGATCCACCAACTCGCATAAGTAGAAAATTTATTGCCCTTGGCAAAATCGAACTTTTCAACAGCCCGCATAAGGCCTATATTTCCTTGCTGCACAATGTCCATAAATGAAACACGCGGGTTCCGGTAGTCCCGCAAACGGTGAGCCATCCAGACCACAAGGCGCAAATTGGCTTCAAAAAGCCGTTTTTTGGCAGCGGCGCCATCTCTTGCGGCGAGCTGCAGATCAGCGTCCGAATGACGCCGGAGCAATTGGCGCACACGCTTATCTTCCATGCATTTTTGAGCTAGGACACCAGCCTCAATTCGCATTGCCAACTCTACCTCTTCTGCGGCAGTTAACAGGGCGGCTTGACCGATAGTACGCATATACATGGCAAGCTCGCCTCGCTCTCCAGTTCCCAGTTTGGACATAAACTCATCGAGTTCTTGGATACTCGTAAAATGATTAGGTTCGTCCGGAGTAACATCGTCTTCGGCAGCATCTTCTAGTGTCTCCGCGAATAACTCCTCCAAGGGATCGGGCGGGCGTCCCGAGGGATGATCCTCAATAAATACTTCAAATGCAGACAGGTCAGGTATTTCCTGTGTTTGGTCCATGGAGTATAACAATACGCTGTACTGGTCTTTTTTCAAGTAAATTCGCAACATTTCATGACGAAAAGCCAAAAATAGTGTACTACCCCTATCTATTTCTTGGCGATTTTCGTATAATGTGGCCAATGCATGGCGAAAAGATCTTGGTTCTGGTTGGTATGCCCGGCGCAGGTAAAAGTACTTG
>JARIHD010000075.1 GCA_029288425.1 Candidatus Saccharimonadota bacterium
TCGTGGGCTCGGAGATGTGTATAAGAGACAGGTCAAGGTGTGGTGCGCCGATACCCGGGTCAAAGGCAGGATTGAGTACAAACCCATAGCGGTTCGTATCGTTAGCGTAATCGGCAAGACGTCGATCCATTTCTGTATAAAGTATTTGGGCTGGTTCGGAAAGTTTATCAAAACCAATAGTAGAGGCAGACATAAAATCTCCTTTGCTTATCTTTGGAACAAGGCGACATTATTTCAGGCCTTGGCAGCTAGTGCAATAAAGACCATTACAATTTATTTAACCGTAATTTATGTTACAAAAATATCTTGATTTACGAGGGAAGTATTTCAGGCTCTTGTTCTAGAGTGATGTTAAATTGTTGTCGAACGGTATCGATGATTTTCTGACGAAACGCTAGAAGTGCCGCAGTAGACGGTGCATGTTCATTAACGAGTACCAGGCATTGCCCCGGCCATGTACCCATGCCGGTTTCGGCGTCATGTACATCTTTAAAGCCTGTCCGTTCCAATAACCAGGCGGCGGGTATTTTGTAGCGGCCGTCTTCAGTCGGCCAATTGGGCATTCCTGGATGATCGGTGGAGATTTGTGAAAAAAGTTCGGCGTCGATGATAGGATTGGCAAAAAACGATCCGTTGTTGGCAACGACGGCGGGGTCCGGAAGTTTACTGCGCCGGATGTCTATAACCGCTTCTCGGATAAGCTGCGGCGTCGGATTCGTTAGACCTTTTTCATCCAGATATGCCTGTAGGGCACGGTAAAACGGTGGCTGCGGGTTGCCATGAATAAGGTGCAGGGTGAGGGCGGTGATATAAAAACGGCCTCGGTCGGTCGTTTTGAAGCGGCTGCTGCGATAGCTAAACGCACAATCTGCGGCCGGCAGCGTAACAAACTGTTTTAGCTGGCTATCATAGGCTTCGATGCTGACCAGCGTATCGGCGATTTCCTGGCCGTATGCGCCCACGTTTTGCACTGGGGTAGCGCCAGCGGTCCCGGGAATGAGGCTGAGGGCCTCGATGCCGGTCATGCCTTTTTCGGTCACGCGGGCTACGACGCTGTCCCAGTCTTCGCCGGCGCCGATGGTGACGTAGTAATTCTCATCGTCTTCTTGCTGTTCTTCGAAACGCATAATTTTGTTAACAATGACCAGGCCGGGAAAACCTTCATCGCGCCAGATGATATTGCTGCCCCCGCCGATCATGATGACGGGCAAGTTGGATTGTGCTTCGGCCCACGCGAGCGCTTCCGTCAGTTCACGCCGACTGGTAATTTCGGTCAAATACGCGGCGGTTCCGCCCAAGCGCATAGTGGAGTGATCTTTCAGGGGCACGTTTTGCTGGATATTCATGGGATTATTATAGCGTACTAAACACGGCCGCCAGGGGTAATTTCACTTGCGTGATCTGGTGGGAGTGCGCTAGTATAAAACGTATGAGTGAGAAGCAGCAAGAGCAGCCATTCAAGAAGTTGGGCGAAAGACTGAAGGATATCCGGCAAAAAATGCATGAAAGCGTTGCCGAAGTTTCGGGTGCCGTCGAAATCGACGAGCATGCACTGCAGCGCATCGAACAGGGACGTGAGCGTCCTGCCGAAGATATTTTGATGCTCCTCATCAACCATTTCGGCATGCATGAAGACGAAGCCGCCGGTCTGTGGAAACTAGCTGGCTACGATCCGCCATCCGTTGAAGAGCGTGGCAGAGACAGGGAGCGCGACCGCGATGGTGACGAGTCCGTTAATAACCGTTCGGCCGTATTGGTTATGGCTGTTGACCCCCGTATTATTTACAGCGACGGCGTGCAGGTGACTGCTAGTCAAAATGGTGTGGTCGTTTCGTTTTCGCAGGCTAGCGGCACGCCGAATATGCTGACTACGGCCAAGGTGGGCATGAGCCGCGAACAGGCCTATGCCGTTATCCGCACCATGCAAGATGCGCTCAGCCGTTCCGAACCACGCCAGCTTTCTGAAAAGAACCCGCAGCAACATACGCCCAAATCAGACGGCGACAAAAAAGAATCTTAAAGAGGCCCGTCTCTGTTATAATATGGCGGTGCGCATAAGCCGCACGCCCACATGCACCCGTAGCTCAGCTGGATAGAGCGTTGGTTTCCGGTACCAAAGGTCGCAGGTTCGAATCCTGCCGGGTGTACCACTAAAATAACAGATCAGAATCTGCCCGCCCAAAATACTTTCTGCACATCGCCGTATTCATTCACTGTTTCTGGTAAATCGCAAATGAAGCGTCACGATCTACTGGCAACTCTAGATCGGTGTGCTGCTGAAGTTGTCCACACGGTCCTTGGGCTACGGGCTCACCCAAATGCTCTGCGGCATATTCAGCCATTCTGTCCATGCCTGCTTCATCGCCAAGCGATACTTCCGGCGCCTTGATTACGAACAAACCACCTTCCCTTAGGTGGTTGGCAGCCCCCCGGACACCGGCATGGCATTCTTCGACGCCGGCAGTATGTACAGCACTCATCAGTACGACATCCAAGCTACTTTTAGCGGCCAACATACCCACACCGGCAGCAATGCCATCCGAATAGTAGCGTGCTTCAGGTAGCTGGACAGTGCGGGCATCCAAATTGCCCGAAAGCATTCCCTGTAATCTACCGTCACGCCTCATGTCTTCTATGCCGCCGCGCATAGATTGCAGATTATACCCGATCCAACGATTAACATATTCCGCCCCGATACCTCCCGATACGAAATGCATGTTTTTAGTATGGCCAACGAGTTCTCCGGCCTGCATTGCACCTGTCAGTCCGGGGCCAAAACTCATAATATTATCAACTGGCCCTTCAATGGGTAAAGAAAAATCGCTGTCTCTTGGAAAGCGTATATGTAGTTGTCCGGCAGGATCTGGCTTAATCATCGTTTGTGGCACCTGTGGCATAAAGCTCCGCCATTGCTCGCTTGCCAAGCCAACTGTGGCCCCAACCAAGAATGTCCAATATGCTACACGCTCGCTTAAGTGCTCAAACCGTGGCCGAATGGATGGATTTTTACTGGCGTACATTTCCTCGACACGCTTCGTAAGTTGGCCAGCTCGGAAATCAAGAACCGGCTTTCCACGGAACTCACCCTCGGCCACGAAGAAGGGCATTCCCCATTTCTTGGCATCCTCCTGGTGCGCGTAGGGTGTTGTTTCATCGCCCGCCAACGCAGCAATGCCCCAATATGCCCAGACATCAGGTCTGGTATTGGCTGCGAGTTGCTGCTCGTCAGGGGTAAGACGTAAATCTTTGGAAACCTCCTTAAGAAACGGAGGATATTGGACTAGCATTTCTAAAGGGTTAGCTCTGGACATCCAGTCATGGTAACACAATTGAAATGAAATTCCAGATCATGATAAAGCCTGACGATATCACGATACAACCGGCTCCACCTTTGATCCACTGAGCGTACCACTAAAAAAGTCCCTACGTTAGTGGGGCTTTTTTAGTGGTGTTTTGCTATACTTCATCCATGAAACATAAAAAGCTAACCATAGGTCTTATTCTCTTGGTCCTTGTGGTCGTGGTTGGGACGCTAACGTATAGAAACAGACTACAGACGGCCACCACCTATGAAGATGCTGGTGGCTGGGTTTATAAATGTTCTAGAGCCATACGCGTCAAAGACCAAGGTGTGAAGTATATGAGCGGCAAACCGAGTCTTACGCCCGTTGACCAAGCCGAGGCGAATAAGTACTGTCACAGTATAGGCATAGAGTAATTTAGCCCTTAATGCGGTTCTAGTTTTTTATTTGCTATCATATTCTTATGAGTACAAAGTCCCAGACTGCCGATTTCATTATTGAGCAATTAGGTGGCCTGAATGTTCGCGTCCGAAAAATGTTTGGAGAGTACGCCCTGTACTGCGATGATAAACTGCCGGCTTTCATCTGTGACGACACACTTTTTGTTAAGATATTGGATGCCAATGAAAAGTTAACTGTCGGTCTGGCCAAAGGCCCTTGCTACCCGGGCTCAAAAGATTATTACATTATCCCAGACGAACGCCTGGACGACCCTGCTTGGCTGCAGAAACTTATACAAACTACGGCTGATGCTTTGCCACTCGGGAAAAAGTAGTCCCACCGCCCGCTTGCCGTATCAAGCAAGCGATACCTTGTAGTCCTGGAAAATACACCACCGAACTGTTACACTTTTTCTTTTACAAGAAATGGGAGGGTATAGATGAGAAGGTTTCATGCATCGGCAGTCCTAGGTAAGGCCTACGATTTCGAAAAACAGTGTTATCCGCAGCACATGTACGATTCGCTCGCCGCCGCAGCCCGCCGCCTTAAGGCAGGACAGATTTCGGGTGGTATCATTGTGTGCGGCACCGGGGACATAAAAGATCTGGAAAAGGGAAAGCGGGCTCCTTTGAATGAGTGCGAGGAAGGTTTTCGCTATCTTGTCGATGAGTTAGGGGTGCCTGAAGGGGCCGTGGTCCTGGACAATCAATCAACTAACACCCCCGATAACTACCGGTACATGATGGCGATTGCAGAGGGGAAAGGGTGGTCGGATATCCATATGCCGATGGCAAAGCAGCGGATTGACCGCGCAGCTTTCCTGGGTTGGAAGATCTGCCACGGGACGTGTGAATTCACCTACGAGGGAATAGAGTCGGATGATGCATTCCCCACTGAAGAAAAATTGCTCGGCGACATGGCCTGCGCGCTAAAAGATATGGTGCCCGGTGACAGCGACTATCTGGTAATGCCTGACGGTAGCTCTGCCTGGGAGGCAAAAGATGGACCGCGCAAGCTGCACTACGCCTGCGACTACTATGTCGAGACCGATGCGGTTATTGCGGGTACGGCTCCACAGAATTTCAATTTCCACCCCCCGGAGCTTATGGATGTGTATGGTCAAAATGGGGCGTGGCGGCCGCGTCTGATCGCCTAATGGTTGGCATATTTAGATTAATATTGCAATAATGTCGTCTAACTGCTGCAAAGTATTGTCGAGTGAACCTGACGCGTCGATGTGGTAGTTGGCCGTTTTCATAACCTGGTCTGTATTAAATTCAAGCCCGGGTCCAATAACTACTTCATTGTCTTCCCGTTCGTTTCGGTCGAATGCTTCCTGGGTGTCGGGGTACTTTGCGCTATCGGCGTTTTCACGGACGTGCGCAAATCGAACTGCTGCCGGGCAATCAAACGCGATATCGATGCTGCCGGCTTCCCGCAAGACCTCGGCAAAACGCGGCGACCGGACGTCGTCTATACATAGCCGTGTGGCTTCCTGCTCGAGTGCCAGCCTTAATGTATAGTCCCAGCCGTGCTCCTGCAGCATACGGGCGTGCGTATTGGCGTAGTCGGCGCGACATTTCAATTCGATATTGTTTTGCGCGGCGTATTCGCGGATTGCTTTGCTGAAAGTGAAAACTGTAAAACCATATGTTTTTTCCAGGTGTTTTGCCGCTGATGTTTTGCCGCTCGCGGGGTGTCCAATCAAAGAGATTATCATTTTTTTCATGCTCAAATGGTAGCATAATTGAAAGGCTGATCTGGTAAAATTTGTCTATGAAACGACTCGAAACACTGCGACAGCTCGTTGATGAACAATATACCGCCTTTTACCCCGTTACGAGGCGCTGAAGATTGCATTTTCCCTGAACCCTTGATGCTGGCGTAAGCGTCATGGACAACAACTCTTTTTCTGGATATTATTGGGCTATGAAGAAACAAGACAAAAAAACAACACAGACCTCAGGAGCGTATATAACAGGGGTCATCTTTTTTATCGCGGGATGTTTGGTGGGGCTGGCGCTCGGAGTAATGACTAAAGACAATCCCCGCATCGCTACCCTCGAAGAAAAAGCAAAGGCAATAACAGAGGTAAAAAACGCCTATCTTGCAAAAAGCTCTATCGACTGCACCGATCCGACCGACCCTATTAAGCCGGGCGACCGCGTAGCCGTGTTCGAAAAATACCTGCAGGTAAATGCCTATGCTAACCGAGCTGTCATACGGGGCTGTAATAATGTTGATATGCTTTTGTATAAAGATAAGTCAGGCGCATGGATGGCTTCCAATGTAAATCTCGCGCTTGACCGGCGTGCCAACCCTAAGTGGCAAAAAGAGTGTCTGATTGCCGACATTACCCGTGCCGACAGTGTGATGCGACCGGAAAACCGCTCCATCGACACTATTAATTTTGAAAGCTGCCAAAAACTCCCCCGATAGAAGCGGGCAGTATTTGCTATTATTAAAGCATTATGCCGGCAATTTCATTTAAGGAAAGACCTTATGCAATCGGATCCTGGACGGTGCTTCGGTTGCCAAAAGAAGCGAGCGCTCAGCTGCCGTCGCGCGGTCAGGTGATGGTAAAAGGCACGCTCAACGGCGTTGCATTTCAGATGCCACTCGAACCCGATGGCAACGGCAGTCATTGGCTGCATGTCGATAAAATAATGCAAAAAAAGGCGCCTGCGGGTGCCGGCGACACGGTCGCGGTCGAAATGGAAGCAGTCAAAGATTGGCCGGAACCCGTCGTTCCTCCGGACATTCAAAAAGGGCTGGTCGATGACCCGCAAATTCGTCCGCTCTGGACGCGTATAACTCCGCTGGCGCGGTGGGAATGGCTGCGCTGGATTGGCTCGACGAATCAGGCGGAAACCCGCAAACGCCGTATTGAAGTCGCTGCCTCAAAAATGCTGGCTGGTGAGCGCCGACCATGCTGCTTTAACCGCAACATGTGCTGCATACCAGAGGTGTCGAAAAGCGGTATACTGCTGGACCCTGGTCAAAAATAGTCCGAATTATACTACGTGCGCCATTTTTTGAATTGTTTTTTGGTTCGCTTCAAAAATGACGATTTGGTGGTCTCCTGGAGCTGGATTGGTTCTTTTGGGAAGCCTTTTTTTAGCGCGTCGACGATTGCCTTATGCAAAAGCGGCGTGCGGAAAGGTATGCCGGCAAAAGCACGGCTGGTGACCCAAAACGGCTGGTGCAGGTTCATGCCGTATTTGTTCATAGTAGCTTCTTCGGAGGTTTCCTGAATGACGACGTCTTGATGGGGCGCCACTTCACAGAGGTAAATGATCTGATGGTCGTAAGGTTCGGGGTGCTGTTCGATAAATACCGGACGCGCCGAAGTTACCGTTAGGCCGGTTTCTTCGAACACTTCGCGTGCCAGTCCCTCTTCGGGCGTTTCGCCATGATTGATGCGCCCGCCAACCAGCGTAAAATAAGTGCTGCCGAATTTATTGCGCTGCATGACTAATAATTTGTCATTTTCGATAACGATCGCTCGTGTTGCGGTTGCCATAGATGTAAGTATACTCATTTTGCCCGCCATGCGATACTATTGCGGTAGTAATTATGACGTTTCGATCATTTCTTAGAAGTTCACGGCTTGAAATACTGCTATCCCGGCCGCTTGTAGCATGGCTGTATCTGGTGGTGGGCATGCTGATTTTGGTATGGTGGACGCTTTGTGTCCGGATGTTTGTGTATTCTTATTTTACTACTCATGATTTCGATGTGACGGTAAGCGATTTTTTTGTGATTACCATCTTTTTCTTTGTACCCGTGCTACTTCTCGGCTGTGCGCTGTTGCAGAATCTGCTCCAGCGCGTCCGGCTGAAGTTATGGTTTCGAAGGCAGACGAACATTCCTTTGTATGCATCGGCGTACAGCCCGGCGGCGGCTGGCTATTTGGCAGACTACGAGTTTGAATTAGCCGAAGCGCAGGCGATGCTGCTGCATTTGCATTTCAGGGGTAAGCTAACCATTGCGGAAGCAGGCCAAGGTTTTTTGCTTACTTCTCATGGTGCAGATAATGTAGGGGGATATGAACGGGCTTTTATGGAGGGTCTATTTGCATATAATAATACGCTGCAACTGAAGTCACTGACGGACCCACTGCTTTTGAAGGCGGCAGTTGATGCGCATGCTCATCTGACATCGCAGCTGCAGCAAGAAGGCTTTTTGCCTCCGACCAAACGGCAAGACCGCACTGTCCGCGCCATTACCCGATTTGTGTTTGGAGTGGGCGCCGTAGTGGCGGTCATGTTGGTGTATTCGGCTATTTTTGAATGGGGTGTGGTGTCCCAGGTTCTGTATCCGCGTTTTCCCGTCCATCCGTCGCAGCTATGGCTTCTGGGGGTGGTGTCGCTTGCCGGTCTATCGGTTATTCTGGCCGGTTTTTGGCCGCGGTTTTCAACGGACCATAAAAATACTATTTCAGCTGGTTGGCTAGAGGCCGCCGGTTTCAAACATTATCTGCAAACAGTTTTTGCAGACCGGCTTGCCCCGGCTGCCCTACGAACACAGGATGCCGAAACAATCCGGATGTATGTGCCGTATATGATTGCCTTCCGGTTAGTCATCTTGGATTCGAATTATGTACGGTCTATCTTGCGTCACACCAAATAGCTGGTCGCCATATAATCATCGTCCTGTATACTGATAGTGGTTATGCACATATCGAATGATCAGCCTATGTGCCTGCCGGAAGAAACGATATGATCCAAACAAAGGCTTTCGGCAAGGTCGCCCTCTGGATTTTTGTCATCATTCCGGGAAATCTTATTGGGATTGTGATATTTTTGTTCGTAGCGTCATTTGTCGTTGATTTATTTAAAGGTTGGCGGGCTCCCAATCCTAAAGGTAGTGAAATTTCAACATTACGCCAAAATGCCTCAGAGACCATACAAAAACAGATCAACGCCATCGATCTGAACGGCATGGCGATTAGCTATGCATCGGCAGACTATGATTATTGCTCTAAATGGTACCGCAATTTTGATGGTGCTAGCGTCTCCGGTCGCTGTCAGTATTTTGTGGAGCGTTATTATGGTTTCGACGGCAATCTCAGGCAGCAGCTGCTCGCTTTGCATAATATTTTGACCGCGGCTGGTTGGCAGACAACCAAATATGAGTC
Source organism: Candidatus Saccharimonadota bacterium (assembly GCA_029288425.1). Classification (GTDB taxonomy): domain Bacteria; phylum Patescibacteriota; class Saccharimonadia; order Saccharimonadales; family UBA4665; genus JARIHD01. The sequence goes on from JARIHD010000075.1 coordinate 8,884, forward strand.
GGGCTTGCAGCAGACGGTCAATGACTACTACGACAGATATTACGGGACAAGCGCAGGCTACAAACTATATGATCGAAGATTTACCGCTTCTGATCTTCGTGAAGCCGATTACCGCCAGGGAAATTATATATTGACGCTTCAATTCGCCGAGGCAGATATTAACAAGTATGAGCAGAAGAGCTTCGGCATCCAGGCCGACGTCCACTCGGCATCGGCATATTACGAAAGAAATGGCCTGCTCTCCGATTATCCTGCCCTGCTTAGGCGAATTACCTCTGAGCACACGTACGTGATGGCGATCAAATTCCATACCACATACTTTACCTATGACTAGCGTCTACCAAGAGCCTAAGGGAGTCGGGAACGAGTGGCTGTGCCCGTCCCCGAAATCAAAGATTTGGCGTTGATCCGCCAGGGCTATTGCTCTGAAAATTCGTAAGCGCGGCACAGGCCGGTGGGGCTGCCGGTGCATGGTTCCAGGCGGACAATGTCAGTTGCAAAGGCACGCTGCAGGACAAGGGGGTCGCCAGTGAGCGGCGGAGTCCTTAGTATGGCTAGAATGGTAATGTGTTCGGGGTGGGCGTAAGGATCGTAGGCTTCGGGGGTTTCGGTCGATTTGCCGCTGCCGTCACGAACGATCATCTTAACTACGTCACCGACTTTTAGATCGCCGTAGGTGATGGTATTGTCTTGATCGCGAACCAGTAATCTGGCGTCAAATTTGGTGTAGGTGCGTTCGGGCTGTGGCTTAGTGTCGGTCGTGGTATAGTGCGCATCGGTCTGCACGGTGATACTGCTGTCTCTTATACACATCT
>JARIHD010000053.1 GCA_029288425.1 Candidatus Saccharimonadota bacterium
ATGTAGCTCCGTCTCGTGGGCTCGGAGATGTGTATAAGAGACAGGGGTAATAAACGTGTTTTTACAGAATGCCGTAAGCTCGGAGGCCGTCGTGAATGCCCGCGGCGTAGGGCTGTTCGGAAGTATACAGCCGTCCTTGTATATTTCCCTCTGTCTGGACCCACGCCCGCAAGGTTTCGTCGGCGTTGCCCGGCAAGATTGCCAGATCGGCCTGAGCCAGCATATCCTTATCGTTCATGGTGTCCCCGGCAGCGATCTTGAACACCTCTACCGTCGATGGCATGACCAACTTCCCCGCCACATAATTGAGCGCCGTACCCTTATTTACGCCCGTAGGCAGTAGATCCAAATACTGGCCCATAGAAAAAAGTACTTCGGCGGCCAGATCCTTATCGGCAATACATTTCTTTATATACGCGACGTATTCATCGTGCCGCTCATTGGACATACCCTTGACGTTAAAGCTGAGTTTATGGTCACCAAGGTTGGCTTCGTCCTGAATGTGCAGTTCCGGTCGTTTAGAAAGTAATTCTTCGAGTGCCTCATAGTCCCAGTCCGGGTCTTTAGGCCAATCGGTGTCCAATTCGAACATACCGTTACGCCGGAATGAAATTTCCGAGCCGACTCCCGTAATTTTGAAATCCATAAGGCCAGTTGCGCGCCAAAAAATACCATTGTCACGCTCGAGTTTTTGATGATCGCCGATTACGCGTCCTGTTGCATCGCCAAAATAAAGTTTGTCTGGGTTTGCAGTCTTTTCATGATGTATAGCGCTACTTAATCTGAGCAGCGACGTATCGCCAGCCCCGGGATTCGACCAGCCACTCAGAAGCGTTCCGTCGATATCACACACCAGAACTTTTACACTTTCGGCACTCATGCGACCAACCCCAAGTCACGTCTTGCGGCCTGCACTCCCCGGGTTATGATCATAAATTCAGGTGCGTCCAAGCGGCCAGCGTTCATTTCAGCGTACAGTTTTCTACTCGAAAAGGTTTCTACGACAGGTGGCGGAACATCGGTCGGCCTACCGAGCGCACGTTCGGTCGTTGCCCAAAAATAAGTAGAGTACGCCTCTGGAGGATATAGGGGGTTGCTGGCGGAGGGATCAGAATTAAGAATACGCCGACAAGCAAAAAGTCCGGCACCGGCAACAACGAATCCCGCTTCTTCGATCGATTCACGTCTTGCAGCCTGCAGCGGCGTTTCCTTTGGGCCGCTAGGATCATTCTGGTCTCTGGGGTCTCGGTGACCGCCGGGCAATTCCCATTTGCCTTTTCGCGCGGGATCGTCACTGTTATTTTGGGTCAGGACAACCTCACCTTTTTTGACATCCGTTATGGCAACGACTGCTGCCGTGGTACAGAGGTCAATAGGAGGCATTTCTGTGGTCATGAACAGCGTCCATGTAGTGTTACCCCAATTCCCGCTTGCAAACCTATCATCCGCCGGTACTCCCCGAAAGTATTCGCTCATGCGAAGTAGTATACGGCAAGATGGTTTACAAAGGAAAATTTGGCACCCAGTTACGCAGGTTTTCTTGGGCTTTTAGGAATAGCGGCGCTTCCGTGTCTTGGCGCTTCAAACGATCAGTAAAGCGGGCCAGTTCATGGACAATTGCCCACACGCGGATATGGTCGTACTGGATGGTGACCTTGGCCAGATCTTCATAATGGCTGACGGCAGCCCTAAGCACAATATCGCCCGACCCGTACAGTTTGCGCAGTTCCGATTCGATGCTGCCAACATTGGCATCGCCGAAGTCGAGAATGCCCGTCAGGCGTGCTCCAGTAAACAATAGATTGTTGGGGTTGAGGTCGTCATGGATTGTATAGATGGATTGCTCACTGCCGGCGTACTGTTTCCAAAGCGGGTAGAACTCGTCGACGACAGGTTTTAGCAGATTATTGGGCAGCAGCTCTTTCTCGAACAGACGACCGAAATATGCCGCCCAAGGCTCTTCGTCCATATCAACGTTTGCTTCGCTGTGCAGCCGCCGCGTTTCCAGTCCGCTGATCGCCGTATTAAATTGATGCATGAATTCGGCCAGTTTGATGCCGATGTCATGCTGCTCTTCTTCGGATAATTTCTTGATTTCTTCGCCCGTCAGATGATCACCAGGGATGTATTTGGTCACGATATACAGCGGCCTTGGATGCACTTCAAGCAGTTCGGGAATAGGAATGGCGTCGATGCGGCCTTTTATTTTTTGCAGCAGCGCCGTTTCGAATACCAGCCGCCGCGCGGAGCGCTCATTCCGGGGAAAACGAAAGACGAATTCGCGGTTTACAATAGCGACAATATTGTCTGTGCCGTGTTCGACATAACTGAGTTCGTGCAATTCTTTGGCATACGTCAATGCCGCCGTTTCGACCATGCGGATAAAGTTAATATCCTCAACTGTTTGGTACATATTCATCAACCCGTATTATACGGATAACATAAGCGTAAAGGCAACGTCTCATTACCAATCTGTTACAATAGAGGCAGAATAATTTTCTTAGGAGTGATATGGCAAAGAGTTCGTATGCGATTGTGGCCAAAGACCTGCGCAAGTCTTATGGCAAGGTGGACGTATTAAAAGGGGTCAACCTGAAAGTTGAACGCGGCACGATGCTGGCGCTACTAGGACCGAACGGCGCTGGTAAAACTACGACTGTACGTATTTTGGCCACCCTGCTCGGCCATGATGGCGGCACGGTTACCGTAGACGGCTATGACGTCAAAACCGAAGCCAATGCCGTCCGCAGCGTAATCGGCCTGACCGGTCAGTACGCCGCCGTAGATGAACTATTAACTGGTTATGAAAACCTGGTTATGATGGGACGCTTGTACCACCTCAACAAAGATGCCTCGAAGCGCCGCGCCGACGAACTGTTAGAACAATTCGACCTGGTCAAAGCCGGCAGCCGCGTCGTCAAAACTTATTCCGGGGGCATGCGCCGCCGTCTGGACCTTGCTATTAGCCTGATCGCCACTCCGCCGATTATCTTTTTAGACGAGCCAACAACCGGACTTGACCCCCGTTCGCGCCTGGCAATGTGGGATATTATTAAGCGACTGATGAGTGCCGGGGCAACTATTTTGCTCACCACCCAGTACCTGGAAGAAGCAGACCAGCTGGCGGATAAAATTGCGGTTATCGACGGCGGTAAAATCATTGCCGAAGGTACGGCTGACGAATTGAAGCAGCGCGTAGGCAAAGAGCGGCTGGAATTGGTTTTGATCCGCGAGAAGGACTTTGATAAAGCCAAAAAAGTTATCGACGGCGACGGCATGAAGTTCGACGCTGCCAAGCGTACCATTAGCGTGGCGCTGGACGGCGGAGCCAAGCACCTGACCAAGATTTTGGGCGAGCTAGACGCCGCCGGGGTGGGTGTCGAGACTCTTTCCCTGCACAAACCAACACTCGACGACGTGTTCCTAACCCTGACCGGCCGCCAAAGCAGTGCCGAAGAAACCAACGACGAAGATGAAGACAACAAGGACAAGGGAGGTAAAAAATAATGGCCGACGTTACATTTGAAGCAGGCAGCATCCAGGCCGAAAAGCGCTCGCGCGGTTTTTGGGCGTTTAGCGATTCGATGATTTTGATCGGACGGAGCCTGCGCCACATTTTCCGCAGCATGGACCAGTTGCTGGCGGTTGTTTTTCAGCCGATTATGTTTATGCTGTTGTTTCGCTACGTATTTGGTGGAGCGATCGAAACCCAAGGCTCAAGCTATGTAAACTTCTTGGTTCCCGGCATTTTGATCCAAACGGCGGCGTTTGGTGCGACTACTACCGCTATCGGCGTGTGTAATGACCTGCAGCGCGGTATTATCGACCGCTTTAAGTCGCTGCCGATGCTGAGTTCGGCGGTGTTGACCGGGCATGTGGTCGCAGACCTAGCGCGCAACACCGTATCGTCAGTTGTCATGATCTTGGTTGGTCTGATCGTCGGCTTTCGTCCAACTGCCGGCGTCGCCGAATGGGCAGCCGCATTCGGGGTACTTATGCTCTTTACACTCGCTTTCTCGTGGTTGTCAGCCATTTTGGGAATGGTTGCCAAGACCATCGAAGGCGTGCAGTGGTTTAGCTTTGTACTAATTTTCCCGCTTACGTTTGCCTCGAGCGCGTTTGTGCAACCGCAGACCATGCCCGCAGCCCTCGAAGCCTTTGCGCGAAACCAACCCATTAGCCACATCATCGAAGCTCTGCGTGCACTGCTGATCGGTACGCCCATGGGCGACCACCTGCTAATGTCGGTCGTTTGGTGCGTCGGCCTACTGGTCGTATCCGTACCTTTGGCTGGCTGGCTTTTCCGCCGTCACACAAGCAAATAATCTTTTGGTCTACATCCAGGACTGAAATGCTTCGAATAACTGCGGATAGTAATTGTTGGCGCGTGGGAAATAATGCTTTTTGTTTTCTTCGTTGCCCAAATCAGCCATAAGTTTGTTTAGTGGAACCCACTGCAGGTCACTGATTTTTTCTTTGTCATAGGTAAGGGTATTCAGATCGGGGTCGTCCCGTAGTAAATATACATGCCCAAAAACTTTGTGCAATATGCCGCCGGGCATAGGGTTTGCCGATTGGATATTGAACAAATGCTTCAGGGACTCGGAGGCCGTATCCAGGCCGAATGCGTCGTGTAGCGTGCGGAGCGCGGCATCAACGGGCGCCTCCCCGGGACGCAAGTGAGTACCAGTCGTCACGTCCCAAACATTTGGCGACAGTTCTACGCCTGGCGCGCGCAGCTGCATGAGGATATCGCCATTACTGTTTACGACCCAAACATTCACTACTTCGTGCCATAACTGATTTTTGTGAACCGTTGCCTTATCAAGGATCTCCCCTGTTTTATGGCCGTTTTCGTCTAATACTTCGTACTGCTCGGGAGTTGTTTGGGGATTCATAAGCACATCATACCACCCGCCAGATTAAGCGGACGTGAACTTGCTTACAACAAGTCGGCGGCGCTCAGCGCGTGGCATTCATCTCGGATAATAATTCCCTGGTCTAGCGCATGTAAGCTGCGACCAGCATGACAATAAAAAAGCAAAGTACATAACTGCTCTGGTAGATAAGGAAATGTGCGCGGGTTTTGGGCACAAATAGAAATAGGCAAAAGGCAAAAGCCATATAGCCAACAAGTACAGTACAAATAATCTGCGCCAGGCCAGAAATAGCTGGCGCAGATACCACCAAAATGCCAAGTATACCCATACTCACCGCCATCGACCACGCCGCCAGGCGATGGACAGTACTTTTGGCTCCGCCCGAATCCGGCACGAGCGCCGTAACCAACTCCAGAATCGTGGCGACTATCAGCAAAAGCGCAAATGAGGCGCTCAAACCAAGAACGGGAGCCAACCACTGCGAACCGAAAAGATAGAATAATACGCCCGCAGCGGTGAGGCCGCTCAAAAATAACAGATAACTTGGGCGCTGTTTAGCTGCATGGCCACTCAGTGATTGCGCATGATCTTTGCCCCAAACCTTGAGAGTTACGGTCATGACCACTAAAATGAGCGCAAATGCTAAGATCCCAAAATGATGGAACAGTTCGTTGGGCTGCATGGATTTAGCCTACAGTTCACCCCAGTTTTTGCCCTGGCTTACGTCGACTTTGAGTTTGACGCCCAGGTCTGGGTAAATATTTTCCATGGTTTCCTGCAAGATACGAGCAACAGTCTCGGCATTCTCGGCCGAAGTTTCAACTAAAATAGAGTCGTGGATCTGTAGCAGCTGCTGACCCAGGTCACCCAAGTTTTTTTCGACTTCCAGCATGGCCATTTTCATAAGATCCGCTTCCGTTCCTTGGATGGGCATGTTGGCGGCAGCACGCTTGGCGGCTTCGCGGAC
>JARIHD010000067.1 GCA_029288425.1 Candidatus Saccharimonadota bacterium
CAACTGCTATCGAAATCGACAAGCAAGCCCATCACGTTATTGAGCAAAATTGCCAAGAACTGGCCATCAAATCTCGGGTCAAAGCTATCCGTGCCAATGCCTCTGGCTGGTCTGACAATAATCCTGGGGCACAGTTTGACCTTGTCCTATGTGACCCTCCCTACGACCAGTTACAGCTTCCACTGCTGGAAAAGTTAACGCGCCATGTTGCTGAAACCGGCGTTCTGGTAGTCTCCTGGCCTGGCGCCCAGCCAGCACCCAGCTTTACCGGCTTCGAGCTGGTCAAACGCCACGATTACGGAGACGCCCAGCTAGCGTTTTACCGGAGACTTCGTTAAGATAGGTGCAGCTTAGCGTGGGGATGTGGTGGAATTGGTAGACACGCATGCCTTAGGAGCATGTGCCGCAAGGCGTGAAGGTTCAAGTCCTTTCATCCCCACCAGATTAGAACGTGCAAAAATGTCCGCAAGACGGGCATTTTTTATTGCATGCTATACGTTATTGAGGAGACGGCCGTCACGACGCTTTCTGGCCAGCCGCGTTCCTTGGGTAAAAGTAAGGAGACTTACAACCGCAAGTCCGCCGAACCAACCTTCCTCTTTTTCAAAATCGTCACTCACTTCTTGCATATAGACGGATTGGGCGGTCTCGCCGAGGGTTAAAAAGTAATCGTTAAACTCATCACTGGTAGTTCGGTGGACTGCAATACGAAACTCTGCGCCAAAATCGGAATTGACTGCGGTTATACCCGTAAAGGCGAATGCTCCCAGTGCGGCAGCCGTAATAAGATTCTCTGTGTAATCGCGAAATCTTTCTATACTCATATTGGCAGTATATGAAAGGTCACCGGGCGCTATCCAGCGCTTTTATCACCGGTGATATGTAAGAATATTTACAGCACATTACAGGGGTTAGGAGCGGACACACATGTTCTTATAGCCTTCAAAACTCCAAGTCTTCAAAAATTTGCGCGCAGTTTGTTGGCCGCTTACGAAAAGCATTTCTTGTTCTTTTGACGAAATATCAAAATGTGTCGCCTTGATATCAAAAGTATCCACGAACATCGTTCGCATCTGGGCGCAGGGGTCTTCGAGGTGCATTTTGTCGTGCGCACTCATGGCGGTCCCCAGAATCGCCAGCCCGTAGTCAACGGGGTTGGTAACAGGATTCATTTTGGTAAATGCATCGGCCTTGGCAGATAGTTTGATGCCAAAGGTCGGCCATTCGCCTGTAGAGTCGAAAATATCAATCGGAAAATTGGACAACAGGCCGCCGTCCACCAAAAAGCGTCCGCGCAAATTGACTGGCCGGTAAAAATAGGGAATCGACATCGAAGCCCGCACGGCGTCGGCTACCAGCATGTCGTCGGCGTTTAGGCCGTATCCTGCATAATCCCAGGGCAGGCGAACCATGCGCCCGCTACTGACGTCCGAAACGATGACAACCAATTTATACCGCTGTTCGGGTGGGAGCGCAGCAGCCCAAGGCTCCGTTAATTTTAGATCGCCAAAAGTGCGCACGCCAAGTTTGTCGAGTTCAGTCAGTAGCCATTGATAAGCATAATTGCCTCTGTAGATGCCTTTTTCAAACAAAATTGAAGCGACCTTGCCCGGAATACTAAATTTGCTCAAAAATGTGCCGTCGCGAAATTTGGTATAGTCGACCGACCGCATAAGCCGCGTTAGGTCGGCGACCGGCATGCCTGCCGCTAAAAGTGCGCCCACAATCGCGCCGGCGCTTGTGCCGGCAATACGACATGGTATATGCTCGTCGTCCGCTATTTCGCTGAGCGCACCGACAAGGCCGATGCCTCGGACGCCTCCGCCTTCCAAAACGATGTCGCAGCGTTTTTCCATACAGTTATTTTAGCTGGCGGTACAGGAGCAGGCCAAGCTTTATTTTTGCGGTGATTGTGTTACAATATAATCTGTTATGGACGCTAAAAGCTTTCGCCATCATATGCATAGATAGCCGGACTAAGCGGTGGCTTTACATGTATGTACGAAAGCGCCGGCTAACTCCGGCCTTTTTAAATAGAATTTGATACAATCAGACTGAAATAGGAACAATAAATATGGCATTATCTATGCAACCTTACAAAGGCGCCCGCGATTTTTACCCCGAGGACAAGCGCCTGCAAAAATATATGTTCGGCACGATCCGCAAGGTTGTGGAGCGCTTTGGCTACGAAGAGTACGATGCGCCCATTTTGGAGTCGCTCGATCTGTATCTGGCAAAAACCGGTGAAGAAATCGTTAACGAACAAACCTACACATTTACTGACCGCGGAGGACGCCAGGTGGTTATCCGGCCGGAAATGACACCAACCGTCAGCCGCATGGTTGCCGGGAGGCGCCAGGAACTGTCCTATCCCTGTCTCTTATACACATCTGACGCTGCCGACGACTTAA
>JARIHD010000068.1 GCA_029288425.1 Candidatus Saccharimonadota bacterium
GAGATGTGTATAAGAGACAGGGGTAGCCTTGGGGTTTTTGTCTTCACCGATAACAACGGCGGCATTGTCGTCAAATTTGATAGTACTGCCATCCTTGCGGCGGATAATGTCTTTAGTGCGGACAACCACAGCCTTGATGACGGTCTTCTTTTTGACGTTACCCTGTGGGTTGGCTTCTTTGACGGTTGCGACAATAATGTCCCCAACGCGTGCGTAGCGGCGGCGCGTGCCACCAAGAACCCGGATACACAAAATTTCTTTTGCACCACTGTTGTCACAAACGACGAGACGGGATTCTTGTTGAATCATTACTTGTCCTCCTCGGCTACTTCAGCGGCTTCAGCTGGCTTTTCGGCTTTTTTGAGCACTTCGGGCATGTCAGCTTCGTTTTCAACGTGCTTAACGCCTGCTTTTTCGGTAATACGGTCAAGCTTGAAATGCTTGCGGGCGCTCAGGGGCCGGGTTTCTACGATGACAACCTTATCGCCTTCCTGGGCTTCATTGTTTTCGTCGTGGGCCATGAACCGCTTGGTCACCGTGTACTGTTTGCGGTACAGCGGGTGGGTTAGACGGACATGCTCGGTTACGACGATGGTCTTGTCGGTCTTTTTGGAAGACACGATACCGTAAATCATTTTTGCCATTACATGTTCTCCTTTGCGAGCTGCTCGCCCAGTACCGTCAGCACCCGTGCGAGGTCCTTGCGCTTGCCGCGGATGACGCGGACGTTTTGGACTTCACCCATGGAAAGGCGACGCTTAAGTTCTGCAATCTCCGCACGTAATTTGGTGCTCTCGGTGGTCAACTCGGCGGTCGACAGCTTGCGGATATCAGCGATTTTCATTACGCGTCCTCCTTCACCAAGAATTTAGTTTTTACAGGGAGTTTGTGTGCCGCGAGACGCATGGCTTCGCGGGCTACTTCTTCGCTAACACCTTGCATCTCAAACATGATCGTGCCTGGCTTTACTTTAGCGGCGAAGTATTCAGGGCTGCCTTTTCCTGAACCCATCTTTACGTCCTGTGGTTTTTTGGTCACAGGCAGATGAGGGAAAATGCGGATCCAGATCTTACCGCCACGCTTGATGTAGCGAGTCATGGCCTGACGGGCAGACTCGATCTGGCGGGAGGTGATGCGCTCGTGGCCTTGGGCCTGGAGGGCGAATTCTCCAAAGGCGATGTAGTGTCCTTTGGTTGCAGGACCGTTGATGCGGCCCTTGCGGACCTTGCGGAACTTGGTACGGTTAGGAACTAACATACTAGGCTACCTCCCCTTTGTAGATCCACACCTTAACACCGATAACGCCAGCAGCGGTGCGGGCACCAACCTGCGCGTAATCTATGTCGGCGCGAAGCGTGTGTAGCGGCACAGAGCCAGCTACTTCCTTTTCGCGGCGGGACATTTCAGCACCGTTCAAACGACCTGCTACCTCGATGCGGATACCCTGGGCACCGGCACGCATAGTTGCTGCGGCCGAGCTCTTGATGGCACGACGGAAGCTCATGCGGCGCTCCAACTGGTGGGCGATGTTTTCGGCAACCAGTTTGGCGTACAGTTCGGGCTTTTTAATTTCCTCGATGTTAACACGGGTTTGAACGCCATAGATCTTTTCGATCGTAGCTTTCAGTTCCTGGGCGCCAGCACCGCCGCGGCCAATAACTACACCTGCTTTTGCAGTAGCGATAGTAACGGTCACGAGGTTTGGCGAACGCTCGATGTCAACTTTGTTGATGGCTGCACGGGAACCGAGCTTGTCGGCGATCATGCGGCGTACTTTCAGGTCGTCGGCCAGATATTTTGCGTATTCACGCTTGCCTACGAACCATTTGCTGCGCCAGTCTTTATTGACTTGGAGGCGCATGCTAATTGGATTAACTTTCTGTCCCATATTATTTGGCCTCCTTCTTGGCAGCCTTTTCAGCAGCGGATTTACGTGCTGGACGGGCTTCACCATCTACTACCACACGGATGTGTGATGTGCGGCGCTGAAATGGCAACGCGCGGCCGTGTGAAGCTGGGCGGTAGCGCTTGAGGCGCGGACCGGCTTGCACGGTAATTTCGACGATGCTCAGCGTGCCTGGCTTCAGATTGTGGTTGTGGTCTGCATTTGCTGCGGCGCTCTGCACGGCTTTTTTCACGGCCAATGCGGCGCGGCGCGGCGTGTGTTCAAGGATGGTTACGGCATCTTCTACGGTACGGCCACGAACCAAAGCGGCAACAACGCTCACCTTACGTGGGCTGATGCGGACTCCTTTTGCGATTGCTTGTACTGCCATGACTTACCTACTTCTTACCCTTCGCTAATTTACCGCCGTGTGAACGGAACTTGCGGGTTGGTGAAAATTCACCCAATTTGTGACCCACCATGTTTTCGGTAACGAATACCGGAACGTGGACCTTGCCGTTGTGAACCGCAAAGGTGCGACCGACGAATTCTGGAGCGATAACGCTTGCGCGAGCCCAGGTTTTGATGATCGTACGGTCTTCATTGCCGAGTGCAGCCACTTTCTTGGCAAGCTTGGGGTCGATAAATGGTCCTTTTTTCAGTGAACGACTCATATCTTACCTACCTTACTTTCTCTTGGCCGCATGACGGCTTCTTACGATGAACTGACTGGTGTTCTTGCGACGGCGAGTCTTCAGACCCAGGGTCTTTTGACCCCAAGGTGTGCGTGGAGGCTTAGCCATTTTGTGACGACCACCGTCACCACCACCGTGTGGGTGGTCAACAGCGTTCATGACAACACCGCGAACGGTCGGACGCTTACCCTTGTGGCGGTTGCGGCCCGCCTTACCGATCTTGATGTTTTGGTGCTGTTCGTTGCCAATAACACCCATGGATGCGGTGCATTCCTGGTTGATCAGGCGAACTTCGCCCGAAGGCAAGCGGACTTGGGCATAGGTGCCTTCTTTGGCCATCAGCTGCGCGCTATTACCGGCAGAACGCACAATTTGCGCGCCGCGGCCGGGTTGCAGTTCGATAGCGTGGATGGTACTACCGACCGGAATACTACGTAGCGGGAGGCGGTTGCCGGTTTCAATAGGAGCCTCTTCACCGCTGGTGATTGTTTGGCCGATAGTCATGTCCTTGGCGGCGAGAATGTAATGATACACGCCCTTGTTGTCCTTGATACGGGCGATACGTGCCGAACGGTTCGGGTCGTACTCAATGTGCTCGACGACTGCAGTCATGCCGGCTTCAAAGTTGAAGTTGATTAACCGGTAGTGACGCCGCGCACCACCACCGCGGTGGCGGGTAGTAATGCGACCTTGGTTGTTGCGGCCGTTGGTGCGGCGCTTGGTCACCAGCAAAGAGCGCAGCGGCTTCTTGGTGGTGATCTCGCTGGTATCCTGGGAGGTCATACCGCGGCGGGATGGTGTAGTCGGCTTGTAAGCTTTAATTGCCATGGTTATTTCTCCTCTTTCTTGGACTGAGCCTTTTTGTCGGCTTTTTTGTCGTCCTCAGGATCAGCAAAGAATGGCAGCTTGTCGCCTTCTTTGAGGGTGACGTATGCTTTCTTGATGTCTGAGCGCTGGCCCATGATCTGGCGGCCACCCTTGCGGACAGTGCGCTTGGCCTTGCCTTTGACATTGATGATGTTCACGCTGGTTACCGTTACCTTAAACTGGGCGGCAACAGCCTTGGCGACAAGGTCGCGGCTGGCGCTGGCGGGAACCTCAACAACATACGTGTTGCGGGTTTCACTAAGCATGTACGTCTTTTCGCTGATGCGAGGGCGAAGTACGATTGTGTTTTCCATTACTTCTTACCTCCCAGCCATTCGCTAATGATATCGAGCGATTTGCTACTGACAACAATAGTGTCGGCATTTAGTACGTCGTAGACGTTCAGGTAGTTGGCGGTAACAACTTTGACCTTCGGCAGGTTGTTGGTTGCGCGTACTACTACTTCATCTTTGTGGTCGACGACAAGCAGTACCGAACCGGTAGCTTCAAGCTTGGCTAGAAGCTTGACCGTTTCGGCTACTTTACCTTTAGTTTCAAAGTTTTCGATAACTTTGATGCGGCCTTCGCTGGCACCCAGGCTAAGAGCTTGACGAATAGCAAGGCGCTTGGCATTGACGTCTACCTTTTTGGTGTAATTTTCGAGACCGGTAGGACCAAAAACGATACCACCGCCACGCCAAATCGGGTTACGGGATGAACCGAAACGTGCTCGGCCGGTGCCTTTTTGTTTCCAGGGCTTTTTACCACCACCGCGAACCAAACCACGAGTCTTTACGACGGCGAGGTTTTCGCGGCCGTTAGCCAGATAGGCCGTGTAGGCGAGCTTAAGCAGTTCGTGGTTTTCAGGCATGACGCTAAATACGCTCGCGTCGAGTTTGACGGCGGTAGCGGCCTTTGTGCCGCTGCTAGTGAATGTAGGGACAGTTGGAGTAGCCATTATTTAGCCTCCTTGATGATGACGATACCCTTGCGTGGGCCAGGAACGGCACCAGTAACACCGATAACACCGAGTTCGGTGTCGACCAAGGCGATTTTCAGGTTTTTGACGGTCACTTGTTCATAGCCCATCTGACCGGCCATCTTTTTACCCTTGAAGATTTTCTGAGGGTACATAGAACCGATCGAGCCGGGACGGCGATATGAACGGCCACCGTGGGTCTTGCGACCGCGGTGGAAGTTGTGACGCTTGATCGTACCAGCCCAACCTTTACCCTTGGAAGTACCGGTGACGTCGATTTCGTCGCCAACTGAAAAGACCTCGGGGCTAACTTTTTCGCCAACCTTGAGGTCTTCGGTAACTTCGTCTACACGGAACTCGCGAATAATCTTCGGCATAGAACCGGCGGCCTTGAAATGGCCTTGCTGCGCTTTGGCAACATTGTGCTCTTTCGCTTCTTCAAAACCGATCTGTACGGCAGTGTAGCCGTCGATCTCGTCGGTTTTGACTTGCGTAATGACGCAAGGACTAGCGGAAAGCAAGGTGATAGCCTGAACCGTACCGTCTTCAGCGATGGTACTGGTCATGCCAACCTTTCGAGTGATGAGTGCTTTCATAGTGTCTCCGCTCGCAAGCACTTGGAGGCTTGTAGCTTATTTATCTGTCCCGGACATCTTTACGTGAGAATAAAAATGCTCGGCTCTGAGTAGTTTCTACCCCTGTTACGGTTAAGACTTTCCCAAATCACCAAGTACAGAATTTGTTATACCTTGCCAGTGTACCAGTAAACCCTAACTCCTGTCAATGTGTTGTATATTCTACTTTATTCGATGGACCATTCTTTAGAGTGCCAGTTCATGCCTTGCCCTCGTCGTCGAATTCTTTGTATGCCCTGAGCGATGCTGCGGATAGCATAATCGGCTCTGTAGCAATTTGGATAGGCATCTCTGGCTTGATTTTGGGTTACAATATTTGGCGCATATTCCAGCAGTCTTGTAAGGTGCAGCACCTCTAGATTTTTATTTGTCATACGAAACTGGATATTGTCAACCATCGAAAGCACGCCAAGCCGTTGCTGGCTCAGAACCCCTTCATGAACACCGATTGGCTTCGTAGCAATTTGGGCCTCAGCACTCCAAGAAAAAGACTCATTGTCCTCGCAGCTAATACGAACAAACTGGGGCATGGTTGTTTTATAGAGTAGCAGACTAGCATTCCCGACGCTGCCACGGGAAGAACTGGGTTGATAAGTATAGGAAAGCGCCTCCTCGACTCCGCTGGATTCAATAAGATTAGTGGTCGCTTCGGCCAGATTATCTATATGCGAATGTAAGTTCTCTTCGGCGTAATCAATTCGAAGTCCCACGGGTTGGGTATGCGCGCGCACGACAGCCATGATTAATTTTCCTCCGCGAAGAAAGATTAAAGGTTTTTTATAAGACATCTCACGTTAGCATGCCGCCTTTATTTCTTCAAGCCCCCTTGGGCAGATTTCCTACGAAGTTGCCCTTCGCGATCGCACGATTGGAGGCGGAAGGGCTGTTTCAAGGAGCGGCGGTGTCACTCAGGTCAGCGGCCAAATGCCAAAAACTACCAAATGGTTTATAGGCGATGAGGCGCAGCTGCGTAAATATAGCACCACTATTAAAAGCTGATGTATAGACCGTATGGAGCAAAGTAACCAAACAGCATAGCCACTAAAAGGATCGCATACTCTATCTTGCGGTCAATACGAAAATGCTCGTGAGATGCAAAGATAAGGCCGATAATCAGACCGATCGGTATGGGAATATTGAGCGCCGTGCCATGGTTGAGTTTGAGCCACATCGACCCCATGAGAAGATAAAGCACCATCTTGAAAAGGTAGACACCATCAAAGTTGTCGATTGGAGATCTAGGCACGGCTTTGCGGCGCGCTGCGGTTTTTGTTTTTGCCATTACTGAGTATTAAAGCGTAAGCGGTGCATTTTATCAAGGGTGCGCTAGGCTATTTAGGAAATCCTGAAAGGCTTCATTATTTTTTAGCTGTGTGTACTGGTCTTTTGCCCAATAGCTCATTTTGTCGGGCTGGCGCCTGAGCATGTCGACATATTCGGGCCACGGCATCCAAATATATGATTCAATCTCATCAGCATTGGGGGCGGGCTCATCATCGGTGAGTGCTACAAATACTGGACAAAATTCATTTTCGATAATGCCATTATAGGGTGGTGTCGTATAGCGGTATTCGGGCAAGACTACGGTGATATTCTGAAGGTTTCCGATGCCCGCCTCCTGAAGGGCGCGGCGACGGATGGCAGCTTGGATCGGTTCTCCAGGAGCAGGATGGCCGCAGACACTGTTAGTCCACACCCCAGGCCAGACTTTTTTACTAAGGGCGCGCTGTGTGACTAAAAAATTCCCATCACTTTTTCGGAAGATATAGCATGAGAATGCCAGATGCCGACGCGTGTTAGCATTATGGCTGGCTAGTTTTGGTCCGATTTCACCGGTGGGCGTTCCCGCTTCGTCAACGAATACGATCTGTTCTGTTTCCTGCATGCAATTAACTATACCAGACCCGAGATTCGAATTATCTGTATCTTGTAATATTTTCGGTATCTTCGCCGCAGTTAACGGCCTGGAAATGGGAACGATATCCAAAAATTGGTAAGCCTCTGACATGGAGATCATTCAATGTATGGGCAAGACCGTTTAATACGGACGACGCCTTAGTTCGGACGTATTCCGGGCCGATGCGTCGCACCCCGCCCTGAAAGGTTATAAAACCGCCTCCAGCGCCACGCGAAGATAGTTGTATATGATAATTCGCGGCATTTACCCCATTGGCCGACCGCACCGATGCGGGTAGCGGCAATTTGGCCTGAATACGGTAAACATACGGCTTTGTTTTGGTAGCGACAAAAATAGGCACATGACCCTCTGGTCTTCTAATGACAGTGTTATCGTATCGGTTGACGCCCTTATCGGGATGATGTTCCAAACGTAACTGCTCGGGAAGATCATGTTCCATTATAATGCCCGCCGTAGCGATCATGAGTTGGGATGCAGCCTGGAATGTTGGCCAATCATTCGTATCAACATTAAATTCTCGTGATATTTCTGTCATGGCATAAAATGAAAAACCGCCGGGTTAACGGCGGTTTCCTTTGCTACATTTTGATTTCGACGTCGCAGCCAGCTGGCAGGCTCAGATTCATGAGCGAGTCGATGGTTTTTGGCGTCGGCTCAGTTACGTCGATAAGGCGCTTGTGGACGCGCATTTCAAACTGTTCGCGACCTTTTTTGTATACGTGAGGCGCTTTGATGACCGTAAAGGTGCTACGGTCGGTAGGCAGCGGGATTGGACCGGCAATCGTTGCGCCGGTGCGCAGTGCGGTATCTACAATTTGCTTGGCAGCCTGATCGATAACCTTGTGGTCATATGCCTTAAGGCGAATACGAATACGCTGCTTTTGATCTTTTTTTGGTTCTACCATTAATGTGGTTCCTTTGTGCGATGCCGTAATCTTGAGCGTGAGTGGATACCGTCAAGTTCTCGGCATAATTAATAATATACCGCTATTTTACAACATCGCGGCGTATATGGAAAGTGCTAACCTTCTTCACCCGCCATTTCTATCAGCTCGTCCAAACCCGTTGAAGTATGCAGAAAGGCTTCGGCGATATTTTCAAAACCCGCTTCCTTGCCAAGTTTAGCGACGCTCATAAAATTGCGCAGCAGCAGACTTAGGTCAAGTGGCACTGCGATACCGCCGCGCTTTAACTCTAGAATGACGCCGGTCACAAGTGCCGAGGGATCTTCTGCGGATTCGGCTATGGATGCAACGGTCTGACGGACTTTTTCTGGGTCCGTATCTGGGGGCATAGCGTGCATAGCGATAGCATGTGCCGCTTCATTCAAATCACCGCTTAAGATAGATCCGAAAGCCGAACGAATGGTTGTGCGTAGCTCAGTGGTCATAGGAATAAGATTGCGACGGTCTAAAATGGCAACGTTGGCGTTATCTTCAGTGATACGGAAATTGCCCGGGTGGATATCTGAGTGTGCAAAACTGCCCTTTAAGACCTGGAAAACGTAATTGCGGACAAGTATTGATGCTACATCTTTAAAATCATCCCGATTTATGCGGCCTTCCGTGATATTTGTCGGTGCGCCATCGACGATGTCCAGGCTAGTCAGATTGCGCCCTTCGACAAATGCTTCATCGCGTACCCACTGCGTCCCAGTGTCAGTGGCATGCGGAGCTATCAGTTCGTAGCGACCTTTACCTTTTTTGAAACCCCGTCCAATCTGCGTGTCATTTTCGTGCTTGAATACGGCATCCTTATGCGGGAAGTCGGCATCATTAAGTTCATTACTGACCCAGGTAGCCGCATCATCGAGCAAAGAAGACATAAGCCTGTCTCTTATACACATCTGACGCTGCCGACGACTTAA
>JARIHD010000071.1 GCA_029288425.1 Candidatus Saccharimonadota bacterium
ACACGCTGGTGCTGATGACCATGCATATTTATCTGGTGCAGGGGTTGGGCGACACCGATAAACTACAGCCTGAAGATTGGTTAAGTGATATCCGCTGGTTGCCCACCGCCCAGGCGATCGACAAAATCGCCTATGACGACATTGGTAAATTAATTCTCGTGGGGATGAAAAAGATCCGCGAATCCCGGCTGTAACAGAGGTAAAAAATTTCCATGGATTTTAGCGCTTATCAGACTTTTGCCAAACAGCAGCTCGGTATTGTTTTTGACGATATCGAGCTGCTGGTGCTGGCGTTTACGCATCGTTCGTATGTGAATGAGCACAAAAAGACTGCCCCCATCCACAATGAACGGCTGGAGTTTTTGGGTGATGCAGTGCTCGAACTGATAGTGACAGAATATTTGTACACCAATTTCGAAGAACCAGAAGGTATTCTGACCAACTGGCGTAGTAGTCTGGTGCGCACCGAAAGCATCAGTGCGGCTGGTGCAAGACTGGGCTTCGAACCGTTGCTGCGCCTCAGCCGCGGCGAAAAACGCGGTACCGACCGCGCCCGCGCTCAAATCCTGGCCAATACTTTCGAAGCCGTCGTCGGGGCAATCTATCTAGATAAAGGCTACGAAGCTGCCAAAAGGTTCATTACCGAGAGTATTCTGAGTACGTTCGAGCAGATTCTGGCCACCGGTTCCTGGATGGATCCTAAATCGCACCTGCAAGAAATCGCCCAAAGCCGCGAGGGCCATACGCCGGTCTACAAAGTCCTGGAAGAAGAAGGGCCGGACCACGACAAAACCTTCACCGTTGGTGTATTTATCAACAACCAGCTTCGCGGAACGGGCGTCGGCCCTAGCAAACAACTCGGTCAGCAAAAAGCCGCCGAAGCCGCTCTCGCTCAATATAAAAAGTAAGGTGACAGTGTCGGACCGGTTTGAGCTGCAGCGATTTGACCTGATCCCAGGCGATCCATGGAGCAATACCGTTGCCCAGCTTGTTCTTCACGATGTGTTTCACTGGGATCTGTCCGGTGTCGACGATGCCATTACGAACAGCGGGGCTATAAGAGTGCTACTAGTGATGAGGGCTCTATGGAAAAATACCTAATAAGTAGCGATAGCTCCATTCCGTTTGACATCAGGGGCGGTTATCTGTAAAATATAGCAAGATTCGCATAGAAATCTAAAAGAACGAAAGAGAGATTCACTAAACTTATGTTAGCTATTCGCATGCAACGTACTGGTCGCAAAGGTCACGCAATGTTTCGCGTCGTGGTTCAAGAATCGCGCCTGACTCCTACGAGCGGCAAAGTTGTTGCTCTTTTGGGCAGTTATGACCCACACGCCAAAACGGCTACCCTTGACAAAGAAAAAGCCGCCTTTTACCTGGGCAACGGCGCTCAGCCTTCGGACCGAGCTGCACGTTTGCTGAAGAGCGAAGGAATTAAACTGCCCGAATGGGTAAAACTTTCTGAGGGTAAAACTGGTGCTACTCGCAACCCAGACAAGCTCCGAAAGAACCGGCCTGACGAGGCCAAAACGGAGGCCGAGGCCCCTGCAGAAGCTGCAGAAGCGACAACATCCGACGACACTGCATCAGATGCATAGTGTAACAAGCGTTGTCAATAAAGCAGCTCACTGATAGAGCTGCTTTGTTTTTTGCTATAATACGTTAACCATTAATTGGAAGGAGTTCCTGACATGACTAGTATAGACCAACAGTTTGTAGAGTTCATCGTCAAGTCTCTGGTAAGCAACCCGGATGCCGTCAGTGTTGAACGGCGTATAGACGAGAAGGGTGTCCTGTTAGAACTGACAGTAGATCCAGAGGACTTAGGACGAGTGATCGGTAAGCGCGGTGCGACTGCCCAAAGTTTACGAACCTTACTCCGTGCCCTTGGCACGAAAAACGACGCACGCTACAATTTAAAGATTGTAGACAACGGTGTAGGCGGCACATCAAACGCCTATCAATCGGACGACGACAGTAGCGTAGCCGATGACGACTATAGCGACAACAACAGCACTGTTGTAACTAAAACCCGTCAAGAGCTTGCAGAACTCGACGACCTCGATGTATAGTTAGTATCAGTCTTTACGACAAGACCTTTCAAAACAAAAACCTGTTTAGCTCATGCGAGCCACTCATCTGCAAGGATGACTGGGAGCTTTATATGTGGCAAAAAGACCGACCTGAAAAGTGTCGGTCTTTTTGTTTGTCCAGCGGAAGCCGCTATTGCTGAGGGGTGAAGCGCTCTCGGTCTGTCATTCCGGAGTCGCGCTTGTCTGGCTCTACATACTCTACGTTATCGGTGGTGCCGGTGATACCGATTCTGCCACAGAACTGACGAACGCCCATCTTGGTACCGGCAGCACCGTTGTCGGTGGCTTCAACGGAAACGTCAACGCTTTCGTAGCCGTCGGCCAGCAAGGACAAAGGAATGGTTAGAGAGGCATTTTCATTTGGCCCGTCAACAAGCGGAGGGGCGATAATTTGACGTTCTTCGCCGGTCTCAGGGTTTAGGGCGCGCGGGGAAGGGAGATAGTGCACCTTGCCCGCCTCGGCAGCTTGCTTGACGGCAGGATTGTGTGTGGCGTTAATTTGCAGAGCAATGTGCGCTACGCCCTTTTCTACCCCTTCAAAACGTGGATTGGATATGGTGCAATTGCTGTAAGCATTCCAATACTCAGCGCCCGCGGCAACGGTAGGTTTCGCTTCCAGATCTAGCGGGGGCCTCGTCTGTTTGGCGTCTTGTTGTATGAATAGGGCCGCTGTGAGACCCAAGATAGCTAGGGGCGTGCCCACGGCCAAACGTGGCATCCACGGGGATCTTAAGTGGTCTCTTCGCTGAGGGTACTGCTTCATCATAATCATGATAATTATATCATAAAGCTATAGTTTGTAAATACTTACGCTTTCTGATAGAGTATGGGTAATGAAGATTCAGATTATAACTCTATTCCCAGAGATGTTTACCGGCGTGCATGGTAATAGCATGCTTTGGAAGGCGCAGGATAAAGGCGCCGTCACATTTGAATACATCGACCTGCGGCAATACGGGCTGGGCCCGCGCAAACAAGTCGACGATACGCCATACGGCGGCGGTGACGGCATGTTGCTCAAGCCTGAACCAGTGGTGGCAGCCATCGAATACGCCAAATCGCAGGATCCGGACGCACTCGTACTGCTGCCCACGCCTCGTGGCAAAATGTACAAACAATCCGACGCCAAAGAATTGGCCGCCCGCGCCAAAGGCCTGATTATCGTTTGTCCCCGCTACGAAGGCTACGATGAACGCATCACCAGGTGGATCGATCGCCAATATTGCATCGGCAATTATGTGCTCACCGGCGGTGAACTGCCGGCCATGATTATGATCGACAGTGTTGTACGTCTGCTGCCTGGCGTGCTTGGCGGCGAAACCAGCGCCGAAATCGAATCATTCCAGACAGACGACGAAAACATCGAATTTCCCCAGTACACACGCCCTGAAGTATTCCGTGATATGGCTGTGCCCACCGTGCTGCTGAGCGGTCATCACGCTGAAATCGCTAAATGGCGCGCCGAGAATGGCCATCGAGCTGCGGCTTAGAGCCGATAACGGGTAGATAAGGCGGATATTCGCTCATGCCCCGCAGAAGCTGGGTGCTGAGGGCTTGGCTACCGATCTGGCAGTAAGTCAAAGGTGGTAGATCGCCTTTCCATTCACCACTAAAAGATTTTTTGCTCTCGTAGCGGACACGCGTTGAGCCAATAAAAGTGCAGTCTGGGGCAAATCGTACGTCCCCATTTGATACCAGGCCGATGAGCGGCATATAGAAGCGGTCTCCCAGATTGCCTAGATTTGCCCAGGTTATCGGCCTGTCTTTGTGGCCCTGTTGTTGTAGCCAATTACCAAAACCATGCTTGCCGGTTGCGGTAATATTATGCGTACTACCGCTTATAACTTTGTCGCCGGAAGTAACAGCCACTTTTGCTTGATCAAACTGCCGATTACTAGCCAAAAAGTGAAAATTGCCTAGTAGATCTTTTTCGCGCTGCAGGCCTTCTTTTAATTCATTAACTTTGCGTCCTCCGCGTGTGATCGCAGAAAGAAGGTCGTTTGGCTGCCAGAGCGCTTCCTCAAATTCTTTGGGCGAGCCAGTTGCGGCAAGAACTCCCAGCTCGCGGCGTTTCCACGCGAAGTCAACCATATTATGTGAATTCAAAATGACGCGCGCCGGAGGCAGGTAGGGCAGGACTGATAACGAAAAGGCATGCATTTGTGAGATCGCCAGTCCATGGGGGTCAGTATTTCCATTATCAAGGGCCTGTTCGAAAACATTTTTATAATTTTCATCACTGCCAAAAAATTCTGCCTCCAGGACATTGGCAACTGATCCGCGGGCTTGCGCAAGATCTTCTTGGGTGTGCGGATCGGTTTGGGGCATGCGATTGTCAGCCTCATCGAGGAAGTTATGTATGTGCCCAATGACTTCTCTTATAGCGCGTCTCTCGAGCTGAGCATCGTCAAAATATGGCTCATTAGGCCCTTTCGAAGAAGGGTCCCTGCCACTGGAACCAGGAATAATAATTTCGCCTGACATTTGTTGGTCCGCATTATATGCCTTTTTGCCTGACAATGCAATAAAAGTTATTTTATTGTGTAATAATTAAAACAAAATGACTAAGCAAGACGCGGTATACTAGAGGGAGATTCGATAAAATAGGAGGTTTGATATGAGGATTCCATTCATCAAAAAGGTGCATGCGCACTGCGATCTGCCTTGTGGTGTGTATGATCCGGCGCAAGCGCGCATTGAAGCGCTCAGCGTTTTTGCCATTATGACCAAATACAAAGCCCTGGATGAAACCAACAAAACACGCGCTATTTTTATCAAAGAACAGCGAGCGGAGCTGGTAAAACACCATTTGTGGGTGCTGTGGACTGATTATTTTAAACCTGAGCATCTGGAAAAGTATCCCGATCTGCACGACCTGTTTTGGCGCGCCACCAAACAAGCCGGCGAATGCAAGCACCACACCGAACCCGAAGAAGCCCAGAAATTATTAGATCTGATCGATGAAATCGCCGAAATTTTCAGGGAAACTAAAGCCACCAAAAAGGCGTAAGCTGCTCGTTATTCGTCAAGTTTCAGGCGATAGTATGCTGCCGACGTTGCGGTCGGGGTTCATCGTTGTCGCCAGTGGCCGGTTCAAGGTGCTGGCGGTCGGCGACGTCGTAATAGTGTGGCATGGGGGTCTGGAAAAAATTAAACGTATTGCGGGTAAGAAAGGTGACCGGCTGTATCTACGCGGCGATAATGATGCCCATAGTACCGATAGCCGAAGTTTTGGCTGGCTGCATGAATCGGTTGTAGTTGCCAAGGTTTTGTGGCCGAAGCGATAAATAGCAAAACTCCCTGCTGTAACGCGGGGAGTTTTGCTGTGATGCCGGTAGGGCTATTTTTGCAATTTAGCGCGGGCCATTTTGAAGGTTTCGGCCCAAAAAGTCAGAGCCTTCAGCATTTTATGCGCCCGATCAGTGTGGTCTTCGGTTGGCGAAAATACACCATTTTCGTCCAAAAATGCCCAGTAGTTGACTATATTAACTTGTTCGTAGAGGGGGTACATGCTAAGG
>JARIHD010000076.1 GCA_029288425.1 Candidatus Saccharimonadota bacterium
GAAGACCTGGATTTGCTTGATGACGCCCGATTTCAATTCATGGCCGTTTTCACGGCTGAAGACTTTGACACCCACGACTTTGCCGTGTTTGCCGTTACTCATACGCTGACTGGTATCGCGGACTTCTTTGGCTTTTTCACCGAAGATAGCACGCAGCAGGCGCTCTTCGGAGCTAAGCTCCTGCTCACCCTTAGGGGTAATTTTACCGACCAGAATGTCGCCTGGGTGCACTTCGGCACCGATGCGCACGATTCCGTCATCATCGAGGTGACGCAGTGCGTCCTCAGAGACATTTGGAATATCACGGGTCACAATTTCTGGGCCAAGCTTAGTCTCACGAACTTCAATCATGAAGTCGACAATATGTACCGAGGTCAACGTATCATCTTCGACAAGTTTGCGGCTAATGATGATGGCGTCTTCGAAGTTGTAGCCGGCCCAGGGCATAAACGCTACGATCAGGTCCTTACCGAGGGCGAGTTCGCCGTTTTGGATAGACATGCCTTCGATCAGAACATCGCCTTCTTTGACTTTATCACCGGTGCGTACGACAACCTTTTGGTTGATCGAGGTGCCTTCGTTTGAACGGGCAAAGTGTTCAGGTTCATATGAAACATTGCCGTCTTTATATTTGACAATGACTTCTTCGCCGGTAGCCTTGACAACTTCACCGTCGGCGCGGGCAAGTACCATTTGACCAGTGTTGCGTGCAGCTACCGATTCGATACCGGTACCAACGATCGGAGCCTTTGGCTGGATCAGCGGTACTGCCTGGCGCTGCTGGTTACTACCCATTAGCGAGCGGTACACATAGTTCTTTTCGATGAACGGAATGAGTCCGGCAGATGAACCGATAATTTGGTTCAGGGCTGCATCAACATGCGTAACATCAGTGGCATCGACTTCGCTTGATTTCAGAGCCGAACGGGCACTGACGCGTTCGTTAGTAAATTTGCCGTTTTTGTCGCGGGCAACGCCGGCACCGGCGATAACTGCGTTTTCTTCGGCAGCGGCGTCAAGATACACAATGTCGTCGGTAACTTTGCCGTTAACCACCTTACGGTACGGGGTTTCGATAAAACCGTACTCGTTGATACGGGCATAGTTGGCAAGGTTGACCACCAGACCAATGTTCGCACCTTCTGGAGTTTCTACGGCACAGAGACGGCCATAGTGGGTAGCGTGGGCATCACGGACGTCAAGCCCGGCGCGTTCACGCGAAAGACCGCCAGGACCCATCGAACTCAGGCGGCGCTTGTGGGCCAGTTCGGACAATGGGTTGATCTGGTCCATGAATTGTGACAGCTGCGAGCTGGCAAAGAATTCGCGGACAGCAGCGACTACTGGTCGAGCATTGATCAGCTGACCCGGAGTCACTGATTCGAGTTCGCTCATTGACATGCGGTCCTTGGTGTTGCGCTCCATGCGCAGCAGACCGACACGGAACTGACGCTGAACGAGTTCACCAACCAATTTAACGCGGCGGTTAGCCAACGAGTCGATGTCGTCACCTGGTTCCTGGCTGTTGTTCAAGCGGATAAGCTCGGCAATGATCGCAACCAGGTCTTCGATGCGCATAACGCGGTTTTCGATAGTGTTTGGCACATCAAGGTTCAAACGCTTGTTGATTTTGTATCGGCCTACGCGGCTGAAATCAAAACGCTTGAAGTTGTAGAACATGTTTTCGAGCAAGCTCTTGGCGTTGTCGACGGTTGCCAGGTCGCCAGGTCGCAAACGGCGATAAACTTCGATAAGTGAGTCGCTTTGACCCTTGGTCGGATCTTTTTCAAGGGTAGCGTCGAGGTAGCTCTTAGCGCCAGTGTCGACGTGTTTGAACGCTTCACGGATGGCAGTTTCGGTCATACCTAGTGCGCGCAGCAAGGTAGTAACCGGAATTTTACGCTTGCGGTCAATCTTTACGTACAATGCACCGGCGGCAGCAGTCTCGAATTCGAGCCATGCACCACGGCCAGGGATAACCTTCGCACCGTACAGATTAGTAGCCCCGTGCGGTTCGGCAGTAAAGAACACACCGGCAGAACGGATCAGCTGGCTCACAACGACGCGCTCGGCGCCATTGATGACGAATGTACCGCGCTTGGTCATCCATGGGAAATCACCAAGGTAGATTTCCTGCTCTTTAACTTCGCCGGTGACTTTGTTGGTCAGTTCGACAGTTGCCTTAAGCGGAGCTTCGTACGAAATGTTGTTTTCGCGGGCTTCGCCTTCGGTCATCTTTGGATCTTCAAAGTGGTAATCTTTGAAACGCAGAGATAGTTTAGTGTTAGTATAGTCATCAATCGGACTAATTTCAGCCAAGAGCTCGCCCAGACCTTCTTCGATAAACCACTGGAATGATTTATTTTGGTGGTCGACAAGGTCATCAAGCTGAATTGCATCGTCCTGACTGGTGAAATACACGCGCTGACCATCGTCAGTGGTTTTGGTGCTTTTCGCCATTGTGCAGCTAATTCCCCTTCTTAGCGGCGGTCAAAGTAGCCCCAAAAGGCAATAAATGACCAGCCGTATAGATTTATAAAGCTTTATATCGTTTAGTGTTTTTGCGCGCGAAGATCTCTAAGGGGGCGTTTTTGGTGCTTTTGTTTCCAACAACAGCACTACCCGACTTACACTACTTCTTAGGATAAGATTATGAGGACAGCTCCAGCAATTGTCAAGCTAGACTTTTTATAACTCTACCGTGTTTTTGCGTGCCTGCTCGAAAGCTTCCTTTGCTCCCGGCTTTTCCAGGATGTGCGCTTTGACTGCGCCCACCATCCCTGTCCATCTGATCAGTTCCACAGGAGCGCCGTCCGTACCAAAAGGATATCTTGTCCGCGGAGGCTCTTCATGACCGTCAACAATGGGGCGCCGATAACCCATCGACTTAACGAATCTTGCGCCCAGCGGATTCTCTGCCCAGGTGTAAGCACTGGTGGGCTGTTGGTCATTAAACTTATTTAGTAGCAATGCCCCGATCATCGTGCCAAGCCCGGTCGGAGCATTTGGATCCGTTACTATCTCACGAATCCACGCCCAACGTTTAGACCTTTGGGCCAGCATTTTATAGACGCGCTCCGTAGTACTTCCAGATGTAGCATTAACAGCGTATCCAAATCCGATAATTGAGCTATCGCGTTCTGCGATGACCATATGCGGTCTGCCGAAAAGCTGCTGAGGAGCCTTAGGCCGTTCGTTCAATACGGAAGGTTTCCTGTGGGTGGCGGCGAAATCCTCACCGCCGATCATCTCCTTTACCTCTTCCGCCGTCCGCTGCACCAGCCCTTGCCGCTGCAGGCTACCAATAAATACGCCCTGCGAAAAGGCTTGGAGCGTCCAATATTCAAGTCGGGCGACATCCATCGGATGACCCATTCGGAATCGGACATCATCAAGTTGAAATAGTTCTGGGCTTGCCGACATGGGCATCTTAGACTTTCTTCGTTAGTATCGAGGCCAATACTACATCAGACTCCAGAGACAATCAAGGTTGCGTCTAGCCAACTTTGGGCGGAGTCTTGATAATGGCGTCGACGATGCCATATTTTTTGGCTTCATCGGCAGTCATCCAGCGGTCACGTTCCATGTCTTCATGGATTTGGGATTTCTTTTGACCGGTGTTTTTCGCCATGATGTCTTCAAGGAGGTATTTAACACGCAGGGATTCTTTGAGGTCGATTTCCTGATCGGTAACCTTACCGCGGGTGCCGCTTGAAGGCTGGTGAATCATTACCGTGGCGTTAGGCAGCAAAAAGCGTTTGCCTTTCGTGCCTGAACTCAAGAGGAAAGCTGCCGCAGATGCCTGCATACCGATACCGACGGTTTGTACGTCGTTACTGATATATTGCATGGTGTCATAGATGGCCAGCGCGTCGTATACACTGCCGCCAGGACTATTAATATATAAATAGATGTCCTTTTTGGCATCTTGGGCTTGCAGGAATAGCAGCTGCGCCACTACCAGATTGGCTGAATGCTGATCGACGCCAGTGCCCAAAAAGATAATCCGATCTTTTAAAAGACGGCTATAAATATCATAGGCGCGCTCATAGCGGCCTTCATTTTCTATAACTGTCGGAACAAGAATACTGCTGGTGGGCTGCGACATAGTGTAATCCCTATTTACTTCTGCTCTATAGTAGCGTGGTTAGCACTCACAAGTCAAGAGTGCTAATTTACTGAATTGACTGATACTCGAGGCGCGCAAACATTTGACCAACGAGTGCAGCAGAGTCTGCACCTTGAGCCATCTGGCCAATACCGGCCATAATGCCTTCATAAACCACCTGTACAGGCACTTCGCTCTCGGGAGTAAAGGTTGTGGGCGCATCGACATTCGTGTCCATGCAAGTTATTGCCTGCATGTATGAGGCGACACGGCACTCGTTTTCGTTACGCCCTTGATCAAATAGCGTTTCGTGAACCTCTGAAAGCACGGTTAACGCAGCTACCGCTCTTCCGGCTTCATCCATGGCTGCACGCAATGCCGCCTGGACCAAACCTTTATCTTCTTCAGCAATCTCGAGTCGCTCAGCGACAGGCCGGCCGGTCAGTTCGGGACCAAGGTATATTTTCATAACGACGCATATTATACTAATTTTTGGATAAAAAGCAAAAGAGAGAACTTCTCCGTTCTCTCTTTTTGCTACGCTGCTGGACTATTTTTTACTCTTTGCGCTGGCTTTTTTGACGGTTTTAGTCTCTTTTGTGCCGGTAGTGGCCTTGACTTCGCCGCTGGCGTAGCCAACGAGTGCGTCAACGGTCGCCTCGCTCACCATCCGTGAAAGAATATCACGGCGGTTTTCAGGTTTGTCGAGTTCGGCCAGCATCTTTGGATCGGGGTATTGAGCCTTGAGCATCGCCAGTCGCATTTCAAGCTGCTCAGGGGTGATCATGATTTTTTCAAGCTCGGCAATCTCCCCGAGAATCAGACCGGCCTTGACGCGAAGCTCGGCATCGGCATTCAGTTTTTTACGATACTCTTCTTCGGTCAGGCCCATGCTTTCGAGGAATTCGGCCCAAGTCTGACCACGGTACATAGCGTTCTGCTTCTGCTCGGTCAGCATTGACTCGATTTGCTCGTCAAGCAAGACTTGGGGAATGGAAACCTTGGATTTATTGGCGATTTCAGTCAGCAGCTCGTCGGCGTAGGCGCGGTCGGCACGCGACCGCTTTTCGGTGTGCAGCTGTTTTTTGATATCTTCCTTGAGTTCGTCAACGGTCTTGAACGGGCCCGCCTTGGCGGCGAATGCGTCGTCAACCTTGGCTTCGACCAGCTCCTGAACCTTCAGGACGGTCACCGTAAAGTCTACTTTGCGGTTTTGCAGGCTGGGCACACCGTAATCTTTGGGAAATGTTATGGTAAAGGTCTTTTCGGCGCCGGCCTTCAGGCCGATAATCTCATCCTCAAAACCAGGGATAAAAGTATTACTGCCCAAAACGAGCGGATAATTTGTGCCGTCTGCGCCTTTAATAACTTCTTTGGTCTTTGTATCTACACCCTTGAAGTCGATGTAGGTCTGGTCGCCTTTTTTAGCAGCGCGGTCCACGTCTTTACGCTCGGCTTCGCGCTTTTTCAGCTGCTCAATAACTTCGTCAACATCTTTAGTGGTAACTTTGACTTCAGCCTTAGCCTTTTTGATCTTTTTGTAATCGGGCAGTTTGATTTCCCCGATCACTTCGACCTCGAAACTTAGTTCCAGCGTATCAAAAGGCACGAATTTACTTATGCTCACTTGCGGCTGTGCCACAGGACGTAATTTTTGGTCATCCACTACAGCACCGTAAACCACGTTCATGGCACGGTCTAGAAATTCGGTTTGTAGCGTAGACGGATTGGCATTTTTTTCGACAAGCGCAAGCGGCGCCTTGCCCTGGCGAAAGCCAGAAAGTTTCATTTCGCCAGCCAAATGCTCAAGTGTCGCTTTTTTGGCTGCGGCCAACTGGTCAGCATCTGCTACAACGGTCAGTTGGACTTTAGTGTCGGATAGGTTCTTTTTATTGACTTGCATAGTGAAGTACTGTAACAGATTACCGCTCACTTGACCACCCTACTCGATTGGCATGATTCAAATGCACGCCCAACTTCTCTGGCATGACCCCTTAGTCTATATATCTTCGTCGCGGTAGTCGGTCACGATACTGACAATTCGGGCAGCGCTATGGCGTTCTTCGGTGCCGGTGATAAGGTTACGAATTTCGTACAATTCTTCTTTGAGTTCTTTTTCGCCGATGAACATGGCGTAATGGATGCCTTTTTTGACTGCCGTCTTTATCTGCTTGTCGGGCTTACGGCCGCTAAAATCAACGGCTACGTTTGCTCCCATGTCGCGGAGGTCTTGTATGGTGCGTGCGGCTTTTTCGTACACATCTCCGATGAGCACAATATATACGTCTGTTTCAGACCGAAGACTTGGCATGAGATCATGTCCTTGCAAGAAATTCTGCAGCGTCACATCACCCCAGCCAAAGCCAACCGTCGGCACGGGCTCCACACCGAACAAGCCGACCAGGCCGTCATAACGGCCGCCGCCCATCATCGAACGATTATTTTCCGGGTGGTTGTCAAAAATTTCAAAAACGATGCCGGTGTAATAGTCGAAACCACGCATAATCGTAATATCGAATACGACGTTGCTCACGCGAACATCGTCCAGCATGTGCATAAGCTGTCTGAGTTCTTTGGCCGACTCATGCTCACGTACGACTTCAGGCAGGTGGTGCAACTGCTTGATTTTAAGCAGGCCGATGAGCTTATTGCTTGCACCAGCCTCGCGCTGCGACGGCGTAAATACGGCGTCCACCTCTGCTTCAAACGCGGCCTGCGGCATTTTATGCATGCGATCGATCAGCTTGCAGATAGTGTGGATTTGCGTACCCGACAAATCCAAATACTCTTTCATGATGAAATCCATGAGCTTCCGGCTATTTATGCGGATCGTGTACATATCATGAGTAGCACCAAAGTTTTTGAGGATCGTGTCGGCAATTTGAATAAGCTCCATTTCGGCCGTAATCTCGGACAAGCCGAATATATCAACGTTGAGCTGCCAGTGTTCGCGGAGACGTCCGTGCTGGGGCCGCTCATAGCGCCACAGATTGGGAATGCTATACCAGCGCAACGGATAGGACAGTTCCTGGCCTGTCTCTTATACACATCTGACGCTGCCGACGACTTAA
>JARIHD010000077.1 GCA_029288425.1 Candidatus Saccharimonadota bacterium
CGAGACCCCGTCGGGCGTTTTTTATGTCGTGAGCGGGCTGGTAAAAGCCTACGACATCACCAAATACGGCGAGGAGAATCTGCTCATTATCCGCAAACCGACCGAGATACTGGGCCTCACATGGGCAATTACCGGTGAAAACCGCAATATTATTTACGCCACTCTGGCACCAACCGAATTGCTTCAAATCAGCCGCGACCAGTTTACGACATTTATCCGCGACAACCCCGGTGCGGCACTACCACTTATCGACATGCTAATCGACATGTACCGGCTGCATTCCGAGCGCATCATGACGTTGGAATACCGCTCCGTGCGTGAACGTCTGATTTCGTTTTTGCTCAGCACGGCCCGACGCTTTGGCGACGAAGACGATGACGTCGAAGAAAACGTGGTCGTTTTGAAAGTACCGCTCAAACATCAAGACATCGCCAGTTCCATCAGCGCTACGCGCGAAACGACCAGCCGCGAACTGGCTTATTTGGAACGTCAAAAATTAATTGCCCGCGAGCAGCAATCCATTATTACCTTGCTCGACGTCAAAAAACTACGCAGCTACTTGTTTTAGTTGTGCCGCTCCTTTTAGTTTTTCCAGTGGGTAACGATTTCTTCGATGGTTTTGATTACCTTGTCGTGCGGTGGAACATCCTGGATATCATAGTAGTGGTCGGTCGAAATATAGTCTTCGATAACACTCAAACAGTAGATACCGTCGGCTAAAACGTGCATGCGGTCAACGGCCCGCACACTGGCGAGCGGTGTAGCGACGTAAATCCTCTTGGTATGGATGGGTTTCAAAAACTGCATGGCGACGTCGAGTGCGAATCCGTCCGCCAGGCCATCAGTCACCAGAATAATATTGCGGTCTCGGATGAGGTCTTTGCGGATCAGACCGCCACGGCCGATCAGCCGGTGCATTTCCTGCATCTTGGTCATTTTTTCTTGCTCGATCAGGTGGTAGTATTCGCCCACAAACTCGTCAATTTCGCCCTGTGAATATTGTTTATTGTACGAGAAAGAACCGTCTTGCGCGATGCCGGCAACTGCCCGGTCTTCGCGCGGTAGCGTAATCGTCTCGGTAAGCAGGAGCGTCAAAACACAGTGCAACTGAAGCGCGATTTGCGCGCCGACCATAACACCGCCATCATTCAGTGCAACAACGGCACAGTCCTGGCCCTTGAACTGGGGCACGATCTGCTCCGCCAACAACTGTCCAGCTTCGACTCTGCTCTGGAAATACATACGCCCCAGTGTAGCATTTTCTTCTTATGCTATACAACAGAGAAGCTAACTAAACAAATAGCTTTTACAACAAAGTTATCGTGCGTGGTATGAGCCATGCAGCTCGTCCACTTTCCAGCCTTTATCCTGCCGGACAACTACGATCGTCAGCCAATACTCACCGCCGTTCAAATCAAAAATATAGAGTGAACGGTATGGTTCTTCGGTGTCCGAATAGGTATTAAACCGATCATCGAGCGAAGCGCCGCCTGCCGGAGCCCTTGTCCCCTTTTTACCGGTAAAATCGGCGAGGTATTTTTCCCAGTACGACTCGCGGTCTTTTTGGAGTTCAGCAGAAAGCCATGCTTGCGATTCTTTAGGGCCAGCGGTGAGTGTCCTTACAAACTGTTCAGTTGCATACTCTGGTGCTTGCCGGTTGGCATACCATTTATACGCCGCGCCTACCCCGACAACACACAGAACCACGACGATAAAGACAGCAGTACGCTTGATCATACCCCTTACCCTAGCAGAGTTTCTTAAACTTCACCAAAAATTAACATTTCGCTTATGCCCAACTACGTGTATTATAGTGGACAGCTATGCGCGTAATCCGCAAGATGCGACCGACCTTTCCATTTTCTCTTCGCCTGCTCATCTGCTCGCTCATGATTATTGGCGTCGGCTTGTTAATGATCGCCGGTTTTTTGTATAGCCAGCAGCGTATGCTAGCGTCGGCAGAACTAAGACTCCGCGACCTTACCAACTCCTACATGGATGAACTGTCGCACAACCTGGATGGCTACGGCAGTTTGCTCTACGCAACGCAAGGTTTGTTTGCCGCCACCACCGTGGATGCAGATATGTGGCAGCGATTTATCGAAAAACAGCATATTTTTGAACGCTATCCGGGTATGGAAGCGGTTGGCTATTCCGAAGCAAAGGGTCGGAAGGTTATTTTATCTTATCTGCTGGAGGCCGATGGCCAACATAATCATGTCTCAGCGCTAGGCTTTGACCTCGCCAGCGAGCCCGTGCGTGCCCAGGCACTTGCCCGGGCGCAGAGCACCAAAGGTATTGTGGCCACTCCTCCGCTTCGACTCGCGGGCAATAATAAATCGGGCTTCCTACTACTTTTACCTGTTTATAATCAGCAGGCGGTTCAAAATATACCGACTGGCTATAGCTCGGCCGCCTTCGATATCTCGGCAATGGTCAACAAAACTATTGGCAGCGACCTTGCCGCTCACCACACTACACTCACCATCAAAGACGTTACCACTGAAGGTCGGTCACTTCTGTATGGCAACCCCTCTGCCCATACCGGCAAGGTACTTCGCCAAGAAACCAATCTAAAAGTGGGCGATCGGTCGTGGCTCGTGGTCTTCGAGACGCCGCTTTCTGCGCTGGTGAGCACATTAGAACGCATCAGACCGCTTATCATCCTATCGCTAGGTATTGTAATTACCTTATCCGCCAGTGCATGGTTTTACGTCCTTACGCTGCGCAAACGACTCAAGCTATCGCTTTCCGAAAAGTAAACTTCGCAGCCAAATAGCAGCCTTACGGCTAAAACGCAGTTCAAATACAGCTAAATCCACGCTTACCGCAATCACCAACACGGCAAGCATTACCCCGCCGACCGCAAGCGATATATGAGGCGGAGTTGACACTATAGTCTGACTGTCTCGTGTTGATGTTACCGATGACCACGGCGTCGTAGTACGGTCCTGTAGTACGACCGGACGAGTCCCGGCCGCTCCAGCAAAGGGTAAAGCGAAGATAGGCGCGGCAGGTACGGTATTCTGAACCGGCACTAACAGCGGCAACTGGCTGCTGCAGTCTTCAGATTGCGCTTGCAGCAGCTGGTTACTACCATCGTTTACAACATCTACCACGCAAACGGTGGGCGTGATCGAAAGCTTAAAATTGGGATTATTCGCGGCAACCTGCATACTCATACCTAATTGGCGGTCACGGTAAGTGTTAGGTTGATCGTATAATTGCCTGCGCCCTTTTCGGCCGGCAATTGCTGCGAAGTAGCGATGCCCGTTATATCCCAGTAGCAGCCCGTTCCCGCCCCGCTGCTGGCGGTAGCCAAGGTCAGATTGTCCACGGTGCCCTGTGCAAAGTTGGCTGCCGATCCCAAACTAAGGCCCGCCGCAGTGCAGCCGCTCTGCGAATCAATCGTTGCCGTTGAGGGATTGAAACCTAGCCGCCCGGCCTGTGTATCGGCGTCACCACCGTCGTCGCAGCCCGCGGGCGTCCCGGATGAGTCATTATAGTCGTATTGCTCGGTTCCGGAACTCCAGGTAATCGTACTGCCGGCCGTCGCAGCTACGGTAAGTGTCCATCCGGGGGTGGCCGTGCCGTTATTTACCCTGATCTTTTGCGAAGCCGCACCAAATACACCGCTAATTGATTGGCAATTGAGCGAGACTGACGCCGTGTTCATGGCCACTGTCGGGCTGACCACCGATACGCCACTGGCATCGACAATATCGACCGTGAGCGTACCTGGAATGTAGCGGGCATAGTCAAAATCCGCACCAATCCCCGTAATAGAAGATGCAGAAATCTCTAAGGCGGCTGCGCCTTCGCTTGACGACCACGTGAAGTTAGTGCCGTCAAAAGTTAGGCGTTTGGCAAAGACATCCGAAGCCGAATCCACCACTACGACCATAGCCTGCGCCGTATTAAATGGGTTAGTCACTTGTCGTACCGACTTCATATCGGCTACGGGAGTCGGCGCTGCGGTAAAGGCCGTCTGTACCGCAGACCAAGCGTTAGTATTTTTGTTATAAAATACCCAGTCGATGCCCGCCGCCGCGGCGTCTTCGTACACAATAACCGCGCGGTCCTGGGTGCCGTTACGCACCCAGCTGACGCTAATGTTATTGGTTGTGGCGGCCACTGTTCCGATGGCGGTGTCGAAGTTACTAAACGCGTTCCAGCCCGTCCCCGTCCAGGTCGAAGCATCGGCGCCGGCCGTATTGTCGGTGATGTTTGCATAGGCGATGTAGTCGCTGTTTGGGTCACTGCTCAGGTCAAGGTCGGTGGGTTCCTCTAGCGCCGCAGTGGTGGTAGTGGCGGTGCCCCACGCACCTGACGCCCCAGCTGCCCGTGTTATGTGCAGTAAATCTTGCACTGTGTTGTTGCCCCAAACTACCAACATATCACCGCTCTGGCCCTCAAAAGCCACATCAAAAGCCCAGTTTGTAGGTGCAGTGGACGTGCCCACCACCGCCACATTCGTAGAAAGTGCTGCAGTAGGTTCACCGGTCCAGGTATTTGTCGCGCCGTTCCAATAATTTGCCGAAACGTCCAGATTGGCGTCAGCCCACACTATGCCGATCGCGTCGCTGTTAACCCCCTGAGACTCCATACGTAAGGTATGGATGACGCCAGATGTGCGCACTGCGTCCAAATTGGTGGCCGCTGTCCAGGCAGAACCGCTCCAAACTCGATAACGCAGCTCATTAGTCGTACCCACATTGCCGCTATATACAATCACTGCTTCGCCCGAATTACGTTCGTAGGCAATATCAAAGCGGGGCATGCCGTTGCCCACTGTCACATTCCATTCATTAGACCAAGCCGTGCCGTTCCAGCGCTGAATATACAGCACACCACCCGTGGTTTGGATGCCGGCGATCATTTCGTCGCGTTTGGGCGAGGCCTTTACAATGACCGAACGAATGGTCGCTGCAGCCGTCGGACCACTTCCTTCCGCGCTCCAGCTAGTAGTGGCTTGTGTCCATGTGCGCGTCCGGGGCGTTGTTACCGTGCCCTCGCCGTACACCATCATACCATCACCCTGCGCTACAGCAGCTGCGTGGGGATTGGTTATGCCCGTCACCATTAGTCCCGCGAATATCAGACAGGAAACACATAAAACAAAACGAGTGAGGGCGTTTTGCAGCCTTTTTCTCATACTTCCTCCCCTCTGATTGTTATGGTTTGGTTGGCGGTTTTTTATGGGCCCCTGCTGAGGGAGGCGGCATGACTGTCAGGATCTGCCCAGCATGCAACTGGAAAGGCGGCTTAAGTTTATTAATGCGCGCCAATCGCTTCCATGACATGTGGTAGTGATCAGCAATAATATGCAAATTCTCGTGTGACTTGACAGTGTGCGTCGTTGCGTGCCGCATGGCTCGTTTGTGATGGCCGCGGCGAACAAAATATGTGGAAACCGCAGTAATGAGTGTGAGCAAAACCCCCAATTCTATAACTACCGCAAGCGGTTTAGGAGTCAAAAACACCCAGGTACCTTTGGTAATGGCAGCCGTAGGTCTACCCTGACCTAGTGCTATGTTCGGGTCATCATTATATTTTGCTGTGGCCACCAAACGATACCAGCCGCCCCAGAATGGCTGCCCCGTTTCAAAGTTAAAACGACCTTCGCTACCGCCTAGCACTGGAAAGTTTCCGCCTGTTGTGGCTACCGAAAATGCTATCAGTGATCGAAGGCGTACATCCAATTGCGTATCCAACGAGACATTTCCATTATTTTTGAGTGCGGCGGTGAGTACTAATTTATCATTGGCCTTACGATCAAATCCAAGGCCGGTAAAAACTAATCCTTTTTGAATGTCGCCAGGCACCGTCACCGCTACACGGATCGCCGATCGCAAGCTCAACACAATACCATTACTATCTGGGGATACTTGCTGCTTGGTGTCTTGGATGACGATACAGCCGTTGTGCTCACCGGGGGTCGTGTCCTTTGGTACCGCTATGACAAAATCGACAGTTTGTTTACTGCCCGCCGGGAGGGTCACTTCTTTTTGCGAAATCTCAATCCATTTACCTACGCTGATAGGCTGATCGGCAGCTTGCGCACAAGCGAACGCTCCACCGCTCGACATCTGCGAATCTACGGCGTACACCAAAACTTTTTTGGTTTCAGAAGTGTTGTTAATAACCTGTACGGCGTCGGTAGCCTGTCTACCCGCATCGAGGGTATGAATAAAAATTGATTCGCTGCGAGTGTTGCCGGCACGCGGATGAGCCGGCCGGCCACCCAGGCCGCCCTGCTCCACGGCCGAAACTGGCAGCGCCATTATAAGTGCCGCTCCAGCACCCAACACCACCCCACCGGCTATGATTCGGAATTGTCGGACAGTTGATGGGAAATTCATCGTTGGTTAGTTTTCTAGACCTATTGTGCGGTTGTGGTCAAGGTCAGGTTAAGGGTATAGCTATCGGCCGCTTGTTCGGCCGGAATGGTTTGCGAAACAGTGGCTCCGGTCAGGTAGCCGCGCCAAACGTCATTTGATGTAGCACCTGCATTTATGAGCGTGATGCTATCGGTCGTACCCTGTGCGAATGCAGCGCTCGACCCCAAGCTTACTCCGGTTGCGGTACAGCTCGTACAGTCGGTCGTCAGCGTGCCGGCGCTCGCATTTACAGTCATTTGCCCTGCCTGACTGTCGGTGTCTGCGCCATCAGTACATCCAGGGGTCGAACCGGTCGGGTCGTTAAAGTCAAAGCGCTGGGTTGAGCCGGTGTTTGCCCAGGTAGCGGTCGCGCCACCTGTCGCAGCCAGCGTCAGCGTAAACCCGTTGTCCGCAGCATCGCCATTACTCACATACAAGCGCTCGGTATTTGTGCCAAGTGTTCCGGTAGATGCCGTACCGCCGGCATAACAGCTGAACGAAAACGCTTTTGTGGTCATGGCAACCGCCGGGCTGGCCACAGAGTTACGGGAGGCGTCAGCAATATCTCCGACCAAAGTACCCGTATTTATAGTTTGCGTAAAGTTCGAATTGGATGCCGCAAGCGCGATAGCAGGTATGGAAGCCACTGATATCACTACGGCCAGCATTTGCAGTAGTGTTTTTTTCATAACTATTTAATATCCCCCTAATACGCTAATGGTACCGTGGGTTCCCCTGTTTTGCAAGAGTAATCTAGGATAATTTTTTGTTCGTTTTCAATAAATAAAATCGTTCCTGATTGCCCTTTGCACCAGCGATCTGACTATCGGCCTTATCTGTAATGACGAATAATTTCTTTGCCCAATCCTCAAAATCTTTCAGGATATCGCGGCGCATGCGCTCATTTTTTATTACACCCTTGTGCTTAAAATGTGATGCAGCGGCCTCAAATTGCGGCTTAACCATGGCAGCGATCACCGTCTGCGGCCCACACAACGTAGCGATGTGGGGCAAAATGTCACGCAGGCTAATGAATGACACATCGATCACCACAATATCCGGCGTTTCGGAGAGGTTTTTCATATCACGGATGTCAGTTTGCTCGTGCAGTTCGATCTGTGGGTGCCCATGCAAACTAGGATGCAACTGATCACTACCGACCTCCACGGCGATTACCCGGCGTACACCGTGTTTCAGCGCATAGTCCGTAAAACCTCCGGTCGAGCTACCCACGTCCAGCAACACTTTCCTCGCAAACGAAAGCCCCAGCACCTCAGCTACCGAGGCCAATTTGAGCGCCGCTCGGCTTACGTACTGTTGGCCAGCTCTTAGTTCAATCTCGGCCGATTCATCAGCAAAATATCCTGGTTTCGTAATCGCTTCGCCGTCCACAAATATCTTACCAAGTTTAATCCAGCTCTCGGCCTGACTGCGGCTAATAACGAGTCCTTTTCGATACACCAATTGATCAAGGCGATATTTCATCTGTAATAGTATACTACGGCCAAATCAAGAAGCCTGAAAAGTGCTGGACATATAGCGCCTCATGAGACAATGCCAATGCTATAGCAGATTTTGTCCAGCTAAGCTTTGACGCGTTCCAGATATTCACCCGTGCGGGTATCGACTTTGATCAGGTCGCCTTGTTTGATAAATGCGGGGACCTTGACCGTAATACCCGTTTCAACAGTAGCGTCCTTTAGCACACTGCTAGTGGTATCACCTTTGACGACATTTTCGGTATAAGTAACCTCCAGAGGGACGTTCTTTGGCAGTTCGACATTAATAGGACGGCCATCGAAAAACTGTAACTGCACGCGATCTCCCTCCTTGATGTAGCCAGCTCCGTCGCCCACCAGTTCGGCGGGTACTTCAAACTGCTCAAATGTCTCCTCGTTCATAAAGAAGAACGTGCTGCCGTCGTTGTATAGATATTGAGCGTTTTCGGTGGTCACGTCCGCGCTATCAAGTTGTTCGTTACCCTTAAAGGTCTTTTCCAACACTTTGCCGTCGATCAAACTTTTGATACGGACGTTTACGATTGAACCGCCGCGGCCCATTACCTTTTGGTTGTAATCGACCACCCGGTACGGCGTACCTTCCAACTGAAAGATCACACCCTTTTTTAGTTCGGTAATACTGAGGCCCATGCGGTTCTCCTATTCCATATTATTCATTAATTGTTCGATGTGTGCCGAAAGCTGCGCGATTTCTATGGCGCTGAACATATTTTGTTCACTGGCCTTTAAGATGTGGCGCTGCAGCAACTGGTAACGTTTTTTGGCGGCGATAGCCAAAGTCAACTGTTCAGCGCGTGTTTCGGCGTACTGGTAGTCGCGGGCGTCCAGCCGGGCATCGACGGCAACACGCTTGATTTGCTCTACCAAATTGCGCTCTGTAAGCGGCAGACCATCTATGTCTAAAGCCGACAAAACGCTCGTTATGCGCGCCTCGATATCTCTTGCTTTATCAGTTATTGACTCTGTCACCCTCGCGAGCCCCGCCTAGTTGTTTGCTACGAACGGCAATAGTGCGATGTGACGGGCGCGCTTAATAGCAACGGCCAAACGGCGCTGCTGACTCTCGGTCAGACCGGTCTTTTTGCGAGTTTCAATTTGGCCGTACTGGTTCACGTAGCGCTGCAAGGTCTTGAAGTCCTTGTAATCAAAGTACGCGACATCAGTCCGATGTTTAAATATCTTTGCCATTATTCTTCTCCTAAATCTTGTTGAAAATTAGTTTCGATGAATTCTATAG
>JARIHD010000050.1 GCA_029288425.1 Candidatus Saccharimonadota bacterium
AAAGCGAACTGGGCGGAAGGCCCCGGGCTATGTCAAACCGCGGTAAACAGCGGCATTTTGCCCGTACCACCGGCCTGACCAAAAAGTATTTGGACCAAATAAAGCAGGTGCAGCGTGCCGTTACACTCTTGAAACAAGGCAAAAAGCCAATCGAAGCCGCCATGGAGGCCGGCTACACCGACCAGCCCCATTTGGCAAAGTCGCTCAAAAAGATCATGGACACAAAACCGTCTGACGTTAGTGACATCCATAAGCTATAATCAGTTTGCGCTTAAGCTTAGCCGGCCTAAAACCGTCGCTTTTTTACAAAACTCACGGGTATTCCGACTGGTTAAATAGGCTCAGCCTAACGTTAACTAAGTAAAGGAGAAATGAAATGGCTATGATCAAACCTTATAAAATCAACATTGCCCAAGACCAGCTTGACGACTTGCAGGCGCGCCTTGCAAAGACCATCTGGCCGACTGTTATTAATGAAGACAGCATCGACGCCGGCCCCTCAGACAAATACATAAAGGAGATTGTCCACTATCTTCAGCACAAGTTTGACTGGCGGAACGCCGAGGCCGAGATCAACCAATACCCTCAGTTTATTACCGAAATCGATGGCCAAAACATTCATTTTCTGCACGTTAAGTCGGGAGAGCCGAACGCTACCCCGCTGATACTGATCCACGGTTGGCCCGGTTCATTCGTAGAATTTCTGAATGTGATCGAGCTGCTGACAAAACCTGCAAAGCACGGCGGTAAGGCGGACGAAGCCTTCGACCTGGTTATTCCGACGCTTCCTGGTTTTGGTTTTTCCGGGCCGACCCGCGAAGCTGGCTGGAACAACGGCCGTATCGCAGCGGCCCTGCACGAACTAATGCAACGTCTGGGTTATGAAAAATATGGCGTACAAGGCGCTGATGCCGGTGCGATTATTGCTCCGGAAATGGCTCGTTTGAACCCAGAAAGCGTTATCGGCGTACATCTGAATGCTGCAACCTTGGGCTTTATACCATTCGGTCCCGTGGACGAAGGCGATATTGCCAAGTTTACTGACAACGAAAAAGTACGCCTGAGCCGTTTGCAGGAATTCATGAGCAATTACTTTGGATTTAACATGATACAGTCCACCCGTCCACAGTCACTTTCGTACGCTATTACTGACTCGCCCGCCGGTTTGCTGGCCTGGATGAGCGAATTGTTTACCAACTTTGGTCGCAATCCGAAAATGGTTAGCCACGACCGCTTTTTAACCAACTTTATGGTCTATTGGACGACCGGTACGGCTGGTTCGTCAATCGACTTGTATTTCCAAAACGCCCACGATCCCAGCGCTTGGGCTCCCAAGGCTAACTCCGGCGTGCCTACCGGCGTCGCTGTATTCCAAGAAGGTGACGTCGCCCTTCGCAAATACGGGGAAGAAGGCAACAACATCGTTCGCTGGACCGAATATGAAAAGGGCGGTCATTACGCAGCCCTTGAAGTTCCCCAGGTTTGGAGCAAAGACGTCCGCGAATTCTTTGGCGACCTGCGCTAGCGTCCCCTAAATAAAACTCAAAGGAGCACACAAAGGAGCACACAAAATCGTGTGCTCCTTAATCTTAGTCCACTTTTTATCGTGTAAGGATCGCTATTTGCATATAGGCCAAGATGTACTATGCTAGGAGCTTCTATGATGAATCAAATACCCGAAACGCGCGCTGTGCTTTTTACTGGCCCAGAAGAGCAGCTGGATCGGATTATTGGTATGGCTCGGGAGATTGGCGGCCTCGGCGTGCACGACCTACCTCTATTTAGGCGGCAGCCCGCAGAGGCAGGGCCATATGAACATTTGCCGTTGGTTGAACGCGAATTCCAGGAAAAGCTCGATCAGAGCGTTAGCCGGGCGCTCGTGCCGATGATTATGAAAAACTGTCGTACCCTTGAAGGACGATTAAGGGTAAATGGTGTGCGTAGTATTCGTGACGTGCTTTCATTGGGTCGCATGGGATTGAATCATGGTACGCAAATTATAAGCGGCGAACAGCGTGCCAAGCTCGCTCGGGGCATACAGATCTATTGTCGGGGCCAAAAACTTTTAGACCGGCCGACCGCTGCTGAGATCGCCCAATTTTGCATCAGCCTGGACCAAGTGCATGGTGGCGTGTTGTCACGTTACGGTCAGTATCTTAAAGAAAGACGTGCAGAAATAGCCGCAGCCGGTCGTTTAGGCTGGCAGGGAGCGATAGAAAATGAACTCGGAGGCTCTATTAGGGCCGGGCTGCGGGTAAGCCATATATTGACCAATACGTATTCAAACCCTCCAAAGGCCTACCCGGACTTTACGCCCGCCAGTGTTTTTTCTCCCGTTGCTTTTGAAGAGTGCCAGGAGCAGGCTCGGGTGTTTGCAGCCGAATTTACGCTGGCCCGACAACAGATTGAGCAAGGTACAATTTAGTTACCCCAAGGGCTGGACGTGTCCTGCCCGGCCAGGTGACAGATAATCGCCAACGTTTTTTCGAGTTGTTCAAACGTTGCGGCATAGGGACCGTAGGTAAAGTAGATTTCTCTGTCTTCCTCTTCCGGTCCTGATTCACAAAAACTGTCAAAAAGTCGAGCGGGATCCTCGTGGGTTACGGGGACACTATTGTACCAATTGTTTGCGTTTGGAGCAGGCGTCTCCCAGGAGAGGTCAGTTAACTCA
Organism: Candidatus Saccharimonadota bacterium; assembly: GCA_029288425.1. GTDB lineage: Bacteria > Patescibacteriota > Saccharimonadia > Saccharimonadales > UBA4665 > JARIHD01. Next base: position 2,672 of record JARIHD010000050.1, read on the forward strand.
TCCGGCTTCAGGTCGGCGCTCCATGCCATATACGGCTTCGGAACCGGTTCGGGCGCGCTTTCGCCCGCAACAACCGGAGAGGGCCGATCGCCACGATAAAAATCGGTTCTATAAATGTCGCCCCAGTTTTCATTACGAAAGATATGATGGCTCAGACGTAGCCGATTTTCTAAGACCGGCACGTCAACACAGACGGTACCGTATGAACCCGTTTCGCGCTGCATCTGCGCATAATGGTCCAATACGTCATTACGTCCGACGGCTACGACCGTATAAGCTTTCGGGTCTTCCAGCGGAACTGTAAGATTTCTTTTTTCTGCCCACATGACCGTGTCGGGTGCGGGGGTATTGGCAAGAACCAGGGGGAAAAGCGCTCTCCACTCTCTCGTGAAGGCGTCTGTGACTTCCTGCATATCGAACATGTTCGTCGGGTAGCCTTCGAAACGGAAAGGTGTAGGCATCGGCGTATTTTTACATCTTGTAAATATTCTGTCAACAAAGCAGGCGTCAATTTAACGGTCTACAGGCCATTGTGGAACTGTCTGCCGGCGATAGGATAATGCGTGCTTTTTGTTGTCTGTATTTTAATGTATATTTTAAGTATGAATAAAAATCAAAAAGGCTTCGGGGCTATAGAAGCAATACTTATCCTAATAATTGTGGCCATAATCGGATTTGTGGGCTGGTACGTCTGGAAACAGAATCAAAAGCCGGCCGATAAAAAGATCGCTACCACCAATCAGCAAACAAATACTGAAGAGAATAAGGAGGCCAAAAAGCCTGTCGATGCGTATGCGGGCTGGTTAAGCTGTAAAGACGCGGGCATAGGTTTGACATTCAAATATCCTTCTGACTGGTCGACAGAGTCCACAACCAAAGACAATCCTTGCGGTATTACCGTACCCGCTACCGCATCTTCTGACGGTGCGTATGTTCACCTGCGGTCTACCGGTAAAGATGTGGCTACTTCATTTAAGTTATTCTACAGCAGCGCATCAACCGGGGGTACCTATAATGGGGTCGATCCTTCGTATAAGGGCGAGACCATCTTGGAAGTAACGGCTCTGAACGTGCCTGGCGCCTCTAAGCCTCTAAGTCTTGTCGCCTACGCCAGTGATGTCGTGAGCAAGGATAAGGTCGCCGGATTAGTTTTAACCGACCAAACATACACTGTCGGCCAAAAGATTAGCGGCAGCATTCCGTTCCCCGCCAGCAAAAAGGGTGGTAAGACTATCAACCTGAGCGCCTCATTGGCCAAAAAAGGCAACAACCAGTCCACGGAATACGACTACACACTTGACGACTACAAAAAACACCCCGATTACCAAGCAGTCGTAAATCTATTCAAGTCGCTCAGCTACTAACAAAGCCCGGAAATACACCAGACTTTGGTAGAGGAATTGCCCAGGCCATGACATCCATGGCCTGGGCTAATAGTTTAAGCCAGAGACCGCAGATGTTCTTGGACAAGCTGGTCAATGGCTGCCTGCATCGGTTTACCGACGGGGCGTCCGAATGTAATGTAGGTAAAGCCTTCGGCGAGCGCTTCGTGATCTTTTTTTCTGCTGAATTTGTCCGGTTGACGGCCGTACCTAGTGGGGCTTTCGGAGCTGTCTATCCGATGGTATGATGCTTCGTCACCGTCGGTCTGGGCCAATATATGAGCTATTTCGTGGATGAAATTGTATTCCATGCAGCTGCCAGACCGTGCGGCGTCCTTTGCGCTCATAACGCCGGTCCAGTCGCCGGGGTCCAGCACGCCCGCTAATTGCTTTTCGGCCTCGGCCAGGCTGAGCAGCATTTTTTGCCGGTCAAAAAGTATTTTATTTTCCGAAAGTACGGTTTGGCCCCCGCTCTCTGTCAACCCATCGCCTATCTGGATACGCAGGTCTCTGCTGATGTCGGCAAAGCGACCACCAAACAACCGGTCCAGCCGCTCAAAGGCTTTCTGACAGGCATTTTTTAAAATAAGCGTTTCTTCTGGATTGGCATCAATTTCGATGTGCATTCTATCTTTACGGTATCATAATGTGCCGGGCCGATAAACTATCGGCAGGCCCGTGCGGCTGCTCATCAAAGAAAAGTAGGGGCTAGCCTAGGCTTACAGTATTAGAAAGGGTAATGTGGTGCGCGAAACTGCCGTATATGCGGTCGGGGTCACGTTCAACCGCAACCGATATATGAGGACTAGCGCGCCACTGCCTTAGTAGCTGGGCGCTCGCTTGCCTTTCTTCTATGACTACGGGATTGGCCGCGCGGGTCGCTTTATAGGCCGGCCAGTCAAATTCTATTTGATCCTGTATATCTTTGAACGTTGCATATCTTTCCCGGGCAGTACGCTTTTTTTCTTCGGAGTCAGTTTCGGCATACGCGGTTGTTTGTATTAAGCCCTGAATCCAGGCCTCAGCAACTTTTCGGTCAAGCGAGGCTTCAGGGTGGAGCGCGTGGGTCTGGGTTAGGCTCCAGCCAAATAGCCTGCCATAATATGCTGTGAAGTGTTCGGCCAAAGCTGCCCGGTCGCTGCCCAAGCGCGCATATATGCCCAGATGATTGATATCGCCCTCAAAAACTGGCAGATGCGCGTATTTGCCCCGGTTGACCATGTAGTAACGAAAGCCAGGCTTTTCTGGATGCTCCAGGGTCGAAAATGTGGCTTCATGAATTCGCCTTCCTACGAAAGGTTGCAGGCCGAGCGTATCCTCGGCACGAACCATTTCTCCGGTAGCGGGGTCGGCACTCCCCAACTTGCACTCTTCAAGGCCGGGAATATAGAGCACTGCTTCCTCGCTGTTTAGTTTTTTGAGGTAACCGTCGGGAAGATTTGTAGGGCCTTGGAACCCCTGTAGATCGTACTGGGCGTGGAATGTAATGTGGCCGCCTTGCATGGCGCCGGAAAAATAGTCAGAGGCAAGCCGTGTGATGTCTTCTGGGCCTGGCGCAGTATGTAGATTGTGCGGAGATGTACGGCTCCGCACATATTTAAAAACGCCCTGCAGGGTCGCTGCATCTGGAATTACAAAGGTGTTTTCCGAAATAATATCCGAGACACTGCAGTCGATCAGTTCGCTGTATCCACCATCAGGAGGCTGAGGAACCGGGTAGCGGGTAAAGACGTTTATTGGCATGGGTTATTTATATAGGATACTCGGGATATCAGTCAAAATAATTGCCTGGAATCCATAGCTTTTTCCCGGTCACTTCGAGGACATGATCGCGGTGCATATCCAGTTCCGGGTCAAAACCGCCGAGTTTAAGGTAATCGAGAATGCCTCCCATGCTTATGCCATATGCACGTAGCCGGCGTATGAAAGAATAGGCTTTATCGTAGCCGTCATAATACACGATGTCTTTGGTGAGCAGGCCCCCGCCTCTAAAGATTCGGTTTACCTGCTGATTTCCCCGTATCAGGACCCGTTGCATGCCGTTGTTATCCAATACCAGACCATCTTCTTCGGTCTGGGCATTGATAATCGCCCGGGCACGGCTCATGGCCAACAGGTCATCTCGGCTGCGAGGCCGTCCATCGATACTGCCGCGCGCTATGGCGATATCGGTGTAGAAATCGATGGCGCCTTCGGTGAATTTGCCCGACACTGCCCAGCCAAGGAGGGTGGCTTTGCCTTCTTCAAACGCATCGTATCCGGGTAAGCCTAAAGCCAAATTGTAGTCACCCATTGCATATGCTGTGACGCTGCGCAGGGCATGGCTGAGGAGCTCGTGGGCGAGCAAGGTTTTGATGCGGAGCCGGGGGAGTCCAGCCGGATTTGCGCCCACAATAATTTCTTTGGTTTCCTGATAGACCGCAAAGCCCCCCGGCCTTTTAACGACCTTCCAATTTGCCCATTCTGGATTGTCATTTTGGGCAAGCCATTTTACGGCATTTACGAAGATTGGAGCGTATTCTTCGGTGGTTAAGACATCTTTGCCGACGGCCGTATTATCCAATAGCTCGAATATTGCTGAATAGCGTTCATTCATGACTGCAGCGATTTCGGGCCAAAGACTAGTGTCGATGCTGGATGTTGTACTGCTCGGGTCCGGGTCGCCGGCTATCGAGGTATAAAAATTAAGTAAATAATCGACTTGTCGCTGGTCGGCCAAGGGGTATGATTGCAATTCGATGAGTTTTCGTTGTTTTGTATGTATGAGCCGTTTTGCCTCGGTTGGATCGGGCTGGCCGTAAAATTCGATGGATGCCTGGGTGTATCGCTCCGACCAGAGATCCCGCTGTGCCTGCGTCGATGCGGCAGTTGCACGGTGGGCAGTGCGCACCAAATAGGCACTCGCAGCATTGCTTGCGGCATGAGCATACTGAACGCTGGTTTTGTCCGGCGTCCAAAGATCGCTCATTAGTGCACCGTCCATTTGTTCGTATCGGAGCGCAGCAGATGCGAGCCTGCCGCTATGGTAGGTTAGCGGGCCCGCCGTAAACATGTCATCGGGTGCGATGTCATCAAGCAGGCAAACGAGCGGCACCTCGGACATGGGATATTAACTATACCACATTTTTTGCCAACCAAATCGTGTACAATTAAATACGTTATGAAAAAACTTTCTTTGCAGGCATATCTTTTTGGTATACCAATGCTTATATTTCTTGGTTTTTTCATCTATTTTACTGTCAATCCAGTATATGGCTACACCTCACCAAATAGCGAGGGTTCAACAAAATATTGGACTTACACCGAGAGCCACCCCGAGTGCGGCTATCCGGATAGTGAGGCAAAGCGACCGGTGGTAACGGTGCATTCAGTTAGTTCGGTATATTACCGAACGCTTCTTGGCGGCCATGGCGATGAATCCGATGTGAGTGACTGGCACCGCCGACAAGGCAACTGCCCCTATCAAGTGACGGATATTTATAAAAGCGGCGTGCCGCTAGATTTTTTGATTATGGCCGCGGCGTTTGGCGCTGCTCTCTATGTGTCACGTGATCGTTCGAAGTCATAATTACGCCTCAAGGCGTACGGCCGCAAGGGCTGTTGAGTCCGCGACCAGCTCCAGGGCTGTCTCGATGAGTTGATTGACGTATAGTGCTGGACATCGCAGTCGGTTCGTATGAATAAACTGCTGCCGGTTCATCAAGGGATGGGGCAAGGGCCCTGCATCGGAAGAAACGAGGTCGGGCCTGAAGACCATTTTTCCTTCCGGTGAAATGTCGTAGAAATCCTGCGAGCGTTCAAATTCGTCAAGCCGAAGGCCGGCGATGGAGCTAGCGGGCGAAACGAGCTCCAGCTGGCGTAGGTCGGTCGGATCTATTACGTCGCGTATGATGGGATCGAATTCTTCAAGGGTGTAATCGCTCATAAATCTCGGTCCGTTTTGGCGGCACCGTATGGCCCGCATGGTGATGTCTGACGCCGCGGATAAGAGCTGATTGGCTACATTGCGAACCGAATCGCCTTGAAAAGGTGTAAATGGAGTTACGTCCGTCAGAGGTTTCTGGTTCTCTTTTGCTTTGAAGCGCATTTTGCTGACCGCCCGCAGACTATCCGAAACGAGTAGTCCGCTCTCTGGAAATGCGTCGACCAGTCTATGTTTCAGCGGGCTTTCTACTCCCGTCCATGGCCATAGTTCACAGGTGTAGAGCATGTTACCCTGAGGACGCCCAGCTTTCTGAAGGTAGGTTGGATGATAGTCTACTATTTCGTTCGCGCGGTGCTTAATAACCTCTACCCGGGCCTCGGGATTGCGGAGGATTTTAGCTAACTCACAGGCGGCCAGTCCAAGGGCATAGTACCTATGAGCTTCAAGCTCATTATCCGATAATTCTTCTAATTGGGCCGCAAACATGGTGATCTCCCTGCGCCAAGTCGGGCGTAGTCCGTCAGCGCCGGCAGGCAAATTAAGCTGAGCCTCTGCTGCATGGTTTAGGTCTGCCCATGCCGCCGGTTGACGCATTCCAAAGTGTTCGCCAAGTTCTAAAGCCATAACTGAGATACTATAAAATGTTTAAATTATTAAATCAACTGTTATCTATCAGGGTGAGGCGGGCAGCAATGTAGGCCGGAATAAAGGGGTGCTTTTCATTTTTATAATATAACAGACGGTTGGTTGCCTTGCTGCCTGTTCACGTGATATAAACGTGTGATGACTTCATTTGCTGGTGCGCTTCGCGAGGCGCGATACGACACTATACCCAAATTACCTGAACTCTTACCGGAACTCGCCGCGGACAGGCATATTATTTTAATGACCTTACAAAATACCTATGCCGACAGGGGTAGGTATCCGGACGAAGTCCCCAAGCCGGACTGGAATAAGGCCGAACGCTACACCATTGCCGGACATTTTATAATCAAGCAAGCCGATATGGCGGTAGAGGGGACGGGACCCGAAGCACGTTTCAAGGACTTCCGAGCAGTGCCGAGCAGCGAAGGAAGCCAAGTAGCTTTTGGGGAAAGCGTGACCGCAACTCAGGCCATTGCCGCCCGGCGGGTAAAGGCTGATTACAGGGGCACTGAGGGATGGCTTAGAAACTCCTATACGCTTGGAGCCGAGCGCTATCGTCGTTTGGGGATGGCGGCGGTTTACAGGGACGGCCTTCTTCGCCGGAAAGAAGGCACGCATCAAATCTATGTGAGGCCCGGTACGGCCATCGAAGGTTTATTTTTAGGCTATGGAATGCGCACCAAGGCTCTTCGAGCCGCCCTAGGCCTGTTCATGCATGCCCTTCACGGATCACTCCAAGAGGTGCCGAAAGATGAACGATTGAAAGCAGCGCATGATTTATCATACATGCCGATTGGTTTGGCAAGTATGCATCTTTTTAATATATCCGACAGAACTTTTAATATTCCGCCCTTCAGCGCCCAAAAAGATGAGCGGGGAACATATCGGGCCGTTTTTAAAAAGCCGAAAGGAGGTCGTACATGGCACGACCCAATATTCACTAACCTCCCTACAGAACGCCATAAATGCCCAGCCCATGCCAGGTTACGTGTTCCTGAAACGGGCAATAGAGTAGATTCAGCTTTGCAAAATATGCTTCATGCCGGGATAAATGCCGCCGTTGAATACGATTACTACAGGCTGTAGTGAGCGTCCCCGTTTCTGATAAAATATACGAATAACCAGGGGAGATGCTATGTGTCGTAATATTAAGACGCTTTTTAACTTTGATCCGCCGGCTACCGAAGAAGAGATCAAGGCCGCCTCATTGCAGTTCGTTCGTAAACTCTCTGGTTTTCACGAACCCTCAAAGGCAAACGAAGCAGCGTTCAATGCGGCAATCGACGAAGTTACGGTCGTCGCTCAAAAACTACTGGGCGCATTAACCACACAGGCCGAACCACGCAACCGCGAGGTCGAAGCCGCCAAGGCACATGCCCGCGCCGTCCGGCGCTTTGGAGGTTAGTAAAATAAAAAGGAGACATCGCCATAAGTGAGGCTCACGGGATTCTGCCGCTTCTTCCCGAAGTGATAGATGGGCCGACTGTTATCGTTGCTGGTAAGGCTCTTGCCGATATGGTATGACCGACAAGTTTTAATTATTCGATTGCGACAGCGCCAAGACGTCAAGGCTGCGGGAATCGCCCCGCGGATTAAGGGGCGCAATATCGGGCATAGGCTGTCCGTGCTCGTTCCATAATTCGTATTTCATGCTGCGCATAGACCATCCGGCCCGCACAAATCCTAGTCCTATCAAAAAATCTTCACGGTGCGCCATAACGTCCTGTTCCGGTATATCCAGGAGTTCTTCGGCGTAATCGGCACCGCGTTCGCGTAGTTCATTAAATATGCCATTGTAGAGTGTAATGGCAACCTCGAATCGGTCTTCGGGTCGGACAATGAGCGCAGACAGGCTAAGTCTGCCGATCAAAGGGTAGGTACAATCGGGGACGTACGCGTTGCCAAATATCTCAGGACCGTGAAGTGCCGGATCTTGTGCCGCGACCACCAGAATAGAGGAAGGCAGACGATTCACGAGTCCGGCCAGGCGTTCCGGATTATCCTGGCTGTCAACGTAATGCCCACTCGCCCGTAGATTGGCTTGTACGCTGACTTCGTCGGTTACGGGACTGTAGTTACGTACTCTGAGCGGAGGCAGGTCAAATATTTTTTCTGTCTTCATGATCCGTATTCTATAGATGCTTCAAGCATTTGCACAAGGGTTTAATTTACCAGAGGCCTTGCAAGTCTGTTTTTATGTTACGTACAAGGCTTCGGGTGCTACAATGAGAGGCGCCAAATCGTAAGCATTAACTTAGGGGGTAATATGGCTAACGTTCCTGATAATAAAGTGACCTGGTTTCAGTTGCCAATCGATGACGAAGAACGGGCTTGGAAGTTCTATAACAGTGTGTTTGGTTGGACCAAAGAAGCTGTTATCAAAGATGAGAAAATGATGGGCGGTATCAACGGTGAGCTCGTAAGTCGAAAATACGTTTCGGAGCCACGGTTGGTGATTCACGTCCCCGTCATCGACGATGCATTGGAGCAAATCAAGCGAAACGGCGGTACGATTGTTGTTGATCGAACGGATATTCCGCAGATCGCAATGGTTTTTGCGACTTTCAAAGACACCGAAGGCAACCTTGTCAACATCGTGAGCAACGTGTAGCGCTGGCAGCCTTCGGTGTGAAAAGAGACTAAGAGATCTGCTTAAAGGCAGTCTTGACGTCCTTGGCGAACACGTCGGGAATTTCCATGGCTGCAAAATGGCCGCCGATGTCTTTGGCTTCGTAGCGCTTTACGTTTAATCCCTGGCGTTCTGCCCAGTCCTGCGGCGTATGGACATCAATGTTGTATACCGTCAGTGCCACGGGCACAGTGCATTTTTCAATAGCTTTTGGTGCTTCTCCCCAGCCGCCGGCATGCGCCGCATTGGCCTCTTCACGGTACATTTGCATCGCCGAACCGGCCGTTTCAGTAATCCAGTAGATCATCATGGTGGTGATAAATGCGTCGCGTCCTCCAAAGGCGGTGTCAACGTAATTTTCATCCGTATGAGCGTGACTGGCGTGCGCGAAGCTGGCCGCCCATGCCGCCAGGGCTGCAGGTGAGTCATTCAGTCCGTAGGCAACCGTCAAAGGTTTGGTGGCGTGCATCATGGTATATGCGCCCTCGCTCCAGTACCAAGTACTCGTTTCTTCTTGGAATTTTTGCTCCTCAGCGCTTAAATTACTTTGATCGAAGTCGTTCGACCAGCCCACATCTGTCAGATGAATTGCCTGTACGGCATCAGGGAATTGGCGCGCAAGTTCGATGGTCACGGGAGCACCGGTGTCTCCACCCGAAGCAAAGAAAGTATCATAACCCAGCACTCCCTGCATTAGTTTTGCCCAGATCTTTGCAATCTCCTTGCTGTTCATGGCCTTTTTTTCTGAAAAGCCATACCCGGGCAGAGAAGGAACAATCACATCGTATTCATCGGTAAGCATGGGAATGACGCTATGATACCGGTAAAATGAATCAGGCCAGCCGTGCGTCAGTAAGACGGCTTTAGCACCGGGTTTGTCGCTTTTTTGGTGGATGTAGTGAATTTTGACGCCGTCAATTTCTACCGTAAAGTGTGAAAAGCTATTAATTTCAGCTTCGGCCTTACGCCAGTCGTATTCGCTTGTCCAGTACCGCACGACATCCTTCATATAGCCGGTGCTGGTGCCGTCCGTCCAGCCTTCATTTTGTGATGACGGAAAGCGGGTGTGTTCTAGCCGGTAGCGAAGATCCTCCAATACGGAATCGGCTACATGGAGTGAAAAGGGTTGTGGGTTCATATATTTTCCTTTCGTTATGTCTCTATAGTACCTGCTGTGATCGGCGGGGTATTGTATTGAGGCGTCAATTTTCCTCTAATCAGTATATGCCGCCAAAATTTGCGCCGGAGTTTGACCGGCCAGCAATTTCAGTGATTTTGTCAGATGGGCTTGATCTACATATCCGGCGTGTGCTGCGGCATCGGCGATGGACATGCCTTCTTGGAGCAGGGCATAGGCGTGACGCGCCTTTCGAATCATCCCCAGTTCCCTCCGGGTAATGCCGGCAACATACAGCATGCGACGCTGGATCGTGCGGGGTGACATATGTGCTTGCCCGTCTAAGGCCTTGGCAACCAGCTCGTCCACGCTGATGAGCCCTTTCTTAAGCAGCTCCTCTGCAAATTGTTCCGTTTGTTCATAGTCCGGAATGCGAAGTCTTTGGCCTGCTAAAAAGAAATAGTCTCCTTCAACCGGCATTACAATGCCCGTAGGTGGAATGTCGTTTTTAAGGATCTGAGGCATAAATACATGGGCCTTTAACAGTATTCCCCAGTAGATGCCCTCTTTATAGTCTAGAAATAGTGCCTTGGCATGAGGACGGTGTAGTGTGACGGATTTCTTCCCGCCGGTCATTTTGAAAAGAAAAGTCCAGTATTCCATGGCCAGTGCCTTATGAATGCCAGGCTTTCGTGCTGTTGCCCGCCAGCTCATAAAGACTAACGGTGAATCCGGAATATTTTCTTCCAGTGTTAATGCATCGGACATGCTTGTATTGTAATCTATACGGTTTGCGCTATGTCGTGCATGAGGTTCCCATGGCGAAACCATAACCGATCATGAATGCCAGCTGTCCAAAGAAAAGAACGACTGCCGCGGTCAGTATGAATAGTTTATAAAAAGGCCTATCACGGTGGGTCAAGGCCCATACCATGCGCGTAAAACCAATTGCTAGCAAGAGCTGAATAAGGCCGACTATAAGCGAACTGATAACGAGCGCATCTTTGGTATCGGTGTCGCACGCGCCAAAAGTTGTTAGAAAATAGTTGACCGCCAATGCGATTCCGGTCGCAGCCGAGATATAACCGAGTGAGGCGACAATTTTGCCGCTTACTGTTCCGGGAAACAATTTTGCTGCTTTGTAGATAAACGCTTCCATGACCATACTATAACAGTTTTAGAGGAGAGCATTACTCCTTTGTCGTTCATGGTCGAGAAATCTATTATCAAATATGTCAATTGGATTGGGATGAGAGAAGCCTGATTTGAGTTGGTCTATGCTAAGCTATTAAAGTTATATAAGGATCTATTCACTATGTACATTGAAGATATCGACCTGCCTACCGAAGCTTACGAAGTGTTAAGCGACCAAGACCTTCAGTTTCTCATGTCAAGTCTTACCTCGCGCCATGAGATTCCTCTCCGCTTCAGCTACTTGGGCGAAGGAGCTGTTCGCTGGGACAACGCCATTACCGTACTATCTTCAGAAAAACAAAAAGCCTTACTGCCAAATTACGCCAATATAGTAGAGTCCTTGTGGGAACATATTGGCGATTCACCGGTTAACGTTATAGATTTGGGACCGGGCAATGGCCTGCAGGCAAAAGAATTACTAAATCAGTTGCAGGCAAAAGATCAATTGCACGCATACGTGGGGGCCGATATAAGTTCAAAGATGCTCGATATCGCATCTAAAAATGTTCAAGACTGGACCCATGCTGCAGTTCCCGTAATCACCCACGTTAAGGATTTTATCAATGAAGCGATCGACGATATCTTTAATGACGAGCAACTCGGTACGCATCCGCGGATTGTCCTAATCTTGGGAGGAACACTGGATAACGACGCTTCTCCGGCCGAAGCACTACGCCACATCAGCCAATGCCTGCGACCCAACGATCTTCTGCTCTATGACGTCCTCACTCCCACCGATGCACCATCATCCCAGGCACCATTCCTCCTTTCGCCCAGACATTCTTACTTACTTGAGCTTCTAGGCATCCGCAGTGATCTATACAAGACCCAGCGTACCTATGACGCCACGTTACATACTCGAGTGGATCAGATTATTCCAACGTACGACATCGAACTTACGTATAAAATCAATGACATTCCCCGGGTCGCTTTGCTTAAAGGGGGCGAACCCATTACTATCTGGCGATATCATTCCACTAGCGCCCAGGAGGCAGAGGACAACCTCCAGCAAGGCGGTCTACGTATCATTGCCACTTCTGACAATAAAGAAGGGCGCAATCTACTCTTTTTGTGCGGACGACTCCATTCGTAGTTTTAACATGTAAATGTATAGATCTAACTTTACATTTTTGCGCTTAAACGCGACAATAGGGTTGATGCTTATGGTAAAAACCAAACAAGTTATTTGTTATATAAGGCGTATGCGGTAATGAATAATGGCTAAAAGCTCAGCACCGCACAAGTCGCTCATTACCTTGTTCGTGATTATTACGGCAATCGCGGTACTTTTGGGCTTTTTCCTCTATAAAATTCTATATTCGCAGGATGTGCAGGCCCACAAGAACGTCTACGAGCTGGTAGCCTGGAGTATGGTCTTCGTACTGCTTCTTATAGCAATAAGCGGAACGATATCGGTACTGACAGTTACAAAACAGATCCGTAAACTGAAAGATGAAGCCAGCAGATTTGCAAATGGTGACCTGTCGCACAAAATCGAGATGTCTGGCACCGACGAGGTGGGGCAGCTGGCTTTTGCCTTTAATCAAATGTCCGATCGGCTGCGTGCTTCATATCAGCGCATTGCCCTAGAAAAACAGTGGGACGAGATTCTTCTGGAGAACATGGGCGAGGGTATGATCGCTCTGGATAAAAAGGGACAGATTGGACTTATTAATGGCAACGCCGTGACTATGCTCAATTTAAAGGGCAAAGAGGTCGTGGGCCAGTTGGTATATAAGGCATTTGCGCTGCACGATGCCAATGGTAAAAAACCGCTTTCAGCCCATGACCGACCAGAGATGCGGGTGTTGCATAATGCGAAACCGCAGAGCAACGTCTTTGAGTTTTGGATTGAAGGGCAGAAACCCTTGATGCTTCATATTAACGCCAGTCCCGTGGTTATTGACGGCAAGACCGCTGGAGCTATTGTTATCTTGCGCGATGTAACGCACGAGCGGGAGGTGGACCGCATGAAAACCGAATTTATTTCTTTGGCGTCGCACCAACTGCGTACGCCGCTTTCTGCAATTAAATGGTATACGGAGATGTTGCTTGCGGGCGACGCAGGCAAACTAAAAAAAGAGCAGCAGGAATTTGCCCAGAATATTTATGATTCCAGTGAGCGCATGATCGAATTAGTATCCTCGCTCCTTAATATTTCCCGTATTGAATCCGGACGAATTATTATTGATCCGCGTCCGACCGATCTGAAGCAGTTAGTGGACGGCATTGTGAACGATCTGAAGGCTAAGACCGAAGAAAAGCAGCAGTCACTCATAATAAGCGTCCACAAAGAATTACCCAAAATTAATCTTGATGCCCGCCTGATTGGCCAGGTATTCTTAAACCTTCTGACAAATGCAATTAAATATACACCGCAAGGGGGTGAGATCAGTGTTTTTGTTTCCAGGAAAGACGACCAGATTGTCGCGCAAGTCAGTGACAACGGCTACGGCATTCCAAAGCAAGAACAGGGCAAGGTTTTTCAGAAATTCTTCCGTGCCGAGAATGCAGTCAAGGTAGAGACAGACGGCACTGGTCTTGGTCTGTACCTGATAAAATCCATCGTAGAGTCTTCGGGCGGCAAAATTTGGTTTGAAAGCGCAGAAGGTAAGGGCACGACATTTTGGTTTAGCATACCCATGAGCGGCATGAAAGCCAAAACGGGCGAAGTTACATTAGACGAACTTAAATAATGTTAGTGAGGTGAGTTATGGCAAAGGCAACTACAACGGTCATGGTGGTCGAAGATGAGGCATTATTGCTCCAAGCCGCAACTAAAAAATTAGAGCACGAAGGAATAAAGGTATTGTCTTGCCCGAGCGGGGAAGCGGCACTTAAATACGTAGATAACCTTGATACTGCGCCGGATGCCATATGGCTAGACTATTATCTCAAAGACATGAACGGTCTGGCCTTTATGCAGGCCATCAAAACTAATCCTAAATGGGCCGAAATACCTGTTATTGTCGTAAGTAATTCTGCAAGTCCCGACAAAGTTCATAACATGCTGGCACTTGGCGTCAACAAATACATCCTGAAGGCTCAATATCGGCTGGACGAGATCATCACGATTCTTCGTGAGATCATTGATGATGCTCGGGCTGACAAGGATGAATAGACTGCAAGCAGGGGTCTGGCGTCAGATTATTTGAGCGCTGTCTTTGATTTGTACGCTGCAACATACTGGGACGCAAGCGCTGCCACGATCAAAAGGCCGGTCAGAATCTGGCCTTTTTGTTCATTGACCGAAAAGTCGCCGGAAATAAAGGTGACGAATACGAGGAAATTGCCATTACCAATCGTTTGCAATACCATTGAAATGGCAAGGAATAAAGTGCTCTTGCCGTAAACTCCGGTAGTTTTTGTAATGCTCTTAAAACCGAGTATGGCTGAAATCGTTGAAAAGTAGACGCTCACCCCGAACCCGATAACGGCTAGATCGAAGAATGACTCATGCGAAACAGGAACCGGATGAGGCAGTAGGGCTAACACGACGGCAAGCAAGACCACGCTGACAGCGACTCCGTTCGGCCGAAGTAATCGGGGAACGGTGACATTAAGCTGTTTCGCGTAGATGAAAAAAGCCAAATAGTAAAAACCATAAACCGGTATGGCTGCGGCCAAAAAACCGCCATTTTGAAACATGGGATGACTTTCCAGATAATCATTCGCTGCGATGATGGGAAAGTTAAGCGCGAACAGACCTGTTCCGATTGTTGCTGCCATCAGATAGTTCACAGAACCCTGTAGCTGTGCAACCAAATCTTTTTTGATTGACTGGAACAAAAGGGCCAGGCCAATAAACAGCGTGCATATAAAGAAGGCAAGGACAACTTGTCCTTCCATGAGTCCTACAGCGGTAAGCAGGCCCGTAATCGCGCCGCAAACGGCAATTGTAATGCCTATGCGTGCAAGAGTTGTCTTTTTTAAATCCTGAAGCGGGGTTTTGGCAGCGAAGTGTCGTTCCAGATTGGCACGCAGGGATGCCTTGGTAAAGGTGCGCAGCCTTTCTTCATGAATTAGATAGTCTTCCAGCTCGGTCTGGATAGACTTAAGTGTTTGCACGTCTTGGGCGGTGGGCCGAGATGTCCGCGAGGTTATAAGGCGAAGCTTATCGAGCGTGGTATCGACAGTTTGAGGTTCTGAGACCAAAGAAGCCAAATATATTATATGGTCGATCAGCTGCCGAGCGTTTATTTGCCCATCCATAGCCCTATAGTAGCAGGCGAAATGTAAACGACCAAAAAGTTTCCCTTTCGAATATCCCGTTTGCGTGTGGGCGATTGCAGACTACTTATGGTTTAGTCGTGGTGACATCATTGGGGCTAACCCAAAAATCTTCATAGACCATATTCTGAATGTTGTCATCCGGATAACAGTGAACGGTCATGGCTTGACCGTAGGGAATGAGTGCAAGAGGGCTGCGGGAACTACGATTGTCACGCCAATACGTCGGAGTGCCACCAGAAACGCTGGCGTATACGGTAAAGTCTGCGTTATTGGGCGCACAACTCGTCGGATGAGCGGGAGATGATGAAGCCGTGGGCGTGGAAGGAGCGGTTGTTTCAGGTTTTGTTGCCGAAAGGTATGCCTTAAGCGAATAGCCAACCTTGCCTTGATATTCCGAAGAGTACCAGTCGCCGTCAAGACAGCCTACCCTCATGGCCGCTCCATAAGGCGCAAAGATGAGCGCTTTTGACGCCGAAGATTTTTCCGGACGCACAGAAAGGCTGTCTTTTGCTGTTACATAGCGAGTTTCTGCTCGGTTGCATTCTGCCGGGCCTGCAGGCGTGACAGCGGGCTTGGAGGTCGGTGGTGTTTCCGTGGTTTTTTCTGCTAACTTTTTTTGCTGTGCCGCTTTGAGCTGTGCCTCTTCGGCTTGCTGCTTCTGGCGCTGTAGCTCTTGCCGTGCTTGCTGGGTCTTTGTCTTATTCTGGCTGTAACGTATAAAGGCGATCCCGGCGCCCAGGACTAGAATTAATGCCACGATGCAAATCAACAATAAATGAGCGATTCCTCGCTGGTCATTACGGATATTTTGGTTTTTCATGTGTGCTCCTGTTTGTAATGCTTGTGCTTTGAATTATATAACAATTAAAAGACCATGACTTGTATCTGCAAATTCAAAGCCCTATATCATTATCTTGTCAGGTAATTGGCGAAAAGAGGTATGAACTTGCGTAGACGCAGGAGTGTCTTTTGCGCCGATTTTTGATAAGGCCGCCAGAGTCTCCAGCCATGACGGATTGAAATAAGACGAATGGCAAATGCACACACGATAAGTGTGAGGGCCGCCATGCTGCCCTCTTCGGGGCGGATGACGAAGTATCCTATTGCTAATAATATGGCCGCCAATGGATAAAAGTCTTTATAAAAAGCTTCCGGGCGGCGCCCCGAAACAACATCGGATATTACACCCCCGCCTACGGCCGTTAAGACGGCAAAAAAGATCATGGCAACCAAGCCCAAGTGTGCAGCCTCTGCGCGGTACGCACCAATGTAGGCGAAGATGGCAACGCCGACTGCATCGAGGACCAATACATATTTCTCGAAAATGGCAAATCGCCTGTGCAGTACTACCGCGCATACTGCTCCGACCAGCGCCACCATCGGATACCGGTAGTCATATAAATAAACTGGCGTACCATTTAAAATAAGCTCTCTGATTGTACCGCCGCCAAATGCTGTTATGGCACCGCAAGATATTATTCCAAAAAGGTCAAAGCGCGCAGTAATGGCCTTATGGGCCCCAAAAACAGCAAACGCAAAGACACCAATCAAGTCAAGTAATTCAAACACAGAATATCCCAGATTAATTTGTACTATTTCTTACATTCTAGTAGTTAGATGTTAAATAATGTTTAAATGGTTGGCTTAGGTCTGATTAGCACGCGAAATGACGAAAGAATAGAGACTGGTTCGAAGTATCAAGCTATACTCTTCCTATGACTCTTCAAATTGTATACCCCGAGCTACGAATAGGAGCTTCTCCGATTGCCGTTGAGTTTTTGCAGCAAGAGCAGGCTTGCTCATTGGCGGGCAGTATATTGGAATTAATTGTCAATTCGTACGGAGCGCAATTTGAAGGGGGCAGTAACCCCTTGCCACATGGCACGTTTGCAGCTAAATACGATACGAACGAGGCGGTAGAACGTTTCAGTCAAAAGGTCATACCAGGCGTGTATGAACGTGGGGGCGGCTATGCCGTTATTCGTGAGCCTTCCGGACAAACTTTAATGAGCAGTTTAAAAATATTGCCGGGCGAACAAGTTGAAGAGAGGTTTGCCGGCATGCTTGGCATCGCCGAGATATTGACCGCCCCCCGGCATCAGGGTAAGGGATTGGGGACGGCGATACTGCATGCCTACCTCAAATTTGCCGCACCACAATATGAGGGCGCGCGCCTGATGTTGGATGCTTTCATAGATAGTCCCGTCAATACATGGTACCAAGCCATGGGATTTGCATATGAAGAGCCTTCGGGCTCATTAGAGCTGGGTCCAGAACTTGCATTGCCGACGCAATATATGGTTAGTCAGGAAAACATCTCCGTCTCTGGCTTAACAAAATATTTAGAAACCAAGCGGCCAGTCCTACAAAAACGACGCTTTTTTACAAAACATATGGGTCCGGGCCATATAAAATAAGAATATGAACATTGCAAAAACACGGCTCTACAGCCAACACATTGGTACGAATGTATGCGATTCGCCCGAAGAAGTCGTTCGATCGCTTGGTGCGGTGCAGTCGCAAGATTACGCTCATTCGCTTTGGGCTATAGGGTTGCGCACAAAAAATACCAAACTTGCCGATGTTGAACGCGCGTTGACCGACGGTAAGATTATTCGCACATGGTTAATGCGAGGGACGGTTCATATGATCTTGGCTGAAGATATAGCCTGGATGCGGAATTTGTTTTCGGAAAGAATCTTGGCACGGTTAACCCCAAAGGCCTGGGCATATCATGATATGACCCCTGAGCTTATGGAGCGTGCCAAGATTATGGTGACTCAGGTCCTGAGCGGCAAAAAAGTCTTGACCCGCAAGGAAATGATTCAGCGTCTTAAAGATATCGGGATTCCCGATGACAAACAGCAAAGTTACTTTATTTTTGGGTATCTTAGCCAGTCGGGTGTGATTTGTCCTGGCCCGCCTCAAGGCAAGGATCAAACCTTTGCTCTTCTGGATGATTGGGCGACAACCCAGCGAATTCTTACTCGCGAGGAATCGCTTGCGGTGCTTGCTGAGCGCTTCTTTTTAAGTCATGGCCCGGCCACCGTGGCGGATTTTGCTAACTGGAGCGGATTAAAAATGAGTGATGCTACCTTCGGCCTTGCTGCCGTACAAGACAGGTTAAGGCCAATAACGCACAATAAAAATACCTATTGGATGTCGCCTCATGCCGAGGAAGGTAGTGGATTATTTCTGCTGCCGGGTTATGATGAATTTCTTATTGGCTACAAAGACCGCTCGCCGTCTTTTGAAACATATGGTCCCACGCCAATTTCTACATACAATGGGATGTTTTATGCCACAATCGTTGAGGATGGCCAGGTATTGGGTGTTTGGAAACGGGTCGTGAAATCCAAAGCCATCGATGTTATATTGCATCCGATCGTAAAACTAAATCAAAAACAAATGACTAAAATTGAATCACAAATTGCGGCGTATGCTGCATTTCTGGATAAACCCGTAGCACTAAAAATCAAAGACAAATTAGACATTGCCGAAAAAGGTGAATGGGGAAAGGATAAAACCAGCAACAATTAGGCAATCTGGTACTTCATGGTAAATTCAGCTTGGATTCGTAGAGTGAGCGTATGGAAACACAGCATACATCTAACAACAAATTGTATATTATTCTAATAATAGCCATTTTGGCATTGATGGTTGGCGCTGTCGGGCTCATTATCAGCCTACAAAAGCCCAATACACAAACTTCGTTACCGACAGGCGGCACTAACTCAGTAGAGAAGGCGCCCGTACCGGGCGACGTCCAGACAATGGAGATTGACCCATCTACTGGTCACGGAGTTGCAGAATCGCCAAAGAAGAATTAGATTTAATGAATGCGTGTACTCATTGTCGAAGATGAGGCGAAAATTGCCCAGCTACTAAAAAGAGGACTTGCACTAGAGGCATTTGCTTCTGATGTTTGTACTTCGGGGGAAGACGCCCTGGAGCTCGTTAAAGATAATGAGTATCAGGTTATGATTGTCGACAGGCAGCTGGCAGGGCTGATTGAAGGAGTCGAATTCTGTAAAGAGCTGCGCCGTCGGGGATGCTTGGCGCCCATCTTATTGCTGACCGCACGGGATCAGCTTGGCGATAAGGTGGAAGGTTTGAATAGCGGTGCCGATGATTACATGGTTAAGCCTTTTGATTTTGAAGAACTGATTGCACGCGTCCGGGCCTTGGCTCGAAGACCGCCAGAAGCACACCCGGTCGTGCTGGTTTTTGATGAAATTTCATTGGATACATCTCACAAAAGTGTTGTACGCGCCGGTCAAAATGTTGCCCTTACCGCCAAAGAATTGAGCCTTCTGGAGTATTTTATGCAGCATCCCCAGCAGATACTCTCAAAAGAGGCAATTATCCGGCGTATCTGGGACTATGATGCGGTCGTCGTATCGAATAACGTTGAAGTGCATATGCGTGCACTGCGCAGCAAGATTGATCGGCCATTCCGCTACCCCCTCATTCATACCGTAAAAGGTTTGGGCTATAAATTGGACAAAAAACCATCTATATGACGTTCTTTAGGAACGCTACGTACCGCCTGACGCTTCTGTATGTCCTGCTGCTTTTTATTCTTTCGATTTCCTATAGTTTTTGGCTTTACAATGCTGCTGGCAATGAAATTAGCTGGGCTGTTTCTCGTGTAGATGGCAATGGTGTGGGTTCCGGCATTAGCACTGTACCTGACAATTTTGGTACAGTGCTTGCCAGCAAAGAGCGTGTACTCCAGGGTTTGGTGTTTTTTAATCTTTTTGTGCTGGGGGCTGGAACGCTGGCTAGCTATGCTCTGGCAAAATTCACCTTAAGACCGATACAAAAAAGCTACGAGGCACAGGCCAATTTTGCCATGCATGCCAGTCACGAACTCCGAACTCCGCTGACCGCCTTAAAAGCCGAACTACAGCTGGCAAAACGGGACAAGCACATATCAAAAGCAATGCGTCAGGCCATACAAAGCAGCCTCATTGAAGTCGAACGGCTTAATAAGCTCACAGGACGATTACTTCGACTGGCAGGTCCAGCAACATTTGATGTCAAAGATCAGAGAGCCAGTTTACTCGAAGCACTTACGGTGGCCAAAAAGACCCTGTCCACCGTAATCAGCGAAAAGAATATACAAATAAAGCCGCCAGAACATGACGTCCTGTTGGCTGTTGATGCCGATGATTTACACGAGGTGCTGACGATTATTTTGCATAATGCCGCAAAATATAGCCCTGAAAAAAGTAAAGTAGAGATTACTTACAAAAAACGCGGAAAAGAGTGCGAAGTGCGCATACGCGATAGCGGCCCCGGAATTAGCTCTCAGGATTTACCATATATTTTTGACTCATTTTATAGGGCGCCTGCTGCAAAAGGGTACACAGGATCGGGCCTGGGCCTGGCTATAGCAAAAAATATTCTGGCACATTCAGGCGCTACCATAAGCGCTGTAAGCTCAAACGGAACGACTATAATTTTGCAAATTCCCCTCGCCACTTCAGCTTAGATTCACGCGCCTGTCGTGTAATTGGCTTATGACAGTTACTAAGCAGGAGAAAATATGGGTGTCATCACTCGGGGAATAAAAAACACATTCCGTAATAAAACACGTACCATCAGCTTTTCGGTAATAATTGCCATTAGCCTGGGATTGGCGTTCTCTATGTCGCTTGCCAATAAGGCGGTAGAGGAAAGCAACAGAAAGTTGCGGGATGATGTAGGGGCAAGTTTATTGGTCTTTCCGCAAGGAGCGCTTAATAGTGAGGCTACTTTTACCAATGCTGATGCCGACAAATTGGCCAAATTATCCACCGTTAAGCAGGTAATTAAAACAACCACCATTGTGGCGCAGCATCCCGAAGAAGTCGAAAGAAACAAAAAGATAGATAAGCAAAATAGCG
>JARIHD010000065.1 GCA_029288425.1 Candidatus Saccharimonadota bacterium
ACATTAACTTTGAAGAGCGCCGCACACTCGATCTGTATTACGTGCAAAATTGGAGCCTATGGCTTGACCTGGTAATACTGACGAAAACCGTCCGTATGGTTTTGGGCGGACGTGGCGCAAAATAGCATGAAAAAGCACGCCGATTTGAAGGCTCTAAAAAATGTGCGCGGTCTGAAAGTCGCCATAGTCCATGACTGGCTGATTGGCGGCGGTGCGGAGCGCGTGGTCGCCGAGCTGCACCATATGTTTCCGGACGCGCCCATTTATACGTCGTATTGCAGTGACGAATGGCGGCGACGCCTCGATGGTAAAGTCGTAACGGGCTTTTTGCAGCGCTGGCCGTTTGGCAAACTTCGTAAATTTGTGGGTGTTTTGCGTATTTGGTGGTTTGGACGGCTCGATTTTAGCGGCTACGATGTAGTTATTAGCAGCACCGGCAACGGTGAAGCATTTGGCATAAAAGTGCCGAAGGATGTGCTGCATATCTGCTACTGCCATTCACCCACGCATTATTATTGGCGGCATTACGATGCGTACATGAAGCGGCCGGGCTTTGGCGTTTTTGATCCTCTCGCCCGTTTGGGTCTGCGCTTGCTTGTCAGTCCTTTGCGGGCCTGGGATCTGCGCGCCTCCAAACGACCAGACTATTTTATTGCCAACTCCACGCACATTCAACGTGACATTCGCAGGTATTACGGTCGCGAATCGACCGTTATTTATCCACCGATCGACATTGCGCGGTTTGCTGCTGCGCCGCAGGAAAAACGCCGTGGTTTTGTAGCCATGGGACGGCAAGTGCCCGCCAAACGACTCGACATCATCGTGCAGGCCTGCACCAAGCTTGGGTTGCCGCTCACGGTCATTGGTAACGGTCCGGAGCACGAGCGCCTGGAACGCCTTTCGGGGCCAACCATAACCTTCCGTACCGATGTGACCGACGACGAGATGCCCGCGCTTCTGGCGGGCGCCGCGGCGTTTTTATTCGCCAGCCATGATGATTTTGGCATCGCGCCTATCGAAGCTATGGCCGCCGGTACCCCGGTCATCGCCTACGAAGCAGGCGGTGCGCTCGACTACATACAGCCCGGCAAAACCGGCCAGTTTTTTGGGGAACAAACAGTAGATTCACTCATTGCGGCCATCGAAAACTTTGATTCGAGCGTCTTTGATGCCAAAGAAATCCAGAAATTCGCTCAGAAATTCGCTCCCGACGTCTTCGAACAACAGATAGTCAGCCTTATTCATGCTTTGAATAAATAACAAAAATATTGTATAATAAAATAACTATGGGCCTTTTTGAGGATATGACCCCACATGAAATATATCGTGCCTCTCAGGGTGCTATTCTTGATGCGCAACAAATGGGAGCACTAAATAACCTTCAGGAAGAGTTTGCCGGTTACCATGCCCAGCACATTGCGCCCGTGGAAGCAAGCATCCGTACTGGCGCCATTGCATTACTTTCGGCAACTGGCACCCAGGTCGAACATGGTCTGCTCAACCCCATCAACCGCAGGATTTATTCATCGGGATTTCTGATTGCGGGGGATATCGAAAGTGATAATGGCAGCCACATGGCCCCCGTGGTAAAGCTGGATGCTCCGACAAAAAGCGCAAGCGAATACCATAGCTTTTTAATGAAGAGTTTTCAGCGCGACCGCTTCATTACGCCACCACCCATCGCCAAAATACACACGCGGCGGATAACCAAGGCGCTCCAACCCCACACCCTTCACATCACGTCGGGTACAATCTTTAATAAACAGCCTGAAGTAGAACAGGCAAAACCATTCGTGCAAGGTACAGCACGACGCTTGCGCCCTACAACTTCTCATTTCCACACCCCAACGGCTTTTGAAGGCTTTATAGGGCGACGTTGGTTCGGTGAAATGATCAGAGGTTTTTATATACAAGATCAGACATTTAGAGGGCCGAGTGCCGACAAACTCACTTCCCATCCTGCCACAAAACTTCCCACCCTTCAGCTACCACCACAAGAGTTACTGGAACTAGCCAACAGCGACGCAAAAAAGCGCACAGAAGCATTTGAAACAGTATTGGCTGATGCCATGCACAATGAGCACGCCGCTCGCCGATTATTCGAAGGGGCGTCCATGGCAGCCGGCCGCATAACACGTAGAAAGCCGGGCCGACTATTCTGGAACGGCAACACTTCAATCCTGCAAAAACTGCGGCCGATAGGACCAAGCAAACACAACGATCCGCTCATTCTCAGGCTTGAGGGCCAGCCAGAAAGCGAATAGACAAACGGATTTGTTATTCGGAAACGAGTACGATTCCCTCGATGACCAGTGCCGTTTCTTCCCATTTTTCGATCTGGAGGGTGTCGATCCCCATAGCTTTGACGGGATAGTCGTTACCACCTTCTTCCAGACGGTCACCGATAAATAAAATGTCTTCTTTGGCCATCTGCAGTTCTTGCATGAGTTTTTTCATGCCATAAGCTTTGTCAATGCCGATGCGCGTTACGTCCACCGAGGTCGTACCCCCAACCCGTACTTCCAGGTCGGGCAGCATGGGCGCGGCATAGTCGCGTAGTTTGTGCTTTTTGACGCCGTCCGGATCCCATTTGTACTTTTCCGCGGCGGGTGCTTGCTGGCCGAGGGCGGAAAAGGTAATTTGGCTGCCGCGGTCTTCGACGATTTCACCGTGCGGTTGGTTTTCCCAGAGGCCGAGCTCTTTAGCGCCTTCGGACAGTACGTCAACAATCTGCTTTTTCTGGACGTCGGTCAGGTCCTCGGCGTACACCTGCATCCATTCATCTTTTATGTCGTCGTAACGGTAATAGCGAGTTCCGCAAGTGGGCATAATATGCAGTTTGCGCAGCAGTTGCCCACTCACATCCAACCGGTCGATCAGCTGTTTTTTAAACTGTTCAAATTTGCCGCCCGAAATCACGCAAACTTCATATTTTTCCAGCAGACGCGGCAACAGCGCGGCCATCTTGTCGTCAATAGGCGATTTGGTAATCGCCAAGGTATCGTCCAGGTCAAATGCAATCAATTTTCGAATCACGTACTTGCTCCTTATATCTAGCTTGATTTGGCCTGCAGGCGCTTGGCGATGTCGCCAACCTTCTGGCTCATGTCTTTGCGTGCTACCAATATGCCGTCGGGTGTATTTACGACCACCACATTATCGAGGCCGATAACGGCGACCGGTTTGTTTTCGCGGTTTTCGATAAACGAACTTTCGACACCTTCGATTTCGACCGGCCCGGAAATATGGTTACCATTTGCATCTTTGTCGGCCGCAGCGTACATATCGCCAAACGAACCCAGGTCCAGCCAGTCAAACGAGGCGGGAACGACCAGTAAGTTTTGCGTTTTTTCAATCAAGGCATAATCGATAGCAATGTTTTCAAAACCAAGGTAGGTTGATTCATACGCTGCTTCATCGGCGTCGACCAATTTTTCGTAATTCGCATTCAGATCGGGCGCATATGCCTGCATGGTTTCGCGGAATGTATTGACGGAACCCACAAAATAACCGCCATTCCAGAGGTAATTACCACTGTTCAGGTACTGCTGCGCGGTCTGGAAATCCGGTTTTTCTTTGAACATGCTGACGTTAAACACAAAAGTCTTTTCATCCAGCACGTCGCCTTTTTGGATATAACCGAAACCGGTTGCCGGGTAGTCAGGCTCCACACCCACCAATACGATACGTTTTTGGGCGTGCGACACTTCTTCGGCAATCCGGAAACTGTGTGCAAAACCGGCGACGTCACGGATGTAGTGGTCGGCATGGATAAAGGCTATCGGTTCGTCGGCGTCATTGGTTTTGGCAATTTCGGCCAGCGCTGCCATGATACAGTGCGCCGTACCGCGGCGGGCGGGTTCGACCACAAAAGCCGAATCATCTAAATCGCTCAATTGGTCTTTGACATGTTGCACATGGCTGGCCTCGGTTGCGACATATATTTTGCTGGCCAGTCGGCCGGCACGGGCGTAGGCATGCTGCAGCAGCGACAGTTCGTCGCCATTAACTTTTAACAGGTGCTTGGGGTATGAGGGAGTGGACAGTGGCCACAGTCGTGTGCCTGACCCTCCGGCGATAATTACGACAATCATTCCTACATGATAGCAAATTCCGGCACGGTCGCTGTTGTGGTTTCGTCTCTGTTCAGAAACTATTTAGATTTCTTGGTCGCTTCTGTGGCTGTCATTTTTTTACGCCTCTTTAGATACACAAGGCCGCCGGCAATAACCGCCACAACCGCCACGCCAGTTATGTAAGGCGCATAATTACGCTTCGATTTCTGCGGCTGACTGTCCGCCGATGCGATCCTTCCTTTTGGCGCGGCGATCTTTACTGCTTCAGATACCGGCCTAAAGAGTAGTCCGGCCTGGCCTTCACTTACGCCGACAAAGGTTATTTCGATGTCATTCGTGCCATCTTTATTGGCATCAAATGCCTGAGGCATGTCTTTTTGAAGCGTTGCTTTGATGGGATCCGAAGCGATAATGATCCCCGCCGACGTATCGCCAACCGATTCGACGGTCACACTATGCTCTTCGACCTTGCCGGCTTTCGAAAGGTTAAACCGGGCGCCTTCGCCGACTTTCAGCCACAGCGTTTCGCCTGTACCGTCTACAAATGCCTTCGACTCGTTCAGTAAAAAACCTTTGGTCTCTTCTTTGGGAGCCTGGTCTGAACTGTTCGACGGCTTGTTGGAATTAGTAGATTTTTGCGGTGCGGTATTCGTCGGCGCTTCAGGAGTCTTCTCGTTCAATGATCCTGCTATTTCCGGGTACAAACAGGGCGGCTCATAGTCAGGAACATTATTGGGCGCGCCGCGTATGTCACCTTCGGTGTCGTTATCGGTTATCGTATTGGTAACCGTAAAGCGCGTTTTGTGCGGAGGATAGCGGGACATATCGGTATCGCAGCGATAGCCGATCTGGATTTTAGAAATGTGCGTGCCTTCGATCTTGTCGTCGTTTTGGGCATTCGCCGGAACAGTAAAGCCGTCCCAAAAACCTTGCGTGCCACCATACAAGTACACTTTCGAAACTTCCCAGCGGCCATCTACCGCGACAGCTTTCAGCGTTATCGAAGCGCCTGGCCCCATCCCCAGATTCGTTTCTTTGTCGGGAACAACAACCATATAAATAATACCGCCATATTCCGCAGACACATTAGGCGAGACACGAAACGTAGCATTACCCTCTTCTTCTTTGGTGAAAATCTGATCCGACGGCCATATTTCGGCATGCGCCATGGGCACAGCCTGTGCAATCGACACCAACAGCGCTATCAATAGTATGATGCTGCGGCTTTTTGACTGTTTCTTTTTCATATATTAACTATATTTATACGTTTATATTACAGAAATGTCTATGCAGCCCTGCTACTCATCAGCTATACTCCAAAAAGACAGTCATCATCTAAATGAGTGAGGAAAAAGAGGATCATGAGGGTTTCTAGAAAGTTTTCAATTGCCGTGCAGTATGTGCTTGACCAGTTGGTTCCTCCCATCATACGTGACAGCAAATGGTTTATGTACTTGCCGATGAAATTCGTCCTAAAAGACGGCGCGCACGACTTTATGGACTTCAAAAACTGGGTTTTCAAAAAATCTGACAAAGAATTCGGCGAATTGTACGAACGTACCGCCCACGTCCAAGAGCTCCAGGGGGAAACAGATCTGAATGACGCTTGTCTCAAAGAAATATTACGCCTGGTAAAAGGTAAAAATGTACTGGAAGTCGGCTGCGGCCGTGGTTTTCTGGCCGACAAACTTTCCGCCGAAAATAAGGTCACTGCCTGCGACATCATGGTGTCCGACGCGCTCAAAAAGAAATATCCGAAAGTCACCTTTAAATCCGCAAATATCGAAAACCTGCCGTTCAAGGACAATTCATACGACGTCGTCGTCTCTACGCACACGCTTGAGCACGTCAAGCACGTCGATATTTCCGTCAAAGAACTGCGCCGCGTAGCCAAAGAGCAGCTCATTATCGTTGTTCCAAAACAGCGCCCTTACAAATATACATTCAGCCTGCACACCCAGTTCTTTCCTTATGACTGGTCGCTGCAATCGGCCTTCGGGTATGTCGAAGGTTCGACCGATATCAAGAATCTGGACGGTGACTGGCTGTACCACCAGGACCTGACCGCCGCCGGCTAATGCTACAATGACCATATGAAGAACAAGAATGTAGAACTTTCGGTGGTGATCCCCTGCTATAACGAAGCAGAAAATGTGCCCGTACTTTACAAACAACTAATAGGCGCGCTAAAGGGAATTGATTTCGAAATCGTGTATGTCGACGATGGCAGTCGCGACGATACATTAGATGAACTACATAAACTTTCCAAAAAAGACGAACGTGTTCGCATTGTCAGCCTGTCCCGTAACTTTGGTAAAGAAATCGCTACTACGGCGGGCATCACCCAGGCACGGGGCGAAGCCGTGATTATGGTTGATGCTGACGGGCAATTCCCTCCGGAGCTTATTCCAAAGTTTGTCGAAAAATGGCGTGCCGGCGCA
Source organism: Candidatus Saccharimonadota bacterium (assembly GCA_029288425.1). Taxonomy (GTDB): domain Bacteria; phylum Patescibacteriota; class Saccharimonadia; order Saccharimonadales; family UBA4665; genus JARIHD01. Next base: position 6,518 of record JARIHD010000065.1, read on the forward strand.
CAGATCGTTACCGGCGTTCGCCTGTCAAACGAAAAAGAAGGTTTTATTAAACGATACGGCTCCAAATTGTTTTACAAGATTATCCGTTCTATGGCGCACATCGAGATAACCCCTCGCGCCACCGATTTTCGTTTGATCGACAAAGATGTGCGCGAAGAGTTTTTGCGTTTTAGCGAACGCGGCCGCATCACTCGGGGTCTATTAGATTGGGTGGGTTTCCGCAATGATTTTATTGAATTCCGCGCAAAACCACGCATGGCGGGCGAAGCCACCTACAGTGTCAAGAAACTCATAAAACTAGCTACTGACAGTTTTGTGTCGCTCAGTCTCGCACCCCTGTATTTTTCGGGCTACGCCGGGCTAATTATCACTCCCTTCGCATTTTTGCTGGGGCTATTCGTATTTATCGAGCAAGTATTACTTGGAGATCCATGGGACCTGAACTTTACCGGCACGGCAATGCTGGGCATTCTGCTGCTCTTCTTTGTCGGCATCCTGCTTGTATCACAAGGCCTGATTGCACTGTACATTTCGCACATCCACACCGAAACACAAAACCGCCCGCTTTACATCGTCAACCGCAAGCGTTCGGCGCGGCTCTAGGCCGAGGCTCTTTAGACTATCGGCGGCTCAACGGTCTTTTTCTTTTTAAAGATATATTTTTTGTACAAAACATAATTCCAGCAGGTAATCATCGCCATGGTAATGACCTTGGAAAATTCCGGCCCGACATTCCACTTATTCAGTTGGATAACGACAACGTTGGTTATTGCCAGGTTAAAGGCGACCAAAGCAGCGACCATGATCGCCTGTTTGGTACTTTGCTTGGCATCATGACTGGCTTCAAATGCCCAAAATTTATTAAGCAAAAAATTAATAACCAGTCCGACGGAAAAACCGGCGCTCGTAGCAAATGCCAGCGGCCAATTAAGAATATGGTAGCCGATTAACAGCGAGCCATAATCTATGCCTACTGATATAAAACCAACGATGACATAACGGATAAAGCTCTTGGTGAATATCTTCTTCAACATTTTTTACAACAATGCAATGAGATTGAATGTGCTTACGTTTTAACGTATTATAGAACGTGAAGCTATAATGAGCATAAAGCAAAAC
>JARIHD010000085.1 GCA_029288425.1 Candidatus Saccharimonadota bacterium
CGAGATCTACACCTATTAAGTCGTCGGCAGCGTCAGATGTGTATAAGAGACAGGTCCGGAAACGTACGAAAGTGGGCTTGGTTTTCAGTCTACAAGACGATTCCAGCATCATGCCAGGAAATTACAAGACTTCCGCGATCGAGGAGGGAACGGTACGCTAAATGTGTTGTCATATTGGCAACTATACAAAGTAAATTAACAACTCAGAAAGGGTGGAAAGAATGAGCGTACAGCTTGAAATCCAAGATGGCTCGCCGCATTGGTGGCTGAGTCCCGACGTCTGGACCGTACCAGGCGATGATCCGGAAGGAGCGCCAGGACTACCGATTGCCGGACAACCATGCTACATGTGGGCTCGGGTTCATAATACCGGGACCGATGTAGTCGCAAATGCAACCGTTCGATTTTATTGGGCTAATCCGTCGGTTGGATTTGATCGCACAAGTGCCAACTACATCGGTAGTGCTAATGTAACATTAAATAGTGGTGAAACGAAAGAAGTTTTGTGCCTGGTAGCGTGGCAACCGGTGTTTGTTAATAACGGACACATCTGTGTTTTAGCTGAGGCTTTTCACAATACGTCTGACCCGCTGCCTGCGTCGCCGGCTTTTAATGTGCCGACCGACCGACATGTCGCACAGCGCAACCTATCGGTGCTCATGACCGCACCTATGAAGATGGCATTTTCGATGGCATTCGAGATCCATAATACCGAACGCAAAGCGCGTCAGTTTACCCTTAAAACCAAAGTGGGTGAGATGGCAGAACTCCGACCCTTGGTCAAAACGATCGGTCGCCAATTGCCAACCGGTAGGGGAAAAGTGACAAATGTCGGATTCATAAAGGCCGCTGTGCCGTGTAGTAGCGATGAGAGGCCGCAGCCTATCGTGGAACGGTTAGAAGTCGCCCCTGGCGGCCGCGTCGGCTTGAGCATAACTGGCGAACTAGAAGGTGAGGCCGCTCTGGTACATGTTATCCAGGAAGTGGATGGCAAAGAAATTGGGGGACTCAGCGCAGTGGTCGTAAAAGGCGGCGCAGAAACGCGCGTCAAGAAAGGAAAGGCCTAAGACTATGGCAACGTTTGCAATTCCCAACCGGCCGTTCGCTACTGAGCCAATTACCGGCATGATGACACCGGATGGTATTTTTGAAGTGGCTTTGGGCCAGCAAAGCATAAATGCGCATGTCCAGAGTTCCAGCGGTTCGGCCGTGAACGTGCAAGTGTACGTGGAAAGTGTTTCAGACCCGGGCATTGTGATCAACCCGGTCACGCACTTTATTGCCAGCGCCTCACCAAATGTGCCGCACTTGTTTACGTGGCAAGCAGATTTTACGGCGGCCAGCCCAGGTAAGCACTTGATAAGTTTCATTGTCGAAACACCTGGCGGTGGCCATCAGCGTATCATCAAAAAGATATTTGTCACCAAAATGGCTTACGATCCGGTATCCGGGGGCTACACCATCAGTTGCCCGGAAGGCGTAATGGGTGTGATTTTTAAGGAGATGTATGGACCAAAAAATCCGCTTTGCTGCCGCACCGAAAAAGAGGACTGCACCGACGGTGTTTGTCAGCCCCGTAGAGCATTGCGGGCCGCACTAAACACTACCGCCGCTCTGGCTGCCGCGGACAACAATCAAAAAAATCTGCTGCATTATTTGGCCCGCGGTTTTAATGGGCACGAAAAAGACTTCAGATTCTGTGCTCCACAGGTACTAGTGAGCGAAGTTGAAACGCTGGTTGTGCCAACCCCACCCTTTAGTGGCCAATATGGTGACCTGCCATTCCAGGATCCATGGTGGAAAGTATTGTTTGCCATTATCGCCGTGCTACTACTCATAGCGGCTGCCATTGCCGAAGCAGTTGATGGGACGGGCAGTATAACGGTCGGTGCCGGTGGTACGCACGATCTGCCCAGCGGCACGGGCGGCAGTTGCTGCACGCCGACGGCTTCGGGGGGTGGAACCAGCTACGTCGCAGCCGGACTAACGGCAGCGGCGGCGGCCATGTTCGTTGTTGCCGGAGCAAGCGATGCCCGCGATCCATACCGCAAAGGTCAAGATAATACCCGGCCGGACGATCCGAGTGAAATAACCATCGCCGAAGGCCTGAAAATGAAGTTCAACCCCATCGACCCGGTCATCCCGGGCACGGCATTTAAGGTGGGGCTGGACTACAAATACGTCCGCAAAACCAATGTTAAAACCTACACTTACGAGGCGAGCGAGGTTAACGCCAATGTCCACCTGCTGGACCATTACGAAATCAATGCGCCAGACGTGGTGCGCGCCTACCAGCGTGAATTGTTTGTGGTCGAAGCCAAATTCTTTGACGCGGACAAAAAGCTGTTCCGCGGCAGCCAGTTGTTCGTACAATGTTATTTGATTGGGCCAGAAGGTCAGCTGCGCAAGTTCCCCTTGCAAGACAATGGATTGCAGGCTGATGCGACATCAAGCGATGGCACTTACACCGGCGCGATTCGCTTTAGCACCAAAGATAAGGGGCTGTGGAAATACTTTGTGCTTGCACAAGACGTCAACACAGCCGATCCAAACTTGGAGCCGGAGGCGGCGGCCCAAATTATTGGCGGTATGATCATGACCGACCAATTAAGCATTACATTCAGTGGCGGCGTTTGCCCGCTCGTCCCCGACGGCGACGTGAATGTGATCGGTTAAAAGAAAGTGGCAAAAGACAGGGGCTTGTGCTATACTAGCCCCTGTTACGCCATAAAAGGCAAACACCCGGGGTGTGGCGCAGTTGGCTAGCGCGCGCGGTTTGGGACCGCGAGGTCGAAGGTTCGAGTCCTTTCACCCCGACCACGAAATTATGCGTTTAAAAGAACCCTGAGATGGGTTCTTTTAATATGTGGACGCTTGTTGATAAAATGAAGCGATGAATAAATATACGTATCTTCTGTTGGGGTTGGCTATACTTGTGCCGCTCGCGGGTATCCTATTAACACGAAAGGACCTGGCGGCTAAGGCCGTTAAACTCGGCATATTAGGTGGTGTGGCTGGGATATTGGCAGAATTTTTCTATTTCAAAGACTATTGGCGTCCGCCAAGTCTAATGGGTACGGCTACGATTTCCCCTGAGGATTTTATTTTTGGTTTTGCCATAGCAGCTTTTAGTTTTGTGGCCTACATGTGGTTGTTTAGGGCCAAATTTACACAGCCTTCTCATCCACCTAGGCGTACACTTTATCCCTTGTTTTTTATAGGGTGCCTTGCGGCTATGTTGCTTTTTAATCTGTACCTGGGGATTAATTCGATTTTTGTAAGCTCCGCCGTGTTTTTATTGTTTGCAGCAGCTATGTTTTTTATGAGACCCGATCTTATAAAAGCTGGAATGTACTCGGCCTTAATAGTCACGATTTTTATATGCGCCGTATACGTGCTTCTTTTTGACGTGATATCTCCTCATTTTTGGGATAACTACTGGCTGCTATCTGGTACGAAGTGGGGCGTAACCGTGCTTGGTAATGTGCCACTAACAGAAGTACTTTGGTACGCAAGCTGGAGTTTATTTGCCGGCATTGTCTACCCGTTTGCAAGCGGTAGAGCTATTCACACCGAAAGAAAATCTAAAGACTAGTTTGAGTTCTAGTTTATTCTTCGTGTCCGCCGCGCCCGACAATCACATTTTGCTGCCCGAACATTCGGGGCCGCAGCACAAGCAGCCGCATAAAAATAGTAGGAATGTGCAGCGCAAACGCCAGCAGGGCGAAAGCAACCACACCCTTCAATATATTAGGCGCAGTCAGTACCGTTCCGGCATCCATCCGGCCTAAAAGAATACAGTAAGGCACAATAACGCGCGCAAAAAATACCATATACACAATCCACACAACCAGGGCCGCGGCGCGGAGGCCTAGGCGCACTTCGCCTTCAATCTTCATGCGGTGTTTAAGCCCCGGATCATTGATATATTCGACTTCAGATATTGCAGTGTGCGCTTTAGCGGTTATATGGTCCATTCCCTCCAGAAGCACATAAATAAGCAGACCAATAAAAAGTGCAAATACGATAACCGAGACATTGTACGCAAACGGGCTGCTAAAAACACCATTAATGGCAGCCAGCCCATTGGCCGACTCCTGAAGCACGGTGGTCAACCCGTAAGGTCCGAATAAGTAGCCAAAGAGAGGATTTCCGGGGGAGACATATGCCCAGTTGGTAAAAATAATAAGCACAGCGCTTAAAAAAACGGCAAGACTGCCGCTGAAAAGTGAGGGTAGCAAAAGAAGCGTAGTGAGCTTGTGACGATTCATTGATCTTATGATAAATGAACACGCGGGAGGCCGTCTAGTTAGGCGCGGAAGGGTCCTGTGTATAAATGTGCTATTTTGTTAGTTTTACGCTTGTCAAGGGGACTGGTATTTTTATTTTTGTTGTGTCATGCTAAAAGCATTACCACTATTATCAAGCTAAAATTAAGGTAAAATGAAATGAATCGTCTCTCTTTGACAGCATTTGACCGAGGGTCTATTAAGCGCATAGGCGCAATTATCGCAGGTTTGCTCCTGGCGTTGGCGTCCTATATTGCCCTTGTCGTGCCCTCTAAAGTAAGCGCCGCTGCTTGCGCTGCACCCGCAGCAGACTACGGAAGCGCCACGGCAACTATCAACGTAGAAACGGCGGCTACCTACCGCATCTGGAGTCGTATCGCTGCCGCTGATGCTACAAATAACTCCTACTTGCTTGAAGTTGACGGTAACACTTGTTACACCGTCGGCGATAGTAATAATCTGCAGGCTGGCGTTTGGACATGGGTCGACTACCAAAATGGCTCGACAACCAGCTCTACCAAAATCCAGCAGAGTTTGACTGCCGGCAGTCACACCATCAAAATGATCGGTCGTGAAGCGGGTGTGAAGCTTGGCCGCATACTATTGGTTTCCGATCTCAACTGTGTTCCGACTGGTACGGGCGACAACTGTGCGACGGCTGGTGACACCGAATCTCCTGCAGTTGACCTTAAATCTCCCGCGGCCAACGCTACCGTATCGGGTATGGTCAATGTGAGTGCTGCCGCAACCGACAATGTTGCCGTCACGAAAGTCGAGTTCTATGTAAATGGTGTTCTGAAATCATCGACCACCGCTAGCCCTTATGTATATAACTGGGATTCAAAAACCGTACCGAACGGTGCTGTCAGCTTAACGGCTAAAGCATTCGACGCTGCAGGTAATAGCAATGCCAGCACCATTCAAGTTAACGTCTCTAACGGCGACACCGTCGCACCAACTGTACCTTCGGGCGTAACGGCTACGGCAGATGCCGCAAACAAGGTGACGGTCAAATGGAACGCAAGCACCGACAATACCGCCGTTACCGGCTACTGGGTTACGCGAGACGGCCAAGCTATCGCCAAGGTTACCACGGGTGCACAGTATGTTGACCAGACTGTACTTCCGAGTACCGCTTACAGCTACAAAGTATCAGCCTACGACGCTGCGGGTAATACCTCTGCTCTGTCGGCTGCAGCCAATGTCACCACTCCAAGCGCCCCAGACACGCAAGCACCTTCCACCCCCGGTGGTTTGACCGCTACGGCTACAAGTTCGTCGCAGATCAACCTGACTTGGACAGCGAGCACCGACAATGTTGCGGTTGCAGCATACGACGTCTATCGTAGTGTAGGAACCGGCTCTGCTAGCAAGGTGGCCAGCGTCACAACAACAAGCTTTGGCGACACGGGTCTTAGTCCTTCCACAAGCTACACTTACTACGTAACCGCCCGTGATGTTGCTGGTAACGTTAGCCAAAACTCAGTATCTACCAGCGCACAAACACAGGCTCTGCCAACCACTAATCGAGGTACGCTTCAGGGTCGCGTTCGCTACTCACCCAATTCCGATAACCACGCACACGTTATCATGACGATAAGTGGCTCGCAGCGTATCATCGACACTGACAGCGCAGGCTACTACAAGATTACGGGTATTCCTGCAGGAACGTACCGCGTTCGCTACGAAGCCCTAGGGTCATACAGTAAAGTTGTAACGGTTACGATTAACGCCAACCAGATCACAACGCAAAACATAACGCTTCGTAGGCGCTAACAGAGAGTCAGAGGAGTAATAACTATGGAAACTTCAAACTTACACCAAAACGACGAAGTACCAATCATTAACACCCGGCCTCAGCGCCGTAAAACAATCGGTCGCTGGCTGACTCTGGCTGTGGCGGTAGTCGTAGTCGGAGCTGCGTCACTCTTCGTGGTTCTGCAACGAAACGGCACAAGCAGTGTCCAAGCTGCCCCTAGTGCAACCGTCGAAGTATCTGCCCAGGGCTTCCAGCCTCAAACTATCCGCATCAAAAAAGGCGAAACGGTTACGTGGGTAAATAAAGACTCTGCCGCTCACCGAGTAATGGCTGATCCATTTACTAACGACGAATCCGCTCATGGTGGCCATCACGATGGTATCGACAGTCATAGCCCCTTGGCGCAAGATGAATCTTACACTTCAACCTTTGAAAAAACGGGCACATTCAATTATCATGACCAACTTAACCCGACTGCCTTTCGCGGTACGGTAATTGTGGAGTAGAACGATGAGTACTGGTAAAATCGACGCACAACGCTCATTGTTGGGTCAAGGCCGTTCGCGGCGTAATAGAATTATCGCATTGGCTGCGGCAGTGCTAGTGGCAATAATTCTCTATACCCTCATCATTTCCCGCGCGGCTACTAATTTTGTAAGTGTCGATCCTTCCGGATCTACCATCAGTGGCAACGCGCAGGTGGTGACCGAGTCTGACGGCACTAAGTCAATTTTGTTCAAGGCACCGGCTACAACGCCACCGCCCACAACGCCACCGCCAACTAATCCACCGGTTTCGGGTTGGCCAAATGCTACCAATGTCGGTATCCTTGGTGTCTCCACTACGCGCACGATGAATGGTGCTAATATCGACAGCACATCATGGTTTGCTGCAAACGGCTTTACCGGTTCAGGTACCGAAGCTGATCCTTATCTAGTAAGTAAGGTAAGATTCACCGACCAGGTCTTTATGCTCAACATGCCGGGCAAGTGGGTAAAATTTGATAACTGTCGCTTTCTTGGTGACCCGACAAACCCAACCGTGGGTGGCACCGGCTTCCTTAAAAACCGTGATAGTGGTCCATTCTTCACAATCGAAGATTCTACGCTTGGTCCTGATGATGACTCACTTCTTAAAGGGGACGCTATTTTCAAGATAGGTGGTGTAGATCATGGCGTTGAGAGCTATGTTCCGTTCCGATTCCTGCGTAACAACATTTTTGGTGCGGCCATACCGGTTTACTTTGAAACCGAACGTAATGAGACTACAGGTGTAGTAGTTCAAGACAACTATATTCACGATGTTTGGTCGGCGGATGCAAGTGCAGACCATACGGATCTTGTTAATGGTAACTTCCATGCAAGCCATGTCACCATCCGTCATAACTACTTAGACGGTATTCGCAATAACATGGGGTCCAAGGGAATTACGCAAACGTACGTTACGAATGGTATTGGTATCTACGATGACCCCGGCACCTCTGCGGGTATCATCGAAGACTGGACTATCGACAATAATTACTTTGACCGCAGTGCTCGCTTTATACTGTCAAATAACGATACGTCACGCGTACGTGATCCATTTGTTGTAACAAACAATACATTCACGAATCGCTGGACCGTCGATCGGACTTCGATGCGTAAGCCGAGTACTCAAAGTGGTAACGTTGATCAAAACGGCGCTGCCCTGACATTCAACTAATAAATAAGAGCTGACAATTACACCGGCGGCACTCGATCAAGAGTATCGCCGGTGTCGCCTTGTAAAGAAGGACTATTTGACATTAAAAACTCACTAATAAGGTGAGTTCAAACTTTAGCCATTTGGTCGGGGTGACAGGACTTGAACCTGCGACCTCAGCGTCCCGAACGCTGCGCGCTACCAACTGCGCTACACCCCGGAAAAGATATATATTCTGTCTCTTATACACATCT
>JARIHD010000093.1 GCA_029288425.1 Candidatus Saccharimonadota bacterium
TTAAGTCGTCGGCAGCGTCAGATGTGTATAAGAGACAGGTATTCGCACTGCCCGCATTGACGGTGCGATGGATGTCATAGAGCCCGATTCCAACGATCATGTGACGGCCATGCCGGAGGAGACGCTTGTCGTCGATGAAGGTCAAAATGTAATTAATCTTGACGAAACGACTGGCTGGCAGCAACCTGTCTCACCTACCGGTAGCTTTAAAATTTACGCCCCTACCTTGCCGGGGAGTTTTAACGATTTTCCGCTTCGTGATTGGAGTCTTGAGCTTAGTGGTCTGCCACGAATGTATCATCTATTGCAGAGATTGGCGATTGTCTCTGCCTTTGGAGAAGTTACCGCAAGCATTATCGATAATGTATACGCCTATACTCAGCATGAAAGTCTAGGGGATCTGTTGGCATTGCGCCGCAGCCAAGGAACCTTGGATTTTGCTGCAGTTCGGCAACAGACGGGTCAGATGCCTCTGGTTACCATTGAACTGGACGATGATCTGAATCAAATAACGCAGGAAGGGCGTGCCGGTCTCGTCGCTCAGGCATACTGCCCGGACGCGGTATACAGTGGGCGATTGGTGCTCGCCAAAGGAGTAATTATTGGTAATAATGAATAGGCTATAAAGGTAATGGCTGAATCAGAGAACGGGATGTTAGCCCCGGCGTCCCTAATGCAAGTTTCTACTCTCCCTGTTGAAACGCAATAATCCATTCCGCCAGTTGGTCTTTGCCGATCAAAACACAGTTGTTGGTTTCGGCCAAAACTTTGGCCGGGCGACTAAACGTGCTGTTGGTAACTACCATTGCTCGCTGACATTTGTATTTGTTAAGCGCGGTCACAACCTGACGTACAGCTTCGGCCCTGACCATATTACGGTAGCGTTTGACCTGCACGCCCCATGTCACTCCTTCCTTTACGGCTACAATGTCAATGCCGTAGTCGTAGCGTTCAGTGAGTCTGACTTTTCGGTAACCGCGGTTTTCCAGCAACTTGACCACGAACTTTTCAAACTCCAGGCCGTCCATAATATCTATGTCTACCATTTGCAGCGCCCGCAATTTTTGTAGTGCGCCCTGTCGCTTCCATTGGCGAAAAAATAAAAGCCCGGCAAGGATAAGTGTTATGAACAAGGCGGCGGCTACGAATAGCTGCTGCACACCTTCGCTAGAAGCATTACTATTGGCTGCGACAATCAATAAAAAGATAACAAGCAGTAGTGTGCCATTGCTGCCGCTCTTTCGTCTTCGGTAATATTTTCGTCTCGGCATACCTTAATAATATAGCGTACTACGTATTCGAAAATGGCCGCATTATTTCTTATATAGAAACTTAACAGGTTAAGGTATTTTGTATTTTGCAAATGATTGTTACTATTTTAATAGTAAAAGGATATTCCATTGAAACAGTTTATTAAAAAAGCCTACAGTAACGATGGCCAAGATCGTCTGCTGCCAAAATTCAGTTTATTTGTTTTTGATCGATCCCGAATGGCTGCCATCTTGTGGCTGTGCCTGACGGTTTTTGGTGTTTTTACCTATACGACGCTGTTGAAACGGGAAGGCTTTCCGAGTGTTAATGTTCCGTTCACTATCGTAAATGGCGCATATTTGGTCAACGATCCGGCAAAGGTTGACCATGAGGTCGCCAAGCCGGTGAGCGACATTATCATGAAAGATGAACGCGTCAAGAGCGTCCAGGCACGATCCCAGGCGATGTTCTATAGCGTTGTCGTTCAGTACAAAGACCAGGGCATCAACGCCGGGCAAGTTGGCAAAGAGCTCGAAAAGAAAATCAAGGACGCCGGCGTTTTACCCGTCCAGGCGAGTCTGAATTTTGAAAGTCCAAGGATAGGATTTACCGAGCGGGGCGACGATGGTGTTATTTCGGTGTATGCCAAAGCCAAAGGGGTTTCGCCCCAGGATCTTAAAAAGGAAGCCGAAAGTGTGGTCGAATACATCAAGGGCAAAAATCTGGCCGACATTGAAAGCGTATCCATCGTAGATCCTTTTATAAATGGAGTCGATCCTGCTACCGGTCAAGCGACCATCAGCCAGACTAAATTTGACCGCTACGGTGTGCGTCAAGGCAACGAGAATAAATTCTATGACTCCGTAGCTGTCGGTTTCCTGCAAAAGGATGGCACTGACGTCATCAAACTGGATGATAAGCTGCAGGAGGCTGTCGCGGAATATAACAGTAAACATAACGGCCGGTTTGAGGCAGTTGTGAGCGCAACGTATGCGCATGACATAAAGGACCAGATTGGCGAACTGCAGCGTTCGCTATTGGAAGGTTTGCTGGCGGTATTGGTTATCGGATCGCTTGTAATTGCCATCCGCGCCTCGCTTATTACTGTTATCTCCATGCTTACGGTTTTGGCTATCACGCTCGGGGTACTGTTCCTGGTCGGCTACACGCTAAATACGATTACGCTATTTGCCCTGGTGTTGTGTTTGGGGCTGATCGTCGATGACACCATCATTATGATCGAGGCCATTGACGCTCAGCGTCGCAAACGGGGGGATGCCCGGGAAACCGTACGGGTGGCAACCCGCAAAGTAAGCCGCGCTATGGTGGCTGCGACACTGACTGCGGCCCTTAGTTTTGCGCCTCTGTTGTTCGTGGGTGGTATTCTGGGCGGCTTTATCCGCGCGATTCCCGTAACCGTTATTACGGCGCTGCTTATCAGTCTGTTTGTGGCGCTCGTGTTTATCCCGTTATTCGCCCGCTACCTATTACTTGGCAAAAAACAGATGGGCTCAAAAAATGCACACGAGCCTGCTGCCGGCATCGAGGCTAAAGTCGCCGCCTTTGTAGGCAGGCCGCTGCTTTGGGCGCGTAATTCTAAAAAGAAACTCATAAGTGTGGGGCTGTCGGCGATGCTGATCGGCGGTCTGTTTATTGGCGGCGGAGCGTTTCTGTTTACAAAGGTTACCTTCAATATTTTTCCGTCAAGCAAAGATGGCAATGGCTTGATGGTCAATATGACCTTTGCGCCGGGCACGACTATCGAAGACGCCGAGAAAATTGCCGACCGGGCAAACAAGATTCTTGGTGATACGCTAGGCGAAAACTTCAAGAATGCTTCGTACTATGCGAACGCCGGAGCCCAAAAGGCCACGATGACCACCTATATTATTCCTTATACCGAGCGTGATGTACGCTCACCACAGTTAGAAGCGCAGCTCGACAAGAAATTTGAGGGATTTGAAGGTGCAAAAGTCGACGTGACTCTGCTGGATGTCGGTCCGCCCGCGTCCGCCTTTAGTGTGCGCCTGCAGACAGAAGACCGCGAAGCGGCATTCCGCCTGGCCCGTGATATGAGCACTTTCCTGCAGAATGCCGAACTGAAGCGTCCGAGTGGTGAAGTCGCCAAGGTCAAAGAAGTGACCGTTGCCGACCCCGGCACATATGAGCGTGATGACAATAAGGCCTATGTAGGTGTTACGGCCAGCTTTAAGGACAAGGATACGACCACGCTGGTAACACTTGCCAAAGCAGCCGTAGAAAAAGAATTTGACGCCAGGAAATTGGCAAGCTACGGCCTGTCGACCGATGTTTTGCAATATGATATCGGCCAAGAGGAAGAGAATCAGGAATCATTTGCGACGCTGGCAATGGCCTTTCCGATCCTGCTGCTGGTGATCTACCTATTACTTGCCTTACAGTTCCGTTCATTGGCGCAGCCACTGCTGATCTTTATGGCTATTCCGTTCAGTCTGTTTGGTATCTCCCTAGGGCTGTTCGTTACCGATAACGCCTTCAGTTTCTTTGCGATGCTCGGATTCTTTGCTCTGATCGGCCTGAGTATCAAGAATACGATCCTGCTGACAGATTATGCCAATCAGTTGCGCCGTTCCGGTGAGCAGGCGGTTGATGCTGCCGTAGGTGCGCTGGAAGAACGGTTCCGCCCGTTGATTGCCACCAGCCTTACTGCCGCCGTGTCGCTGATCCCACTGGCGATAGCCAGTCCATTCTGGGAAGGCTTGGCGGTAGTGTTGATCTTTGGCCTGTTGTCTAGTACATTCTTGGTCATTACGGTCTTTCCATACTATTACCTGGGTACCGAATACCTGCGTTTGCACATCAGCCGGCGGGCCTGTCTGACTTGGCTGGTGCTGACTGTGGGTCTATCTATCCTGCTGGTCAGGGGCGGCGTAAATGCCGGAGCTATCCCATTGATAGCTATCGTTTTAGCGGTAGTGCTGAAATTTGTTGGAAAATCACTCAAGAGTCGCCCAAGGGCGTAGTACGGGCTGCCCCCTTGGGCCCCCTGCATCCTGTGATCTTGCTCTTCTAGAAATTGGTTGTTTGATATATATTGTCGGCATGCTTTAATGGTGACGATAAATAATTGCATTAGTCGCCGTGTAAAAAGATGATCGAACAAGAAATAGCCTATAAAAAACCCACGCCGCCCGAATGGGATCAGCTGATTGTCCGCTTTGCGGATATCGCTGCGAACGGCAACGGGCCTATCGAACAAGCCGAGGAGGGATTTGGGATTATTGCCGAGTCGCTCGATCAAAACGCCAGAGAGCGGAATCGTTACCATGGACTGGGACTCGTGACGTGCCGTTTTTCGCAGATATTGGCCGATCAGGAGGTGCGGCAAGGGGTTATCGAACTCTCTGGCCGCCATCTGGCAAGTACCCTCCAGCCCGAGGACCGCGGTGTGCTGCGCCTCAAGCATTTGCGCAAAGATACGATTAGATATGGTATGTCCGGAGTGGTCCGTGGTGCCTTTTCTGAGCAGCCGGCCGGTCACGGCCTACTGCTTGGCGTTTTAACGGCGGTGTCATTCGAAGAGGCCCTTCGGGAACACCCCGTCTATGTTAACAATCCGCAATTACTGCACGCTGATGCCGTTGGATTAGTAGGCCGGCTGGCGGCTCGCGACTTTTACGACAGTGTGGTTGCCGGGGCAAGCCGGTCGTTTAGGGAGGCTGTGATGGTGGTGGCGGCGGAACGGGGGTACCAGAATGCCGCAAACTATCCGCTCCCGCACAATGAATGGCTGCGCGACGCCGCCAGTGACTTGTACATTCCTTCCACTAACGCCGCTAGAGTACGAATTGATAAGTTTAATAGGGCGCCCTATTATATTGAACGCGAGGGAGTAGATGGGTGGCGCACTAATATGAATCAGTTTCAGGAGCCGGAATCGCTGGATCCGGCGAAAACATTCCATGCCGAAACACACGGCTGTCCGGCGTTGTATGTAAGGGGTGCGATCCGCCAGATGCTGGGTATTTATGCAGGAGTTGTGATACACGCCCGTCAGCTTCTTGTAGACGGCACTCCCAGTGGTTCTGATAACAGGGTATAGTATCTCTTATGGAAAATTTGCATAGTTTCGAGAATCCTTATGGCCCTAGCTGGAGACCCGCAGCATATCGCGCGGCCGGTGCACTGTTGGTAACCGGAGCGGTACTATATGCCGGAGCCGGTTATTATTTATCGTCCCAGATGCTTAATGTAACGCGTCAGCGGATGGAATACGATCAGTCAGTAGTGGCCTTTAACCCCGACGGATATACCATGCACGGTGGGGCGTATGACATCAACGGGCTGGTAGGTGGTATTCGGCCGGATGGCACGACAGTGGGGATATTTGGCAAGCCGACCAACCTGGACCATCAGGGGCAGACATCGACACGGACTTTACTGGATGCCAAAGGCCGTCCGCCGCAGGTGCACGAATCCCTGTCGCTGCAGGGTAATGTTTGGACGACCAATCCTAAAGACGCACTCGGACTGGATTATAACGATGTGCAGTATTCGGGCCCGCTCGGCAATATGAATGCCTGGATGGTTCCGGTAAAAGATAGCAAAGTGTGGACTATTGGGGTTCATGGCGTGGGCGCTCCGCTTAGTGAGTTGCTCCGTTTTATGCCGTCATTCCACGAGGCGGGCAATAATTTTCTGGCGATGGGTTATCGCAATGACGAAGGCAATCCCGCGTCACCTGACGGTTATAACCATCTGGGCGGTACTGAGTGGCAAGATTTGCGGGCTGCCGTGCAATACGCCAAGGGGCACGGTGCGGAAGTTGTCAATTTGTTTGGTGTTTCGATAGGCGGTTCGATCGTTGAGAATTATCTACGCAAAGCTCCGGCCGATGAGGTTGCCCGCATAGGAAAGATAGTATTGCAGTCGCCTGTATTGGACTGGAACGGACTTGTGGACCATCGTCTGAAGTCCGGAGGTTATCCCAGTATCCTTGCATATCCCGGTAAGGGCATGGCGTGGCTTCGTGCGCGTGTAGATCTGGATGATCTTTCGACACTCACCGCCGATATTAAACACAGGACCTTGATTTTTCATAGCGCCAATGACCGTAACGTACCTTCGGATGCAAGTGTGAGGTTGGCCAAAGCCCGGCCGAATCTCGTTACCTTATGGCGACTTCAATGGCGCTCATGCGCGTGATTGGAACGCCGACCCAGACCGCTGGAAGCGGGAAACTATCGCATTTTTGCAGGGCTAGCTATGCGTTCGGTTATTCGTTGCCAAGGTAGGGGTAGAGTGTGGCCATCGTAGTCGGATCAGCCTGCATTCCAACGTAGCTCAGGGCAAAGTCTTGATCCATAGAAAACTCGGCGGGCGTGGTGCGCTTCACGAACAAATCACCATCTCGATACCACTGGGTCGTATTGCTGCTCTGGGGCAGGATGAGATCGCAAGCTTCATGGACCATATGGAATCGTGAGGGGATTCCATATGTGTCAATCAGAATCTGCGGACCTTTTTGGTGGGTACGAGCGTCTTTCGGGCTTATTTCCGGATGGGCGACGATTTTGCGGGCCAGTCCGGAAATGGCCAAGAGGTCTACCGTGCGTTGGCGGATTGCTTCCAGTGCTGTTACGGGGTCGGGCCCGAATTGTTCTGTTTCAAATGCGAGGGCTTCATTGAACTTGTCGAAAAACGTGTTATTGATAACATGCAATCCCAGGTCTACCTCGGAAACACTTCTTTGATAAGCAGTGATCCAATATGCAAGATGCTCGGTAAAATTATCGATCTGCGACTCGAGAGTTCTTGATGGATCCGATATTCGCAAATAACCTGGCGGGTTGCATAGTTCAAAAGACATACGCATTAACTTACCAGAGTTTGAGAAGCGCTGCAATTATATAAACCAGAAAGATGAGTACGGGGCGGTGTGATATTATGGTCCGATGAAGCCCATTAAACGCTGGCAGTGGTTTTTAACGGTTGGTCTGGTATGTGTAGCGGGCGCGGTTTTTCTGCATGTAAAGGAGATTTTGCCGCTATTTTATAGTCTTGGCTTGGCCGGCTTGACGGTACTACTGCCGCTGGCTGCGGGTTTGTGGGTCTATAAAGGGCGTGCCGCCCGATTCTTGATAATCCTAGCTGGCATTGCGATGTTATGCGGCACGGTTTTTCTGATCGATGCGATGGTAACGCAAGATACTTTTCGAGCGGCTTGCGCCGCCCGCGGCCCCGGACATAATTTTTTGGCATACGGTATGGATTACGGCTATGGATGCTCATCGCCGCTTGAGCCGGACTATACCCATACATCCATAATTACGAGTGATATTTCCGCAGCCCTGTACTGGCCTTTTGTGGCATTGCTTTTAGGTAATGCGTTGCATATGCCGTATCTGTTGTGGCGGTTTGTCCGACGCAAAGTTTCCAGAGCGGCCTAGGTTCTTTACATACGCCGGAGCCGGTGGTATAGTATCGTAATTGTTAATTTATTATTAATTCATGCTATATCATTCTTCAGAAACTGAGTCATTGGCTGCATGGCAGAGCGTTCGTGATGCTTTTGGTGAAGCCGGATTTGCTGATCGTGCTCGCGTTGATGCGCTGCGTCAAGATCCAGATCGACTTGCATCATTAGTGGGCGCGTTGGTGCGATATACTGACGCTGCCGGCCTTATTATTGACACTAAAAGAGAGGAAGATGCTGCGACTCGTCGGCGCCGCTGGGATTCTCAGCAAGACGACAATGGTTTTTATCCTTTAAGTATAGTGGAAGAGATGCGGCAATCTGCATTGGCTGAATTTAATACCGGTGAACCTGCGACGCGCAATGCATGGACATTTACCGGACTGGCTCTGGGGCTGGATATAAAGGGACAAAAAAACCTTAGCCTAATAAACCTGACTCAAGGGCAGGCGGAGGCATATGGCGAGAAGCTCCTCTATGAATATCTTAGGAGCCGCAGATGTATTAGGGATCAGTACTATTTGCAGTTATGTTCCCGGGAAGTACGGCTACACCTAAAAGGGAGGTCGGATAGGGCGGTCGCTGAGCGGTTAGGCTCGACTTCTACCCGAAGTGTCAGCCAGTTGAGGGTGCGAATGCGCCGGACATTGCATGATAATCCGGGTGGAATACCCTCACTGCGCGAAGATTTTATGGGTTATCTGACGTCCGGCCAGCAGGTGGCTTTGGCGCGATCGATGCCGGACTCATTTGTAGTCCCGGTTGTAAGTAATCGGCTTGACGTAGCCCAGAGTATTCGGGAAGACGCGCGCCGTGTTTCTTAGTGTGGTTTGACTTCCGTGAGGCTTTTGATGCACCACTGATATGTAGGTCCATCTTTATGTTTTGAACCCGAAAAGCGGAAACAATAATACAGACGGTACAGCGGTTTTTATATCGTCTACCAGGAATGAGATTCATCTAGGTGGTATTTTTGAAGAATTTTGGCCTTGCCTTGCATATGCCTCAGTATACCTTAGCGTGAAGTTTTCTACTGGTATTTACAGGGGTACGAGAATGTCGTATAGTTAATGACTTCTGTAAAGGATAACACTTGTATATGACTGAAATTGCAACGCAAATTTCTAATGAATCAGCATGGGAGCTGAGGGGACTCGCTGTAACTTTGGGCCAGGTCGGCTTGATGGAGTGGGGTGATGTCCGGGACTTTTTAAAGAAAGAGCAGGAGGAGATAGCTCCTTTAATAGGCCCGGTGGCCACGCTGTTTACTGATAATTTGAGAGGTGATGTCGATGCAACGGACGCGATGCGAATACCGGTGGTGGGCTCGGTGCCTGTACGAAACGGGGATGCGCCAAGATCAGCGCTCGTCCTGGATAAGCTCAAGCCTTACTACCGTGTTGCACGCGAAGCTTCCCCCCAGGAGTACCCGCTTTCCACGCGTGCAAAGCGTTTTCTTGCCAGTCTTTTAGAGCCCCGAAGTGTCGAATTTTGGGAACGCCTGGATCTAAACGGCCTGCAGGCCGCAGTGTTTGGCGAAACAATGATCGCTGATTTTAAAAACCTTTCCAGGTCTTTTGCGACAAGCCCCGAAGCACAAGTTAACGGGGTGCGCATGCATTTAGCCGGTCACAGCGACAAACAGATTATGAATACTCATGGGTTGGCGTCTGTAGATGCGATCAGGATGTTTAGGATGCGATTCAAGAAAATGCTTCTCGAAAATTATCCTTCGGGAAGGGTAACGGCGTGCCGCAGGTTTGCTTACTGTCTGGACTCCGATCAATTAGCGGTGCTGAAAGTTGAATTTCCAGAAGTATTTGTAGAGGAAACCTTTTAAAGATGGCCAGAATGGCGCAATCATCTCTTGAAATTGTCGCCAATGATATGTATAATCACCCTTGTTAAAGAGCATTTAACAGCAATGCGGGTCTAGCTCAGTTGTTTAGAGCGCGTCCTTGCCAAGGACGAGGCCAGGGGTTAGAGTCCCCTGACCCGCACCATAAGAGACTTTTCCGACAAGGAAAGGTCTTTTTTGTTGGCTAACAATCTGTAAATCGAGCCGACTTGTGGTGTGTAAACTTCGCCGCCTGGCGAGACATAAAATCCGCCTGGAAATAGTATTTGTTTACACACTTGACGCTTTTCGGCCGTGACATTTTAGCGGTTCGGTGTCGTTGGGCCATTTATGGGGAAGAACAGGGGTTATGATTGTAATAGGCATGGCTTTATGCTATAATAGTCATCTATGAGTCTCCCTTTTGAATTCGGTAAGGCATTGCCGGACCAAGTTACGTCAGAGCAGGTTCAACAAGCACGTCTTATCGTTGCGAGACTCCTTGAAGTTGATGCTGATTCCGTTCAGGAGGGTGTGACTCTTGCTCGACAACTACAGGGAGTGACTAGGGCAGTGTCAGATATAGCCCTTAGCACGGGGTGCAGTAGAGACGAC
>JARIHD010000051.1 GCA_029288425.1 Candidatus Saccharimonadota bacterium
TAAGAGACAGTAAAACTATTGGTGTTTGTGCCCCAACTGTTCTTGTCCCAGCCGGCGGGCAGGGTGCCGTTGGCGGTTTCAAAAGATGGGTTGGCGATCAGGTTGCTGCCGGCAGACGGTTCGGCAGGAGGAATAACGGGAGGTACGGGGGTGTCTTCGGTTAGGCCCAGAGAAAAATCGTCGGTTTGCAGTGTACCGACGCTGGCAACAATGTGCATAACCGAAACTTTGGAGGCGTTAGCGGGGGTGGTAAAGGTAACCGTCAACTGCTTCCAGTCTGCGCTGGCGGGTACCGCCTGGACGTATGCATAGGAAACGTTGCCGCTGCCATCTGTATATTGCAGGTCGATTTCGGTAGCAATATTGGATTTGTACCAGCTGGTGTAGGTGTATGATTTATTGGGCAGTATACTAACTGCGTCGGCCATCCATTTAGCGTCACCGTCGGTGCGAGCGGTCATGTCAACCTTGACGCTTTTACCCGTGTGACCGGTAGCTTCGTGAGTAAGTGTTGCGGTGTTTGTGCCCCAGCGGTCGGCGTGCCAATTATCTGGCTGTCCGGCTACGGCAGCATTTTCTACAGAGGCATTAGCTAATAGATTTGTTCCTGCGGCACTGGCGGTTACGGGCAGTACAAGTGCTGCGAGTAAGGTCAAGGCGGTCAGGAATGAAGTCAGTCGCTTCATGGTAGGTCCATCCCTTTTACTTTATATGACATAATATACAACTATTTACAGAATAGTCAAGACCTACTGCTTTCCTGTCATTGTAATTGCATTAAAAAATGGTATAGTAAGGACACTTTTAATAAGGCGACATTATGGTAATTCCTATTGAGCTTGGCACTCAAGATATCCGGCAGAGCCCGCAGTTTTATGATCGGGATGATCTGGGCCAAGTCATAATTGCGGGAATTAACAGGGGCATTAGCAAGACGTTAGGTGCGGCGGTTGTACAACCTCAATTTGATCCCTGTGAAACGCTGCCCCTGTTGCACGAAGCCGCCGATTCGACTGCGGCTCATGTGCTAGCCGACCAGTATGCATTCGAAACTCAGCATGCTCATTCGAAAAAGCCCGTTGCGAAACTAATTGGCGAACTGGCATTATCGGCGAGTGACGTCAGCGAAATGCGTCCGGACGAGACATTTATGGGCAGCCTTCATCAGCAAATAGATGAACAGGGTGCAGGTCTGGAGGTTATAAAATACTGGCATGATCGTTGGCCATCGACTGCATTTGCTTACCTTACCGCCATCCACGATATCGCCGCCGAAAACGCTCCGGGTGCCAACGATCGTACGTACGAAGTGGTAAAAGCCATGACCGGCGATATCCAAAACCTGACGCTCGCCCCTGATAACAGCGATGCGCTCATGCTTCTAACCTATCTTCCCCACCGCGCCCGACAGCTTTCCAGGGGACTGCTCATGGGCAATCATATCGTCGCACGCATGGACCATATTTTGGGCGACTCCAAAACATCCGAAGAAGCAGAGATGCTACAGTTAATATTGAGCTCGTATCAGACCGAGGCACTGAGTGGTTACCAGTGGCACGAAGGGGTTACTTTGGCCGAAGCTACCCAAATTCAGGTAGCTAAACATTCAGCCGAACATGTAGAAACGCTTGCCCGGATACAAAGGTATGTCGATAATGGCTCCGGCCGACGTGTCGTTGAGGCATGGAGTACGGTGACTGCTGACCTAAACGACCAGATGGACAGAGTGAGCGAGTCCGACGCGGGTGAACAGTGGCGTCAAAAAGACCGGGGCCATTGCTTTCAAAACTTCAAAACCCTGGACCTGACCAAAGCATTTCGTTTGGACGTGTACGGCATGTATCCGGAATTGGGCGATTTTCAGCAGGAAAAGAAGGGGCAGACGGCGGTTATTCTGGAAGATGACGCAGAACAGCGTCGAACGTGGGTCGAGGCGGTCGACCGTTACTCCCCATTCGCAGCTAATGAAGCTTTGGCATTTGCCTCGCCCAGCGACATGGAAGGTATTGTAGAAGATCCAAATGTCGGACTATTCCTGCTTGATATTCAAAACGGTCAGGACGAAACCGCCGGGATTCGTATGGCCGCTCAAGTACTTCAACGGCGCTTTGAACTGAATAATGAATCAGAGGCGCAAAGTTATCCAACCAAAATTGTCGTTTGGAGCGCGTCCGCCGAAGCACTTAAACATGCCGAACGCGAGCTAATACCGCTTATCGAAAGTCTGAGAGAGATCAATCCTATGATCAGCTACCGGACAGTGGAAGGTGGTGGACCATCATCGAGCTCAAATCCTATTAGTCTCAATATCCGCCCAAAGAATTTGAACACCTGGTTGACGTAGCACTAACTATTATTAGACGAGTTAGTATAACCATTAGCACGACTATAATATAAGATACTTTACAAAAAGTCATTTTAGGTGTATAAATGGTAGGGAAGAGTGCGACCTCGCGGTGGGCTACCCGGCCGGATTCTGCACCTAATAATAAGGAGAACGTATGTACGGACCAAAAGTTCTTGGTACAGCAAACGTAGCGACTGGTATTTCCCTGCTTCCTAGCACTGGTGACAGCCGCGTACTGTTCGTTCTTGCTTCCAGCTTGCTGGTTAGCGGCGTTATCATCTTGGCAGTTTCTGTCTTGATGGCCCGCAAAGCCCGCGGCGAAGCAAAATAAGTAACTAGCGGGGCGGATTGTTCAGCCCCGCTTTTACTTTCCCGGATCCCGGGAGGTGTTTGAATATGAAATTGTACCATAAACTCACTATAGTAGCTTTGACCAGCCTGGCGCTGGGCTTTGCCGTGCTAACACCCCTATTGTATTACCGTTTTCATGAAAAACAGGCTCTGGCACGCCCGATTACGGCCAACGTGCCGGCGGTTGCGCCTAGGCCTTCTGCCAAACCCGAGGTTATTACTGGTAAACCGGTCCGTCTCGTTATTCCTAGCCTGAATATGGATTTGACTGTCGCGGACGGTGTTTATAATGCCAAAACAGGGGCCTGGACGCTGTCGAACGACAAAGTGCACTATGCTTTGCCGACCAAACAACCCAATAATGAAGCCGGCAATACCCTGATTTACGGCCACTACCGCAAAGAGGTATTCGCCCGCCTGCACAATATCGCCGAAGGTGAAAAAGTAGTGGTCGAGACGGATAACGGGTATCGGTTTACGTATACGTTTTTGCGTAAAGAGGTCGTCGACCCGGCTGACACCTCTGTATTTAACTACGACGGTGCACCACAATTGACACTGCAGACCTGCACGGGCGCATTTATGCAGCACCGTCAGCTGTTCTTTTTCTCTTTTGACGGCGTCGAAAAGATCTAACCTTAGGGGTTGCTAAGGGCTAGTCGCTTGCAGCCACGACATGGGGGGCTTAGCAGGGACCCTTTTAATACTTTTGACGAGGTGTTCTGGTTAAAGATGAGCGGCGGCTTCTGGCCTTTATTATAGAATTTACGCATCTTAGCAAATCGAGTAAATGGTTGGTCATTTGTAGCCAGAATTTTGCACCCCGAAACTACTACTAAGGCAAGCACATGAGCATCATCAAAGGAGCTGTCTTTCTCAAGTGATTTGAGATAAATGGTTTTCGCGTCAACTACTTCATCGTCCTCAGCAATAATTCTGCCCGCCTGGCGTAGCTGTGAGTAAATTGCGACGTACTTACCATTGGTCAGTGAGCGTATTTCGGTCTTATATTTTGTTCCGCCTATGATGAGGCGTGTCTTGGCGTTAGTCTTTAGCCAGTCCTTGATACAAGAGAAGAATCTATGCTCACTATTTGTGTGATCAAAAACGGGATGAAGGATATTGGTGTCAATTATTAAGCACATATTAGACATTTAGGTTATTAAACTCTTCTTCAAGGAAGAAGTCGCGGAACTGCTTAGGCTGATCCAAGGAATATGTTCCATTCGGCATTATCTCAATAGGATGGGTGAGGTTACCTATTTTATTTCTCTCAAAATAGATGATCTGCGCATCTATTGACACATCATCTTTACCGAACTCTCGGCCCATCATTTGCCTAAATCTGTTAATTATGTAATCACTATGCGTCTCAATGATAAACCTACCATTCTTAGACTTCGCTACTTCATAGAGAAGTTGCCCTAAGCTCGCCTGAGCCTTAGGGTGAAGATGGACTTCGGGCTGCTGAATGGTCATCCAATGTCCATTTCTATGCCTAAGTATTTCAATGAGGATGGGCAAGACTTGCGATACGCCGTATCCTACATGCGTAACAAGAAGTTTGTTCTTACTGAGGGAAATGGTTAGTGCAAAGGGTGAGTTAGAGGATTTGCTAAATTTTCGAATGCCTATTTTATCAAAAAGGCCGCTCTCCTTGCCGAACTTATTTAGTGCCCTTATTAGCCTGGGCTCAGTTTTTGCGTCTTTGGATATGCCTGAATATAGCTCGCTCAAGATATAGGGGGTATGGGCTCCTTCTGCCGATTCATCTATTACTTCGCTATCATAGGTCTTTTGGGGTTTAGCACGTATGGGCGCGACCCAGGTATGATTGGAGAAAACGTCAAATAAGTTAAGCGATGACATAAAGTTTCTATGCTCATCTTGTAGGCTGAGGCTAATAAAGAATGGCGGAGGATTATGCTTTGTGGTGGCCTGTTGAAATTCTTTAGAAGGAACAATCTTTTCCAGCGCCCAGTCCGAAAAGCTTGCTTTCTTAAACTTGGTCTCAGTCACCATGGATTGAATTTCTGATCCATTAATCAGGATCTGGATCTCTTTAGTGGCAGTAGCTAGTTTAAGACTTTTTAATGCTGTCTTTCCGCCCACTGAACCAAGCTTAATGCCATAGGCCTGGAGCTCATTATCCTTGGCCCCATCCATTAGTAGCCCGACAGTCGTCTCGGCATTTTTACTGCGAAAGCCTTTACCGTATACATCTCCAAAAAAGCTAAAATTATAATCCTTTGTCCTGAAATCACCATCAAACCAAAAATTTCCAGATGAAAAAAGAGAAATCAGGGATATGATCGAGGTTTTGCCGGTACTATTTTCTCCGACAAAAAAATTTACTTCTTTGATAGGAATTGCAGTCTTTTTGAATCCACGAAAGTGATCCACGAAAAAAGTATTAGTCATATCTGACTTATATCATCACTTTTATAAAATGTCATGAAAGATAGTGAGTAGCTATTAGGTTATAAACTACTTGGCGACGTCTTGCAAAGCTGCGTTGTCGAGTTTATAACGGCGGCCTTCAGTGTCCCAGCCTTTGATTTCGGACTGGAACTTTTTCATGATCAACACTTCATACAGGGCGATGAAATAAATGCCGATTTCCAGCCAGCGCAGGAAGTAGAAGTAGGGCAGCGCACCCAGCAAATTCCAGCGCCGGGCAGCAAATGACGATCCAAAGGCGATCATACCGTTCAAAATAAAGTCGGCGGCGATGGCCACGGGAATTACCATCCAGTTGCCGGTCACGGCCACTACGATAGGGACCAAGACTAGTAGCTGCACGGCAAAGATAGCGGTCTGCAG
>JARIHD010000057.1 GCA_029288425.1 Candidatus Saccharimonadota bacterium
GCAGCGCCCTGTTACGCGATCTGGCTATCGTAGTGGGTTTTACTATCGGCGTGTTGGTATTGGGTTCTATAACTATCCGCCGTCAACAATAAGCCTTCGATCCGCGCGTTTTATTGCCACCAGCACAAGCTTTTTGTGTTAGAATAAGCACAATGATTCTGTTGGACAGGGTAACAAAGACTTATAACCGCAAGTCGACGGCTTTAGACCGTATCAGTTTGCATGTGGAGCCAAAAGAGTTCGTGATTGTGGTAGGGCAGAGTGGTGCGGGTAAGTCCACATTGCTTAAGCTGCTGACGCGAGAGGAACGTCAAACCAGCGGCAAAATTATTGTCGGCGGCATCGATTATGACAAGCTGAAAGACAAAGATATCCCGCTGCTGCGCCGCAAGATCGGCGTGGTGTTTCAGGATTTTAAACTACTGCCGAATCGTACGGTTTTTGAGAATGTTGCTTTTGCCCTGGAAATTGTAGGAATGGGCAACCGCGAGATTCGCCATACGGTGCCCAAAGTTTTGGACATTGTGAATCTGAAGGGTAAAGAAAAGCGGATGCCTCTGGAGCTGTCTGGTGGTGAGCGTCAGCGGGTGGCGATTGCGCGTGCCATCGTGCGCCAGCCCAAAATCTTGATCGCCGATGAGCCGACTGGCAACCTCGACCCCAAACATGCCTGGGACGTCATTGCCGTTTTGGAAAAGATTAACCGTTACGGGACGACCGTTTTACTGACTACGCACAACCAGGAAGTGGTGAACAAGCTAAAGCGCCGCGTCGTCACGATTGAACATGGCCAGATTGTGAGCGACCGGGCAAAGGCGGCATATAACGCATGAAACGTAAGCTCGTAACATTATCCCGCATCATCAGTACGGGAGCGGTTAACTTTGTACGCAACGCCTGGCTGGCGATTGCGGCTATGGCCGTGATGGTGGTGACATTGTCAATCGTGCTGTTTTCATTGATCGCGAATGCAACATTTACAAATACCATCAAGACGATCACCGACAAAATAGATATATCGGTGTATCTGAAAGATGAAGTTGGTGTAGCGCAGCGGAATAAGCTTATTACCGATATCAAGAAACTGCCGAATGTCGAACGGGTGAGGTTTGTTTCTAAAGACGACGCGCTCAAAAAATATATCGCTGACCATGCCGATAGCCCCGAGCTGCTTGCTGCCGTCTCGCAAACAGATAATCCACTGCCCGCTACCATTCAGATTAAGCCGAAAGACTTGAATAAGTTGGCGGACATCAAGTCGTTTCTTTCAAAAGATGATATAGTGGCCCTGCAATCGGACGAAACTTCTTATTCGGACAATCGAAAGGAGGCAATAGATAAGATTACGCACTCCGCTAACATTTTGGAGCGGGCAGGGGTTATTGCTGTCGTAGTATTTGCGGTTGTGACGGTACTGATCATATTTAATACGATCCAGATGGCGATCTTTAACCGGCGCGACGAGCTGACAATTATGCGGCTGCTGGGCGCGAGCACGTCATATATCCGCGGGCCGTTCGTAGTAGAGAGTATTATTTACGGCGCGCTGGCGGCAATTATTTCGATTTTACTGCTGCATTCGATGTTTGTGCTGTGGCGATCGTCGCTCGAAGCGACATCCTTGGGCCTTTTGGATATCGGCTATGCGGCAACGTATTTCCGCGATAATTTCTGGCATTTTTTGCTTATGCAATTGGGAGTTGGTATACTCATAGGAGCCGCTTCTTCTATCGTAGCGACCCGGCGGTATCTGAAATTTAAAACCAAGAAATAAACCGCACATTTTAAGTAACAATAAAAAGCTCGCCACAATCTGGCGGGCTTTTTCAGCGCCTTTAAGAAGAATGGCAGCCCCACGCACATCAGGTGCAGGCTGGGGAAATCTTGCGAAAACATGGGGGATATGCTAATGTTTAAAGTACAAGATAATAAAATAAAAATGAAAAAATTATCCATTGGCACACTGATCAAAAACCGTAGAATAGCAACTACAAGTTTTTTGGTGGTCGCTGCGATTTTGACCGTAGGAATGACCATCGTGCCCCGCGTAACGGCTGATAATATTACCGATCAAATCAAACAGCTGCAGCAGCAAAACGCCAACAACAAAAACGCCGTGGCGCAGCTGCAGGAGCAAGCGGTGAGTTACCAGGACGCTATTAACCGCTTGCAGGGCCAAATCAATAGCGTACAGGGCCAGATTGATGACAACACGGCCAAACAAAATGAGATCCAGGCGACAATTGTTGCCAACGAAGCCGAGCTCGCCAGGCAGCGCGGCATTCTAGGTGAGAGTATCCGCGTTTCGTACGTCGAAAGTAAAATTACCACCATTGAAATGCTGGCAACCAGCAAAAATCTAAGTGATTTTGTTGATAAAGAAGAATACCAAACGGCTGTCAAAAACAAAATCCAAGCTACGCTGCAGCGTATAAATGACCTGCAGAATCAGCTGAAAGAGCAAAAAACTCAGATTGAGCGGTTATTGGCTGAACAGCAAGCCCAGCGCGCAGTGCTGGCTAGCGCCCGATCAGAACAGGCGCGCATGCTGAGCTACAACCAGTCCCAGCAGAGCGAGTATAACCAAAAGACGAAGGCGAACCAGGCCAAGATCGAATCGCTCATCGCAGCCCAGCGCCGTGCCAACAATACTACTGACGGCGGCTACTACTTCTTACGATTCAGCGGTAGCGCCAAAGACTTTAACCTCCAGGCATATCCGTATTCAGATGCAGGCTTTAGTATGAGCACCGCCCCTGGCTGCGTAGACAATGACGGTCCAGACAAATGGGGCTACTGCACGCGCCAGTGTGTTTCATATGCCGCCTGGGCGGTTGAGGCGTCAGGCCGCTCCGCTCCGCGCTACTACGGCAATGCCAAAGACTGGGTTGCTGCGGCATATCGTAATGGTGTTGAGGTTTCGCGCGTGCCGCAGCCTGGTGACGTGGCTATTAGTACCGCTGGTACCTGGGGTCACGCTATGTACGTCCTTGAAGTTGATGCCGACAAAATCTACGTCGCTCAATATAACGCCAACCTGAACGGTGAATTTTCAACTCAGTGGCGTAAATATTAAGCTGAATATCAGCTCTACATACGCTCGATTAGCCCTTCGAAATCTTTCGAGGGGCTATTTTTTTCGGTATAATAGCCGTAACGGTATAATGAGGAAGCAAGAGGGTAAGCTAAGTGCGTACGGAACGGAATGCTGCTGAAGGCGGTTCAAAAACAAAGACTATTTTAAAGACGGTTGCCCTTGTGGGCGTTGCAGCGCTGATTTTTCTATTTGGCCTGGGGGTGGGCAACGGTACGGTCATGTTTGGCGCGACCGTAGCGGAAAGCAATAAGAAATTATCCGAAGATCTGAACTATGCCTCTGTCGAACGGGTGTACGACCTTATTCGCAACCATTACGATGGTACATTGGATGAAACAAAGCTGCTCGATGGCATGAAGAAAGGTTTGGCCGCGGCAGCCGGTGATCCATATACACAATACTTCGGCAAAGAAGCAGCCCAAAAGTTTGAAGAGCAGTTGACTGGCTCATTCACGGGGATTGGCGCGGAGCTTGGCAAAGACGATGACAATAACTTGATCATAGTTTCTCCGATTAGTGGTTTTCCGGCCGACAAAGCAGGACTGCGTTCGCAGGATATTATTGCAGCCATCAATGGTGAATCAACCGTAGACATGAGCATCGAAGAAGCGGTCAGTAAAATCCGCGGCCCCAAAGACACAGAAGTCACATTGCGCCTTATTCGTGCCAAGTCCGAGGACATCACCCTTAAAATTACCCGTGACGACATAAAGATCCCAAGCGTTAAATGGGAGGTGGTCGATGGTGACATCGGGCTTATTTCGATCAGTCAATTTAGCCAGGACACGTATGACTTAATGACTACCGCAGCCTCTGAAGTCAAGGCCAAGGGTGCAACCAGAATATTACTTGACCTTCGCGATAATCCGGGCGGCCGTTTGGACAGTTCAATCAACATTGCCGAAATGTGGGTGCCAAATGGGAAGACGATCGTGCAGGAGCGGCGCGGCGGACTAGTGACCAATAATCATGTCTCCAAGCTTTCCGGCGATCCGGTATTCGCCGGCATGCCCACCGTTGTGCTTATTAATGAGGGTAGCGCCAGCGCTTCCGAAATCGTAGCAGGTGCGCTTCGCGACAATAACGTTGCTACGCTATATGGTCAAAAGAGCTATGGCAAGGGAAGTGTACAGGAGATTTACCCTCTTCCTGGTGGTCTGTCTCTTATACACATCTCCGAGCCCACGAGACGGAGCTACATCTCG
>JARIHD010000064.1 GCA_029288425.1 Candidatus Saccharimonadota bacterium
GAGTGCCTTTAAGTTGCGTGAGGTTATGGATGAGGGCAAGATCCTTATTGTCAACTTGAGTAAGCGCCGCCTGGGTCTTCTCAACTCGCAGCTGCTCGGTATGATCTTCGTTATGAAGTTCCAGGCCGCTGCTATGAGTCGTGCGAATATCCCGGAAAGTGAGCGCAAGGATTTCGCGCTATATGTCGACGAGTTCCAGAACTTTTCTACGGACTCTTTTGCAACCATTCTTTCTGAGGCCCGTAAGTACCACCTAAACCTGATTGTTGCCAACCAGTTTACAACCCAGCTGACGGAAGAAATTCGCGATGCAGTGTTTGGTAACACGGGTACAATCGTTGCATTTCGTGTTGGTCAGGATGAGGATGCTGAGGCGCTGGCAAAGCGCTTACGTCCCGCTTTTGATCCCACGGACCTTTTGCGTATGCCTAACTATAATGCCGGTGTGCGCATGCTGATCAAGGGTGTGCCAACGCAGCCATTTAGTATGGCAACCTTGCCGCCATTGGGTAACCCCAACTACAAACTCGCGGAAGCGCTCAAGCAGCTTTCCGCGGCCAAGTTTGGCCGCCCTAAGGCTGTAGTCGAAAAGGAGATTTTTGAACGTCTTGCTACTCAGGAAACCGCACCTGCTGCACCGGCAGCCCGTCCAGGGGGCGGTTTTGGCGGCGGCGCAAATCCATATGCAGCAGGAGCACCTGGTGGATTTGGCGCTCCTGCTCCGGCGGTTCCGGGTGGCCCTGGTCCCGTCGCTCCACGACCTCCTAGCCCGGCTTCTTTCCTTGATGATTGGATGGTCAAAAAGAAGAGCAGTGGACCGCTTTTGCGCCCTAATCCTTGGCAAAAAGGGCCGCAGCCGGCTCCGGCTGGCAGTGTGGTTACGCCCACCCATCCATCTCCGATGAGTCCTATGAATCCCCCTATGGCTGGTATGCCGCAGCAATTCGCGCCTGGGCCTGCACCTGCGATAATGAATTCGGCTATGCCTCCCATGCCGTACCAACCGGTTCAGCCCGTCGCCGCTCCCGTATCTCCCGCTTCGCCGACGCCTGCACCACAGCCTCCCGCACCAGTCTTGTCAGAACATCCACACGTTAACTATGGGGCGCAACATGCAGCACCCGTTAATGACGCAGCCAGTGATCGCCAGCTTGAAGCTGCAGCCGAAGAAGTCGAAAGGAAACTAACTGATCCGCACCCCTCTCCAGCTCACCCGCCTAAACATCACACTGAAAAGGGCCATGAGGCTAGCGCAAAGAAAGATGAGGTACCAGCACATCATGCCGGTGAAATACCTCTTGGAAAAACTTCACCTACCCCCGCTACCAAGGAAGACCAGCCCCCCAGTGATACTATCTTTATAGACCAAGACGGCAACCTGCACGCACGCTAGCGGCTCTTCGGTAAACGGTTGCGGAAACCGGTGAAGTTACTTATAATATAAGAAGAAGTGGGAACTATCTTACTATTTCATTGTTCTTAAAGAGGGTATTTTAGAAGTGGCTAGCAAACAAAAAGGATATTCTTCAGATCAGATCCAGGTGCTTGAGGGTCTTGAGCCGGTACGCAAGCGCCCCGGCATGTATATTGGCGGAACCGGCGTCGAGGGTTTGCATCACCTCGTGTGGGAGATCGTAGATAATGGTATCGACGAAGCGCTGGCCGGTCATGCTACGAAAGTTATGGTTGAGTTACTGCCGGGCAACGGTGTTCGTGTTACTGACAACGGCCGTGGCATTCCAACCGACATTCACCCCAAGACAGGAAAAAGCACCGTCGAAACTGTCCTTACTGTGCTGCATGCGGGCGGTAAGTTTGGTGGCGGTGGCTACAAGGTCTCCGGTGGTCTGCACGGTGTTGGCTCGAGCGTGGTTAACGCACTTTCTGCACGGCTTATCATTACCGTCCACCGTGATGGCAAGGCTTTCCGGCAAGAGTATGAACGTGGAGTGCCGTTGGCTGACCTGAAGGCTATTGGCAAGAGCGACCAAACCGGTACGGTCATCGAATTCTATCCAGATGAAACTATTTTTGAGACGACGAAATTTAACTACGACACTATTCTAGACCGCTTGCGTCATGCGGCATACCTCACCAAAGGCATTCATACGTCGCTTTCCGACGAACGTACTGGTAGCCGCTACAGCTTCTACTTTGAGGGCGGTATTAAATCGTATGTAACGCATTTGAATCTTGGCAAAGAGGTGGTCGATGACGATGTTTTCTATGTCGATAAAATGGTCGAAGACACCCAGATCGAAATTGCGGCCCAGTATACCGATGCATTTAGTGAGACAATTAAGCAATTTGCCAACAATGTCTTTAACCCGGACGGTGGTACTCATGTAACAGGCTTCCGTTCAGCGCTGACTCGCGTTGTAAATGACTATGCTCGTAAAAACGGTCTCCTCAAAGAAAAGGAGGAAAATTTGACCGGCGAAGACTGCCGTGAAGGTTTAACCGCCGTCATTCTTGTCAAGTTGCCCGACCCGCAGTTTGAAGGCCAGACCAAGAACAAGCTTGGTAACCCCGAAGTCCGCGGCTATGTCGAGCAAGTAATGACCGAGTACTTCAATTACTATCTTGAAGAACATCCTGCCATCGCCCGCAAGATCGTCGGTAAGGCTTTGCTGGCCGCCCGCGCCCGCAAGGCCGCCCGCGCCGCCCGCGAAAACATCATTCGCAAAGGCGTGCTCGAAGGTGCAAGTATGCCCGGCAAACTGGCCGACTGCTCCAATAAAGACCCCAAAACATCAGAAATTTACCTTGTAGAGGGTGACTCGGCTGGTGGCTCCGCCAAAAGTGGCCGCGATAGCAAGTCCCAGGCAATTTTGCCGCTGCGCGGTAAGGTTCTAAACGTAGAACGTGCTCGTTTGGACAAGATGTTGGCCAACAACGAGATTTTGAGCTTGATTAAGGCTTTGGGCGTTGGCATCGAAGACTCATTCTCTATCGATGGCCTGCGCTATGACCGTATCATTATTATGACCGATGCCGATGTCGATGGCTCGCATATTAGTACGCTGCTTCTGACATTCTTCTTCCGTTTCATGAAGCCCGTTGTTGACGGCGGACATTTGTATCTTGCGAAGCCGCCCCTGTTTGAACTGGTCAAGCCAGGCCGCAAATCCAGCGTCTTTATATATGACGAAGATGAGCTCGAAAAAGTCTTGGACGCCACAATCGCTGCCCGTAAAAAAGATGGTCTAAAAGTTGCTGAAGACGACGAACGGTTCCGTCAGGCCGGCTTTATCGAGCAAAAGCGTTACAAGGGTCTGGGTGAAATGGACGCCGAACAGCTCTTTGAAACCACCATGAACCCCGAAAAGCGCGTTTTGGTCCAGGTTAAGGTAGAGGACGCTGAAAAGGCCGACGCCATCTTTAATAAGCTGATGGGAACAGAAGTAGAGCTTCGCAAAAACTTTATTACGGCCCGCGCTAAGTTTGTGAAGGATTTGGATATTTAGTATGGACGATCAAATGCAACCAACCACACCCCCACAAGACGAAAATCCTATGGCCATCGAAGGCGAAGTGGTAACCATCCAGGCCGACCACTCCCGTACCGTTGAGCTTCGTACCGTTGAGAACGTCATGGAAGATAGCTATCTGCGCTATTCCATGAGTGTCATTATCGACCGTGCATTGCCTGATGTCCGCGACGGCATGAAGCCTGTCCATCGTCGCATTCTATACAGCATGAATAACGATGGGCTCCGTTCGAACGCACGCCATCGTAAGAGTGCAAACGTGGTCGGTGCGGTAATGGGTAAATACCACCCGCACGGTGACTCCTCTATATATGACGCCATGGTTCGTATGGCGCAGCCCTGGTCTATGCGATATATGCTCATTAACGGGCAGGGTAACTTTGGTTCAATGGATGGCGATCCACCGGCTGCCATGCGTTATACCGAAGCAAAAATGGCTCGTTTGGCTGATGACCTTCTGGCAGACATCGATAAAGACACTGTGCCATTTCGCGACAACTATGACGGCACAACCCAGGAACCAGAGGTATTGCCGGGTAAATTACCGAACCTGCTTTTGAATGGTCAGCTGGGTATCGCCGTAGGTATGGCGACCAATATTCCGCCGCATAACTTGACAGAGCTGATGGACGCTACCATTTACCAGATTGACCACGAAGAGGCTACCTTGGATGACCTGCTGCAATTTATTAAAGGGCCTGATTTTCCAACCGGTGGTATTATTTTTGGTAAAGAATCACTGCGTAGCGCGTATGCGACGGGGCGCGGCGGTGTAGTTGTCCGCGGCGTCGCTGATATTGTCGAAGGCGCGAAGGGCCGTCATCAGATCATCATCAGCGAAATTCCCTATGGGCTAAATAAGGCTGGTCTTATTGAAAAGATTGCCGACCTCTACAAAGAAAAGAAAATAGCAGGTATCGCAGATCTCCGAGATGAAAGTGCACGCGGGGTGGTGCGGATTGTTATTGACCTCAAGAAGGATGCCTACCCAAAGAAGCTTCTGAACCAGCTCTACAAACTCACGCCACTGCAAACGTCGTTCCACTTTAATATGATGGCCCTGATCGACGGCATCCAGCCGCGCGTTCTAGGTCTTCAGGACATCATTAGCGAGCATATTAAGCACCGCCGTATTGTAGTGCGTCGTAGGACTGAATACGAACTGCGCAAGGCCAAAGAGCGTGCGCATATCTTGGAAGGTCTCAAAATCGCTCTGGACCATATAGACGAGGTCATAAAAACCATCCGTGCCAGTGATACGACTGAAGAAGCGCAGGCAAACCTGATCGAACGTTTTGGGCTGAGCGAAATTCAGGCCAAGGCCATTTTGGCTATGCAGCTTCGTACGCTTGCTGGTTTGGAGCGCAAGAAGATCGAGGACGAATTGGCTGAACTCCTGAAGACTATCGCCCGCCTAGAAGCAATTTTGGCTGACGAAAAAGAGATTCTAAAAATCATCAAGAATGAGTTTTTAGAACTTAAAAAGAATTTTGGTGATGAACGTCGTACAAAAGTTGTTCCTCAAGAGCTTGGAAAAATGAGCGATGAAGACCTTGTTCCGGACGAGCAGGTTGTAGTAACGCTTACATCAGCAAATTACATTAAACGGAGTCCAATCGCTGAATATAAGAAGCAGGGGCGGGGTGGTAAGGGTCGCAGGGGCATGACAACCCGTGAAGAAGATGTTATTGAGCATGTTGTAAATGCTGGTACACATGACTTCTTGCTGTTCTTTACGAATAAGGGCCGTGTATTCCGTCTAAAAACTTACGAGGTTCCGACGGCTGGTTTGAATGCTAAAGGTGTCGCGATAGTCAATTTGCTCCAGCTTCAGCCTGAAGAGATGGTTAGCGCGGTCATCAATGTCAGTAAACAAGAGAATATTGGCAATCTCTTTATGTGTACCGTTCGCGGTGTCGTTAAAAAGACACCTTTTGAGCAGTATCAAAATGTACGTAGTTCGGGCCTGATCGCTATCAACCTTGATGACGGGGATGAGCTTAAATGGATTCGCATGACGACCGGTGACAATGAAGTTGTTATTTCTACGCTGCAAGGACAAGCCATCCGTTTCAACGAAAAGGATGTACGTCCCATGGGCCGCGTGTCTCGTGGAGTCCGCGGTATTCGGTTGCGCACCGGTGACCAGGTTATTGGAATGGACATTGTCCAGGAAAATTCCAGCATCTTCGTGATTAGTCAATTTGGTTACGGGAAACGGACTAAAGTGGCCCAATTCACGCCACACGCCCGCGGTGGGGTTGGTATCAGATCGGCAATTGTTAATTCAAAGACCGGTAAATTGATTGGAGTAAAGACACTTTCTGAAGACGAGTCGCAGGAAGTGATCATTGTTTCTTCGCAAGGGCAGACGATCCGCCTAGGTCTCAAGGATATTCCATTACTGGGTCGGGCAACGCAAGGGGTGCGCATTATGCGTCTGAATGACGGAGATGAGGTCGTGTCGTTAGCACTTGTCGATGCACAGGTCCTTGATGATGACGAAGAAGAGCCGGCCGCTTAGGCCAAGTACCACGTAGTAGTTAAACCACCCCTTCTAACAGGGGTGGTTTAACTACTACGTCATTTGCTTGAACGTGGTCGCAGTCGTACATTGCCTAACCTGAAAACAGTGATGTAAGAATCACTACCTTAATTTCTAAATTTATCTTGACATAGAGGGGCGATCCATCGTACTATCTCCTTTAGAGTTTTTGAGGTCTTCTTTAGGTGGCTCTGAAACTGATCATTAAAAATTGAGTAGTGCAAATCAACGTCAGTTCAATTTTTTGAATTGTTTTGTGAATATTAAGTCAGTAATTTAGTCCTTCGGGACTAGTTCGACTGAAGACAGACAAATTCTTTTTTGGAGAGTTTGATCCTGGCTCAGGATGAACGCTGGCGGCGTGCCTAATACATGCAAGTCGAGCGGCAGCGCGAGTAGTTTACTACTTGGCGGCGAGCGGCGGACGGCTGAGTAACACGTAGGAACGTACC
>JARIHD010000070.1 GCA_029288425.1 Candidatus Saccharimonadota bacterium
ATAAAGAGATCTACAGCACTACGATTGCCGTTCAAAAAGCGGCACTTCTTGGTCTATTTGGCATCCAAGCCATTGATCTCCCGGAACAAGCCCGCAAAGAACACTGGCGCAGATTTTTTGATGTAACCCCGGCGATGGCACAGTTCGTCATTGCTCCTGCACGTGACCACTGGCGGGTTATTTCTGCGCCCGACTCTCCTTATGGCGGATCATACTAGGTCAAACTACTCGATCTTTTGCCAAAATACGGGTTCTTGCACGGCATCCTTGAATCGAATGTCTATCATTTGACGCAGCTCTTTTCGATCAAACTTGCGCACGGGTTCTTTGTTGATCAAGAAATTCTCAAGCCGCGTATATACACGAGCCGTTATGATCTGCTGTTCTTTGGTAAGAACTACGCCGGATCCCGACGTTGCGAGGGATACGGTTAGACGCCGTAATTCATCCAAGATCTCGTCAATACTTTTCGGGTTCGAGGCCAGTTGCGCTAATGCCATAACTATGTCGATAGAACTAAGTGAGTGAGTACTCCGGTTCTTCTTTATGAGTGTATCAGCCGCGTAAGCAATGCGCGTAAAGCGGAGCGCCGCAACCATAACGGCAATCGCCGTAAAATTATAAACGCTATACGACACTCCGTACATCCAATACCAATGTTCATGAGGCAGGTAAATCACAGCAATCATATTCGATGTCGTCACCAAGGCGATTGAGCCGTACACGAAACCCAGCCAGCGAAATGCCGACTTATAGATTATGCTAGCTTGCCGCCGCGCTTTGAACACCAATGCCGTTACTATAATCAAAAGGAAGGCCGAAGAATTCATAAATACTTCGATATCTATCCGGTATTCGGGGAGGTCAGTTCGCGGCGTGGGTATGAGAGTAGCGAGGATACCAAAAACCAGGGTAATACTAATCGGCAGCCATGCCTTTAAAAGGACGCTTTTCGTTAACAGCTGGACGGCGAGTGTACGTAAACCAAAATAAGCCAGGTATGGAACTGTGATATAGAAAATGTACAGACCCCCCAGACGGTAATAAGCGGTATTTTCGGCATGAAGAATCCACAAAAGAACACTCTGGATAGTACCCATGGCAACCATAAGTATTGAAGCACAAATCAGCAAGTATGGCGTTCTGAGGCGGTCGCGGAAGCCTTTTATGGCCAGAATGAGCACGATAGCGGCAGTAATGTGGGCCATGACCACAAAACTGGCCTGTGTCATATATATTTTAACGCCCGGCTCAAGACCGGAAAGGTTTATCGTTGCAGCAAAAACTAGAGTCAATCCCATAAGGATTGCGGTTAAAAGATACGATCGCTTCATTATTATATTTAACTGGCTGTGTATGAAATTTTCATTAATTATGCATTAAAAAGCGGATTCAGGTAGGCTCTTTCGACCTTTCTCCCTGAATGATTTATAATAGACTTAGAAAAACTAACAGCAGCAGGGGATATGAACATGGATCCAAACTATCCGAGTTCGCCGGTAGTCAGTGACGGCGGATTCACCCAGCCGCCGGCCAAAAAACCTTTTCCAAAGAAATTGGTCTTTATCGGCGTAGGCGTGTTAATTTTGATTATCGTAGTAATCGCGCTCATGCTGAGCGGTGGCAACAAGAAAAAACCGGGCGACACCGCCAAAAACGGTAAGGACAGCTCTACCTACATCGCCCGCGAAGGCTATGAAGATGAAAATGACGCCATCGGCGATGCGGCGGCGATCTTTGTAAGGCCAACCGACCGCGTGATTAATTTTGCAGGGCAAAGAGTAATTCAAGCCTGTTCGTTATTAACGCTGGATGACCTGAAAGCCAACGGCATCCTTCTGAATGCAAATTCGCTTACGGGTCCGGTGACTCGCAAAGTCTACGATGGCCGCGGCAGTCAACAAACGGGCGACATCAGCAAATACGTCACCCGCTCCAGCGATGAGATCAACAACTGTTCCTATTATCTCAAGGGCAATAAAGTCGCCGAAGTAAGCGTGTATCAGCCCTTTAACGCATCCGAAGCCTCGCTTAAGAGCGATATCGAGCGCACCTATACCGCCATACCCGACGTTGGTGGCGTCAAGGCTCTAAAAAATAACCGCGAAAATAGTTTTAATAAATCGGAGAGTAAGTGGATGCTGCGTTCCGGCAGTGCCAGTGCCGTATTACGAACCGATGTCGACGAAGCAAAGAAAGAAAAACTTTTGGTGCTCGTAGCCGATCGGCTCAAAAAAGCCGAATCGACGCCCACTGCCTATACCAATTTTGAAATCAAGAGTCCGGTCATGAAAGGAGCAGTGTTTACAAGCTGTGACCTTTTAAGCGACACCGCCTTTAAACAGGTCCTTGGCGTCGACGCCGGTGCGCTCACCGAGGAAAAGTTTGCTTCATCAATTGGCGTAATCGAGGATCCGGACACTAAAAAACTCTACAATTACTCCTCCTATGACTGTGTACGAAGCGATGTCGGGGATGACGCCAAGCTCACCATGTACACCACTACCTATGAAACCGTCGAAGCCGCCAAATCAATGTTCGCTTTCGACAAATCACCCGGCGCCATGGCCCAAAACGTACAGGCCGTAACCCCCGCCATTGG
Organism: Candidatus Saccharimonadota bacterium; assembly: GCA_029288425.1. GTDB lineage: Bacteria > Patescibacteriota > Saccharimonadia > Saccharimonadales > UBA4665 > JARIHD01. The sequence continues at coordinate 2,603 of JARIHD010000070.1, forward strand.
TGACGAGTCATTTTACGGTGACACTGCGGCACTCAGTAGTTCGATAACAATCCGCAAAGGCCGCCTGATCATCCGTGTCAGCTATCAGAATGCGGCTGGCAGCAAGATCGATGCTGCAACGCGTATCAACACGCTCCGTCCCATACTGGAAGCTGGCGTCAAAAACTTGGCTGGCTTTTAGGTCAAGCGTTGCCGGCAACAATGATATCTTTGTGAAGATACAGCAGCAAGTTGCCTAGTTCGCGCGCGCCTGGACCCATTACTTCCTCGCGGTGGCGGCCCAGGCCGCACGGCGCGGCAAGGTCGACCACACCGCCCACCATTTCTTCAATAATTCTAGCCGCTTCCAGGTGATGGGCCACGCTAGCGCGGTGATCAATAATGCCAGCTATCAAACGTACATCTTTATTCCAGTTTCGAAATGGCTGACGCACCTTGGGGTCCAGTGAGGGCGGCCGTTCGCGCGTCATAGCCACTTGTACGGCATGAGGCCAGTATTTACGGTGTGTCCGCTGTAAAATGGCATTTATATAATCCACGCTGGCGCGTCCCGACCAATCATGGTTCCACGCCGGGCGGTAAATCGAACCTGCCCAATGGCCCGGATTGAGATTAGTTTCGCAGGCATGGCCAACCTTCGGCACATCAGCCGGAATGTGTTCAAAAAGCTGCGCGATCGAACTTGCCAAATAGCCCACGGCTTTGTCCCGAAAAGCATCAGATACAGGTTTGCCAGGCAGCGCGTTTCCTAAATACAACAGGTTTACAAGCGCATGCGACATAGGAAACGAAATCTGCACCTCTACTTTGTCGCGCAACTGGGGATCGGCGCATACTTTGTCGACTTCGTTGTACGTCGCCTGGGTAAACGGGCCACCGTATTTATCCTCGAAAATCTGCATACCTTCCCAAAATGCCTTTTGCATCTTTTTGCCGTCGCGGTCAAAGAGCGCCTTTTTCATGCCTGTCAGCATGGTAGACAAGCCAAAATAGATCATAGCCGTCCCCGCGGTTTCGGGTACGTCAATCTTCATGCGCTTCAGGTGACCTAGGCCGGGTGTGGCAGTTACGCGGTTAAATGGTCCGATGGCTTCCTTGGCGAACTCGTAGATACGCATGCCTAAATTAGTTTCGTCGAGAGGCAGCGTATTTAGTCCTTTTTCCAGATGATAGTGCGGTGAACTAAGCAGGCTTTTAGCACTGGCAGGACCGGGATAGCGCACAATGCCGGGCTGGTGGGGCAACACATTTTTGGCGTAGTCCACCTGCCAGTCAATCTGTTCCGGCGTACATTCGGTTGTGGGCGCTGAGTCACGCATATAGGGTCCGAGCAGGTCGTAAACCCGCCGCATGTTGTACTCAAGCATTTCGGCGTTGCCCATTTTTCGCTGCTCAGGCGGCAGGTCCAAGGGTACGGTCCCGACCAAAAAAGCAGCGCGCTGTTCGAGGCTGACTGACATATAGTCAGTATAGCAGGAGCACGGCGAGCATAAACAATACGCTTATGATATTATTGAATTATATTTTCATAATAATAAAATTCGTGGACACAAGCGTTATCCGCGCACAGCAAGAAGGCATATGAAACAATCTTCCAGCACTCTCTATTCCTCAAATACAGGGGCTTTTTCGAGGTGGAGAAATAAAATTATAGCCGCCCTGGCCGCCCTGGCCGTCATTATTCTCGGATACGTATTTATAATCTCTAAGGCCGCCGGTCCATTTGTCTCGATTGATCCGTCGGCCGTTACATTGTCCGGCAACGCTTCGGTTACGACGGCAAGCGATGGGACCAAAGCCATTAACTTCAATGCTCCTGCGACCCCGCCCGGGGACGGCAACCCGGCCTTTTCGACTGATGCAGGCCGGGGAATTCCCGACACACTATATGGCGTCACAACGGAAGAGGTCTCTAGCCTTACCGCACTTAACGACTCTCTTTCAAGGCATACAAAACGGCCTATTACCCGGATAGTATTCCAAAGCGGGACCTCGCCCGCAGACTATACGAACGCGGTAAGTACACTCCGCAACCGCAGCTACATTATGGGAGAAATTCTGGATTCTTCGTCTATGAAACAGATTAGTGTCTCCGGTTATAAAACGCGCGCCGCAAATTTTGTGTCCGCCTTTAAAAACAATGTGGATATTTGGGAAATTGGGAACGAACTGAACGGGGAGTGGCTTGGAACCCCGGCAGATATTAACGCAAAAACACAGGCCGCATATGACGTCGTAGAAAAAGACAATGCGGCACTCAACCTGCGATCGGCGATCACCCTGAACTACTGGCCAAGTTCTGATTGTTATTCCCAACCCTGGGAGGACACAGCGTCCTTTGCCAACCAGTTACCGGCCGAAGTTAAAAATGGCGTCGACTACGTATTCCTTAGCTTTTATGAAACAGCATGCTCACCCAGAGCCCACCCCACTACCACCGACTTTACCAATATTTTCAATCGGCTGAAGGTGACCTTTCCCAATGCAAAGATCGGAATGGGAGAGATTGGCGCTCAGGGCAAGGCCGATGGACTGTCGAGCGATCCCACGCTCACTGAAAAACAGCAAATTGCCAATACTTACTACGGCATGCACAATACACTCAAGGCCAACCTAGGCAGCAGGTATGTCGGAGGCTACTTCTGGTGGTACTACTTCCAGGACGCAGTCCCATACAATAAGACAGATTCTATGTGGCCCACCATTGAGCGCCTATTCGGCCAATATTAGCCGGTGGCACCCGCCCGCTTGAATACTATTGACTATTGACGCTTGCCATTATTCGCGGAAAGGATTTTGGCGTGCTTCATTAAAGAGCGTGCGTACATCGACACTGTTATCTTCTAGTTGACGAATCTTATCAACGATTGACTTATCGACGACGGGAGTAGTTGTCTTATGCATTTTTGCCTCGACTATTGCCCTATCGGGCTCGGCATTGACCAATGTATTAATCCGCCAAGCGATAAATGCATACAAAATGGTAAGTACCGCGAGGAACAGTAATATACGCAACCGGAGCGTTGACTGCCATACTTGCCGCAATTGATCTTGAGATGATTTTATATTCATGGTTTTATAAACTTATCTATTACTAATGTAAAACTGACCATATCCGGACGCTTAGCATCGGGCTGCACATTAATACTGCTTACTTGGGCAGTACGGCGATTACGCTCCAATTTAGACAAAAGGGTGATAAAGCTTCCGTATGGAACAGGTTCGGTATTGGCCTGGGTGATTGTAATTTGCAGTGAATACACACCCGGCATGCCCTTGACGGGCGCTACTTGCGTTAGTCCTTGCGGCGTTTTAACCTGCTTACCGCCAGGATTTCCCAGGGTCGAGGGCGGAAAAGCCACCGAACTAAGGCGCGCTATGCCACTCTGGCTCGCCAAAGCCACAATCTCGCCCACGGTTTTGGCCTGGTCCTTGTCCTGTGGCACGACACTTTTTGCAATTTCATTTAATTCGGCATACGTTTTGATATCCTTTTTTGCCTTGATAAGCTGCTTTTCTTGCTGTTCCTTGGATATCCTCTCGGCCTTACTATCAATGAGCTCCTTGGATTTATGGGACAGGGCGGCATTCGCAACATAGACGCTTCCGAGCAGTCCCAGAACCAAAACAACCAGTAACGACACCAATATAGCCGATAATTTCTTGCTATTCATTATGGCGCAACCTTTGTATTGGTGTTAATAAATAGGAATGGATTGTTACTGGCAAACAGGGCTTTTATAGTAATAGTACAGGGGTAAGCCGCAAAAACTCCCGCGTCAGAAGTTGTAGTCGTAGAGCAATTAATGTTCACGATGTCTGCCTTTGAAAAGATTTTATTACCGGGGTCGGCAAGATTTGCCTGTAATTGAGCTGCGGCATTGTAATTTGTGGAGCGTGCTGTAATGTCCATAGCACCAGCCGCTTGCGAAACAGACAAATTAGTCAGCGCAACATTCGGCGGGGTCACACTGCCCAGCTGCACCAGCAGTTTTGAAAACAGGACTTGTTTCGATAGCACGTTAACCATTAATTTCAAATTATTAGATACGGCGGTAACTTCCTTTTCGGTACCCGCAAGGTCTTGACCCTCCAAACGGCTTTGAATGTCTGCGGTTTCTGTTTTTTGCTTTTGAATTGAGGCATTCATAGCAATCAAGCCGCTACCGGTAAAAATGGCTATACCGGCAATAGCCACGCATAGCGCCAAAATCCAAAAGGCCAATCGACGGTTGCGCCGGGCATAACGGTAACTTTGCTTGAGTTGGGGCGGCAAAAGGTTAATCATGCAAATACTCCTGCCGGATCAGCTAATGCCAGGCCGGCGGCCGTTGCATAAGATGCCCTATCGGCATTGTAAAAATGCTTGAGATGGCCAAAATCGATGTAGGGAGCGGGATCAAAAGCACGCGTAGCCAGATGTAAGCGATCCGTCAGGTAATCGGCAAGACCGGGCATATTAGCCCCACCACCCATAGTAACGATCTGGCTAATCGGTTTTTCTTTTATGTAGCGCTGTTCGTAGTAACGGATTGTTCGGCGGATTTCTTTGATCAGCATTTCTAAAGCTGGCTCCAGTGCAGCGACAACCTGCTTCTGCACGACACTGGGCGCCAAGCCGTATCGACTCTTAATGACAAGCGCCTCGTCAGCCGAAATTGCCAGCTTGCGGCCAATAGCCCTCGTTATGTCTTCACCGCCAAAAGGCGCCGTTCCCAAAACCACAGCCCCGCTGTTGAATACCGTGATATCCGTTGTACTCGTACCAAAATCAATCAGAAGCGAAGGAATATTACTCTGCGCATCCATAGTGAACATCCGGGCACTCGCTCCGATGGAAGTATCAAATAATACCGCTTGCAGGCCCAGCATACGAGTTAAGATCAAGTATGAATCCACAATTGACCGGGGCATTGCAACAATAAAAGCCTCAATACCTTCTTCATTCTTGCGTAATATCGAATAATCAAGATAAAGATTTTCGGCGTGTCCCGGAATGTACTGCTCGGCTTCGGTCTGCACGGCTTCGGCAATATCATCGGGGCCAATTTTAGGTAACTGAATAGCCCGGGTAAAGGCACGGCTGGCAGGCAATGAGACCGCCACGCGATTAGTGCTTATATCGCCAACCAGAGTATTTTCAAATAATTGCATGGCAGCCTTAGCAATGATTTCGGGCTTCACGATCACGCCATCAACGATAGCACTTGGATCAAAGGCAATCGCACCATAACCTTTGAGCCGGGGCAGCTTATGGTCCATGTCCAACTGCATAACCCGCAGTGTATTATGACCAATATCAAGGCCAAATAGCGGCTTATCTTCAAAAAAATATACTTCTGAACTCTGTTTCATGCTGCCCATCTAGCAAGTCTCTTCTGAAAAAAGTATAGCACTGTTAGGCCTGCACCGGAAGACAGCTTATGCTTTTTTGAGTTAGTATAGTGTTTGATAGCTGCTGATTGTCCATGTTTTACTACCAGAAGCCAGGACAGTGCCGAAAACAATGGTACCTGCGCCGTTTAATTCCACCGTCTGGCCACTCGCCGCCCCCATATTGCCGCTTCCGGACAGCGTCACCTTACTCCAATAGGCATTGACAACCGCTCCCGGCAAACTCGCGGCGCCGCCGACCGTAATAGTCTGCAAACCCTGAGATGTCTTAAGATCATTTCCGCTCAGACTGGTGCAGTTCGGACTACAGCTGGCCGAGCTCTTAAAGCTAATCAACTCCACCCCACTGCCCGCACTATTAGCGATCAGATTAGCCGAGCCTCCGATGGTTATTGTACCGTCCACGACTATTACCGGCCTTGTTGCACCTAGGCTATTGGCCACACGTAATTTTGCAGCGCCGTTTATAGTCAGGTTGCCGGTGATATATACATTACCGTTAACCGTAATGTCACAACTGCTTCCAATAGAAACATTTCCCGTCAGCTTCAGATTGCCCGGCCATGACCGATTAAAAGGTGAATTATTGCATACATAGGTATTACTATTGCCCGAACCCGTGGTAGTGACGGCATTTATATGGGCCTGCCGGTCATAGGCTGCCTGAGGATACACGGGCGCGGTACATCCGGTCTGCAACCCGGCGCCGCCGTTACCAGGCTGGATATTATTATTTGGACCCGTGCTCGTCTGCCCGGTGGCGCAAACCGTTCCATATATATTAGTACTGTGCGCCATGGTTATAGGCTGGCTGCTGGTACAAACCTGCGGATAGGTTGGGCCGGGGCTATTGCCGGGCGGGCAAGCATTATTAGCAACTGTCACCATAACAGGGTTGTTATACGTACCGATTTTAGCAGCGCCGTTCATCGTAATCGTACCGCTTACATATACCTGGGAGTTAGTTATATTGGCACTGCCGCCCAAGATCAGGCCACCAGGACCAGTCAGAACCGAGTAGCCCGTACTATTAGTACCAACCACGGTTGCCTTGATCTTACGCGTTATATAAGCCGACGCATCACTGCTGCTGCGATATACCCTACCCTCGGCAACGATGGTCTTGGAGTTGCCGTCGGCGTTGTTGGTTATGCTCGTCGCAAATGTTCCGCGCCCCTGGTAAGTGTTATTGAAGAATTGCTGGGCGGCGCCATAGCCCGCAAAGGTATCGTCGGTGTTAAGCTGCTGAACCGACTGTTCGATACCCGCTTCGGCCAACAGCTGCGCGTTTTCGGCATAGACCTCACGTTTTGTGTGTTGATACTGGGCGGCCGTTAGGGCGGCGATCGAAAGGCCAATAGCCGTCAGAAATAACACCATTACTATCACCGCCACCAATATATATCCGCTCTCGTGCTTATTCATTCCTAAATACCATCCTTGTTGTGTATGTTGCACTGACCGGTTCGCCGCCTTTCGTCTGAGAAACTGTTATCGACAATTGCACCGCTCTGGCATCATCCGGTCCTACTATCTGATCGTCGGCGTTGTAATAGGCAATCGAAAAAGCCGTGATATCTTCGCCCACCTTGCTATCGGCCGGACATGACGCCGTAGCCAAAGCCGGCGGACAGGTAGTGATAGCAGCCGTATTGGGATCATTGGCAGCAATAACCCGCCGGTAGAGTTTTTTGCCCGATACATAGTACACAATATTATCTTTCTCCGGGATATACTGCGAAGCATCACTGAAGATAACCTCATTCTGATTATTGGTAGCGATCCGCGCCAGCACCAGTGTCGTATTGTTGGATTGCCAGCCGTACTGGCTGCCTCCTGGCGCGTTAGCATCAGCCCAGCGGTTGGCTTGGTCGACATTGCCCGAAAGCCGGATATCGGCACTTACTTTATCTAGTGCATTTTCAGCATTTGTCAGCAAAGCCGTCCGAGCCTGCGCAATATCAGAAATTTGCAGCCAGTTGGCAATAAAATTGGCGACCGTTAAAGATAAAATACTGACCAGCGTTATGGTTATAAGCATCTCGACCAAACTAAAGCCGCGCTGGTTCATTGCCCGATCCCGATCACCCCGATATTAGAACTAAGGGTTACGCGTTGCTGTTTGCCGTAGTCGGTATATTGCACGGTGACGTCCACACGGCGCAGCTCCGGAAGTGGTTCACTAATAACAACCGTGCCCGTACGGCCTGCCGGCAGTGCTGCCGGGAGTTCGCTGGTAAATGTAATGGTACTGCCAGGTGTGAGTGCGTTGTAGCCATTGTTGCGGAGCGCCTCAATTTTAGTTCTGGCGGCACGGGTTGCAATATCCAGCCGCTGGCTGCGCACCTCGGTAATTTGCATAACGTAATACAGCCCCCCAAGGCCCGCAATAACGAGCCCAAGGACCACAATAGTAACCATTAACTCGGCCAATGTAAACCCGCGTTCTCCGTACGCGCCTAATCGTATTCGACCAGTGGCCCCTACCCTATATCCCGTCATCTGCCTATTATTATAAAACCGCTTGAGCTTTTGCCCAAGCGGTTTCCGTTTACTTACAATAAAGCGTTAGTTAGTGACGGTAATGTCAGTACCGCTGAAAAGCGAACCGGCTGCCGTGAGGCTGTAGCCTGTGCAAGGCGTGGCACTGTTATCACAACCACTTGGCGAAGCAGTATAGGTATAACCGGCACCACCTAATTTTGCAGCCAAGCTGTCGTTATTGCCACCTGCATCACTACCAATCCAGGTCGTGGCAGCACTCTTATCAGCAGGATAATAGCCATTATCAGAGTTATACTCAGCCAGCTTGCTTCTGGTCTGCGAAAGCGTCGCCTGCGCGTCGGCTTTCTTGGCCTTATTCTGAGAACCAGTGTACGCAACAAATGCGATCGCAGCCAAAATACCAATAATGATAATGACGATCAGCAATTCAATAAGCGTGAAACCGGCGGATTTGCTATTTTTAATTTTTCTAATCTGCATAGTGGAGGCCCACCCTTTCTTTTATGCATTTTTACTAGAGGTACACCATCTAGGCTTACATATTTAATTATTTCTTATGCTTAAGGTATTGTCAATGCCCTTATCCACTACTGTGCCGCATTGGAAAGTTGTGTAATCGGGCCAAACACCGCTACGGCAATCAAGCCAACCATACCGCCGAGCACCACAATCATGACTGGTTCGATAACCGAAGAAAGAGCGCCTACGGTGGCATCTACTTCTTCTTCATAAAACTCGGCAACTTTTAATACGATAGTGTCCGTCTGACCGGTTTCTTCGCCAACGGCTAGCATCTGCGCGACAATCGGCGGAAAATGCTTGCTCTTTTGCAGTTCCGCAGATAACTGGCTCCCGGCTTGAATGGCTTTCGAACTATCCAATAATTCTTTTTCGATCACGGCATTTCCGATAGCGCCCGCCGTTGTTTCGATAGCGCTTACAATTGATACGCCCGCTCCCATGAGCGAGGCAAAAATACGCGAGAAACGGGCGATTGCAGTTTTGACAATAATAACCTTGACTACAGGAATACGCAGCAGTATCGAATGCCATGTATAGCGGCCCTTAGCAGTCTTGGTCCAACGCCGGAATAGCACGAATAAAACGGGAAGAATAACGAGTATTCCCGCGATCACGGTAGGCTGTTTTAGGGTATTACTGATCGAAAGTAAGGCACGCGTATAAATGGGCAGGGCAGCCGCGCTGCTTAGTTCGGTTAAAATAGTACCGATCTTGGGCACAATAAAGGTCATCAGCACAAAAAACGCAACGCCCGTTACAGACGCTATAACAATCGGGTAGATCATAGCCGAACGGATTTTTCCGCGTAGGGCCGCGTCTTTTTCTTGCTGGAATGCCAGCCGGTTTAACACCTTATCCAAAATACCGCCTGCTTCACCGGCACGCACCATATTGACGTAGATACCAGTAAAGACCAAGGGATGCTTGGCCAAAGCGTCACTGAGACTGGTGCCACCTTGGACATCAGTCGTAACTTCTTCCAGAACCTGCTGCAGTGTTTTGGAATCACTCTGCTCCTTGAGAATTGTGAGAGCCCGCAAAATCGGCACTCCGGCATTCACCATTACCGCAAATTGTCGGGTAAAGATAACCAGGTCGCGCGCCTTCACCCCTCCAGATCCGGGCAATCTGAGATTCATATTCAGACCGCTATTTTTGACCTCCTGAATCAAGATCGGCTGCAGATGTCGGCTGCGCAGCGAAGCCACAGCCACACCTTTACTGGGGGCGGTAATGGTACCTTTGCGCGTCGCTCCGCCCTGCAGACGAACCGTGTAATGAAACTCCGGCATTGTCCCTAGCCTTCCGTACTTGTCACACGCATAATTTCCTCCACCGTGGTCTGACCCCGAAGCGCTTTTACCAGTCCATCCACCTGCATCGTAACCATGCCATCAGACACAGCCTGTTTTTCCAGATCTTCACTCGTCGCATTGGACATAATCAGTTTTTGAACCGCCAGATTATTAACCAGCACCTCGTACACGCCCATCCGGCCACGATAGCCCGAACCACCACAAGCACTACAGCCACCTTCATGCGCCTTCCACAGCCGAGTAATTGTTTTACCATTGGTGCTGAGGTCGGTAATGGCAGCTTTGTCGCCCTCTTTAGCGCCTATCCCTGCCGCTAAAGCCTGTTTTTCCAGATCATTTAGGCGTCCAAAATCGGCATCATCCTTAAGTCCGAATGTTTTTCGAATCCGCTCAACGATGTCATCATCTGGCACATATTCGTCGCGACATTCAGGGCATAATCGGCGCACCAATCGCTGGCCGATGATTATACGAATGGTGCTGGCAATCAAAAATGGCTCAACACCCATATCCAGCAAGCGCGGCAGACAGGTAGCGGCATTATTGGTGTGCAAGGTACTAAAAACCAAATGTCCGGTTAATGCCGCTTGCACACCCAGGTCCGCCGTTTCGCCATCGCGGATCTCACCAACCATAATAATGTTGGGATCTTGGCGCAGCAAGGCACGTAGTCCGTTGACGAATGTCATACCGGCCAAAGGATTAACCTGGGTCTGGTTAACGCCAATAATGCGGTATTCAACCGGATCTTCGACGGTACTTATATTTACCGTAGGACCATTTAATTTGCTAAGAGCGCTAAATAAACTCGTAGACTTACCAGACCCGGTTGGACCGGTTACCAAAATCATGCCATGCGGCTGGGTAATCGCTTGTTCTACACGAGTCAAAGATTCGCCCCAATAACCCAGCTCCTCAAACGTAGCAGCCTTGCTGGATTCATCCAAAATACGCATCACGACCTTTTCACCGTCAACGATTGGCAGCGTCGAAACACGCAGGGCGTACATATGGTCATTGATGGATATTTTGAAGCGGCCGTCTTGCGGGGCCCGGTGTTCGTCGATTTTCAGGTTGGACAAAATTTTGATACGCGACACTAACGCTCCCAACAACTTACGAGGCAACTTGTTGGCCTCGTGCAGCACACCATCAACGCGGTAGCGCACGATCACCGCATTTTCACGTGGCTCGATATGCACGTCACTGGCCCGGTTCTTAATGCCGTAATCAATGATTAGGTTCACGGTTTGAGCAATGGGCGAATCTTCGGTAACATCTTGTTCATCAACGTTTTCGTCTGCGGGTTCTTTGTCTTCGATCGGGATAACCTTGGCCAGCTCGGTACTTACGTTGTTGCCGCTATATTGGTCAAGTGTCGCATTAATAATACTAGTCGGCGCGATATGAATCCGCATCGGCTTGCCCAATTGTTTTTGCAGAAAATTTAGTGCCTGGATATCATCCGGATCCTCTAGCGCCACAAAAACAACGCCATCCGTATCAACCTCAAACGCTACAGCACCGTACTGACGGGCTACACGCTCTGGAATAAGTTTTAGAATATCTTTTGAAATATTGCCCGGCGTAATATCGGCATAAGGGACATCGATTTCATGGGCATATAGCCGGGTAAGTTCGGCCTCTGTAATTTTATTGCTTTGAATTGCCACGTCCTGTAGCAGTTTTTTTTCGGCGGCGGCCTGTTCGCGCATCTTTTTTAGTTGTTCGGCACTAAAACCACCACTGGTTTTTAGCAAAGATTCAACCAAAGCATCCGATGCGCGCATATTCAGTACAAGTATACATGACAAACGTAAGCTTTTTGTATTTTACATATGTACAGCCGGGCGGTACTATTAAATAAAGAACGATGGGCAGTGGGTATATGACAGTCAAAAAACAACCCGAAAAAAAGGTACTAGATATTTCCAGGCCGAAGAAGCGTCCGGTAGCCGAAAAAGTGTCTGGTGCGCCCCAACTAGTGATTCCGAAACGGTCTGTTATTCCTGTTGCGGATGGAACAGAAATACCGTCGGCTGATCAGACAATCGCTAAACGGGAGGCCGCAACCTTGGAACCGCCCGCCGTCGATCCTTCACCGCCACAATCAAAAACAGTTGCTTCTTCACCCCCAAAAGACATAACGGCAGAGCAGCCATCGTCAGAGGTCAAGCCCAACAGTCCTCCGACGCAAGCAGCCTCGCCTACAGATATGGGCGAGGAAGCCGATCCATCGGCTGAAATCGACACGTCTGCTGACATCGAAGCCGACGATAAGCCCTCGTCCGGCAAGGCGGCACCGCACGTCCGCAAAGCGCTCGACGACGCCAAACGCCAGAATGAACTACAAGGTTATATCGATAACCGTGATTTTTATGTGCCGATCAATGCCGTGGCACGCAAACGCTCACTAAAAGTTAGCATTGCCCTGACTTTTTTGGAACTAATTCTAGGAATTTTGCTTCTAAATCTCATGCTCGACGCCGGACTTATCCAGCTGCTCGAAAAAATTCCGCACACCAATTTCTTTAATCTAAGATAAAGGATGGATCAGATGCCCTATTTGCCAATATTAATATCGGGCAATAATGCAAGGTAGCAAGATGCGATTATGAAGCGGCTCATAATCGCTGTCTGGATGGGGTTGGCCGGCGGACTTGCGTTCGGGGCAATATCGGCGCTCATACTAGGAGATGCCGACTCAGTCACACGCGTTACCTTGGGGGTTTCGGTAAGTGCTGCCCTGCTCAATATACTGGCCATACCTTTTTTCCTTTCCGGACTTAAGAATTTCAAGTCGGGGCTAAAGCGCGCGTGCATAGTATTATGTGTCGGGATTGGGCTCTTCGGGCTTGCGCAAGTACAATTACCCTTCATAAGTCTATTTGAATGGGGTTTTTGGATCAATTCGGGCGGAATTGCCATTCCCTATCTCCTTGGGGTAATTGGGATTTTTTGGGGCATACGATTATTTGCCCGGCTGGTTTCTGTCAAGAGTCTTTTTGGTTCGCCCATATCGGCCTTTATCGCAACTATCGTCATATCGATTGGGGCGGCCACCTTGCCCCATATACATACTGCGACTGATGAACTCGCATATGATCTAGCCCTTGCGCTCAGTGTTTGCAATTCAGTGGTTATTACATTCGCTACTGTACTTACTTTCAAGCTGCGGCAAAAGATCGGCCTAGCCTATACAAGGTCAATGACATGGCTTTTTGCGGCGCTGGCTATAATTGCGTTTGCGGGATGGCACTACACCATTATCCAGCTTACAATGACCACGGGCGATTGGTATTACGACTATAGCTTCACCATCATACCTTTTGTCGCTGGCGCTATCGCATTAGTACTTGCAGGATATTCCTTCAATGCAATAAATATAATGCTTGAAACTGATAGCAAAACGGCACCAGCCAAAAATCAAAGAAAGAGCAAAGAAATAGGCTCCGGTCCGCTTGAACTTGAGATCGTATTGTATGTTGCCGGCCTGATATCTAATCCTACCGAGGTCGATGTGATTTTAGATGACGTTCGCCTGATTACAGCAGGCTCACACCCCGCACAACACCTATCGTCGAAAGACCAACAGACATTAGGCAAGGTTTACATACAACTCGAAGATTATTTGGTCCACAAAGACGCGCTTCGAATCTTTACACTTGATGGACTTCGCAGCAGCATTGCGAAAAGGTTTGCCCTGAACGACCGCATACGAATGCTGTTATGGCATGAACATTCATAGTAAAAGCGGAGCAGACCTCATACATTACTATCTTAACTCCCTCAGCTGAGCGATTATTTCGCTCGGGATTCCAGGCAGGACAGTTTGGCTGCGCGAGCTTGCCGCTCCAAGGTCAGGAGGCAGCTGGGGCGGATTGAGGTCAGCATCGTAAGAACACGATGCCTCATCGGCCGGTAGCGTGCCGCTTAAAAGATAATTTTCTGCGTACGCCATTGCACACCTTGATTTTATACTTTGCAAATGCGAAGCACCAGATACAACGACCAGCTTCGAACCGGGTATTTGTTTTTGTACCCGTTTGGCCCAAAGTAGTGGCGTGGAAGCGTCGTTGTCGGCATTGATCAACAAGCCGCCTACACCTTCGGGGACAGGTTCATAGTGCGGCTGCGGCCGTATGGGCGCGAGGCTCCACCCATAGCACTGGGCCACCCCTTGATAGACGCTTGTAGCACCATACTTCGGCGCGACAAGCTGGGTGGCGAGCGCCCAGCTACGTACATCTTCGGGCGTCCGGAACAATCGGCTCCACACCGTATCATTGCAGGCATAGGCGCGGCGTGTTCCGTCGCCGCCGACATATGTTCCGTCAAGCCGCCGGCCCGTCAGCAAATCATAGATAAACTCTGCCTGCGAACCATCGCCTGCCGCGGCATCGTTTAGGATTGTTGCCGCCCATATCCTGGTTGCTTCGCCCGCACCCGTCAATGCTTGGACGGCCAGTGTCAGTTCCCAGTCATTTAGCGGCCGATTGCCGAAGGGGTTTCGTGGAGCGGGAATGCCAGTAGTGCCGGCGATCGCAACGGTTTTATCGAATACACGGTCCAGGTTTTGCCCTTTAAGCGGACAGTCAACATTCGATTGACACCACTCTTTAAATAATTGCCATGACTTGTCCCAGGCAATATTATTTTCAGTACTTTGGACCGGATCGGGCTGTGAGCGGTCCAGTACCGAATCCATCACGACGCGGTACACATGGCTTGGATATTCCGACATATACGCATGTGTCAACGCCGTCCCGTATGAATATGCCATAAAACTCACTTTTTCCACACCGAGCATTTGGCGCACCGTTTCCATATCGCGGACGGAACGCGCCGTGTTCATATACGGCACTAAAGCATTCCCAGGCTTTGTACATCCGTCGTTATAGGCTTTTTCCATCCCCATTACGGTGTGCAATTCGGCCGTATTCTTCGGAAGATGGTTGGCCTCCCAATACTGTTTTAGGGGTTCACCTGATATACAAGGCGTTCCGTCCCAGGAACCTATTTGCTGGATTCCCACCACGTCATACGCCGCCTGGATCTCCGGAGCGATCCAGCGGTTCATATTACCGGTATAACCTACGTAGTTAACTCCGGCCGATGGCGGCCCGCCAGGCACGAAAACGAGCGTACCTTTATGGTGTGTCACGTCCGGATCACTGGCCTTCATTCGGGCAAGCTGAAGTTCAGTCGTGCCCAAAGAGGAGTTCGCATAGTCAAGAGGAACCGGCACCACTGCGCACTCCCGGAGCGGCGTTGCCGGCGCATCTTCGCAGGGGGTCCATTGTATGGCGTCCGTTTTCGTTTTGTTCTCGGCAGATGCGGCCGCAGGGACTAGTCTGCAGTTCCATACCCCCACAAACAATCCTAGGGCCACTACACCGAATGCGATAGTATTTTTTGGCTGCTTCATTATTTCCCCCTTTTCTTTTCATACATAACAACACTCTGATTGCCGATCGCAGTGGGTTATTTAACAAAGAAGACTGCAGCCAGATTGTTACGAATGGAGAGGCGGCCGTAGGCATCCTGGGCCCGACCGATTTTACCGGCGACACAACCGCTGTTGTAATTTCGCCGACCAAAGTCCAGTCGGATGCCATCGACATGGGATTTGACCCGATAAACCAACGACTGTACATGCCCCAGTCCCATCTCGGACGCGTTGCTGTCTTTGAATTCGTCAGAATAACAAATGACAGCCTGACGAATGGATCGGTTGGGACAAGCTATAACGCCTCGATTACTACCAGCGGGGCGAAAGGCCCCAAAAGTTTTGCTGTGACAAGCGGCGTGCTGCCGGCCGGCCTGAGCCTGAACAGCGCAACCGGCGCTATTAGCGGCACGCCAACGAGCGCGGTTAATGGCATCTTTACGGTGAGCGTGACGGATGATAACGGTGCGGTACACCCACACACGAGAGATTACTCTTTCGGTGAGCAGCCCAGTCAGCAGCGACAATTCAGCGAACAAGCCAAAACCCGCCAGTACCCCGGATACACCGCTGGCCACCCCAATGACGAGCAAACGCCTTCCGCCTCGTCGGTCATCGAAGCCACGCCAGAAGAGCCTGTATTTCTAGGTGACGAGCCGGGTTTTTGGAGCGTCCAGGGAGCGGCAGTAGAAATGGAAATCGGTGAACAGGTTTCGCTATGCAATAACGGGTCGTCAAGTTGTAGCAGCAGTGAACGTGTTACGGCCACACTCAGCAGCATCAATTATGACGCTCAGGCCGCGACTCTTACCTTTTCACCATCAGGCCAGCAGGAAACCTTGCAGCTCCAGATCGAAAAGAATATTGATCTTACCAAAGACAATAGGGCTGATCTGGCGGCTAAACTAACTCACCTTGAGCCCCATAAAGCGCTCATCAACTTCCGTTTGGCTGCCAACATTAAAACTGAACAGTCTGCCGAAAACCATCAACAAGGCATAGGCGATCAGGCTCACCAAAATGTCTGCCATGGTCTGGGTAATGGTAGGTATTGCAGCCGTTGCACTCCTTGTAATCATTGTTCGTTTCCTCAAGAAACGTAGATTAAGCTTAATAAGACGCGTGCATATGAACATTGAAGTAGAAATAAGTTCCAGGCGAAAGTCTAGTTTTAGTCTCTTTCTATCGCCCATTGCGCCATTCACGCGCAAGGAATCGTTCGGGCGTCCCTTCTAGAACCCTTATTAATCGCTTAGTGTTATTTTCAATCGTTTCCTGTGATTTCAAACCGCCAAAATAACGCAGAACTTCCTTCTGGCGGCTAGGCGATAATGCGTTCCAATTCGCAAGCGCGGTAGAACTGGTCTGCATTGCGCTCCTGACACTGTCGGGCATTTCATGCAAGGGACCGCCCTTATAGCCTTCATCAAAGCTGAGCGTTACATTTACTTTGTCGCCGACAGCACTACAGGTAGGTTTACGGATATCATTGTGAAGATACAGATAAAAACTCCCGTCGCCCAGCGGCATCATGTTGATCTTCCACGGAGGAGTAGGCTTGCCGTTCAGCCGCACCAGCACGGGCATCGGCCGGCGCCAGTCTTTTTTTAGCGCCTGCGCCCGGGCTTTTGATACAAAAATGTAGGGATTCACCACGCGAAGCTTAATTATGGCCGAAAAATGGATAGTACCCATATAATCTCTCCTTTTACTATATTATAAGTCTATGTCCCAGTATCACCGAAACCGCAGCTCTGACCATCCCTACATCGATACGGTGTGGCAAGCAGACTCCCTGGAAGATGGCATATATCATGCAACCCCCGACGGGTCATGGGATTTAATTTTTAGCGAAAAACCTGGGGGCAAACGTTTACTGTTTTTTTCAGGTCAAGACACAACACCCGTTTCGGTTCCTTATGAAAAGGGCGAAAAATCACTCGTCATTTCGCTCACGGCATCAACCTATCTGCATCCCAAACCCGACGGATTTGTACCCCTTCCTATACCTGTCTCTTATACACATCTGACGCTGCCGA
>JARIHD010000079.1 GCA_029288425.1 Candidatus Saccharimonadota bacterium
ATCCAGAGCGATATCACAAGGTGGCTCGTCGTGAGCGAAATATGAGTGAACAGCCACAACCCCGCCGACAATAACAGCGTTCCAATAATGGGGAACTTCCGGTATTTACCCGTTTTGGAAATAAGCCGTCCCGAGATTATCGATGCGCCGAGCAGCCCCGCCACCAGCGGCAACATCAAAAGCCCCGATTCGGTCGGCGAATTTCCGCGCACAATCTGCTGGTACTGCGGGATGTACAAAATACTTGCGAACATGGCGATACCTGACAGAATCGACAGCAATACCGACGTTATAAAAATGCTATTTTTAAAGAGTTTGAGCGGGATAATCGGTTCGAGCGCGTAACGTTCACGCCAGACAAAAAGACCAGCAAAGAGCAGGCCCGTTGCTCCCAATCCCATAATTTCGGCGGATTTCCATGCATATTCCGTGCCGCCCCAAACCGAAACCAGTAGCAGACTGACCGAGGCCACTGACAAGAGCGAAGCTCCCAAATAGTCAATGCGGTGCGGACTGCGGCGGATGGGTAAATGCAGCTTATTGCCAATAACGGCCAATGCTAGCAACCCCAGCGGCAAGTTAATGAAGAAGATCCAGTGCCAGCTCAGGTGCTCGGTAAACAAGCCACCCAGCAAAGGTCCGGCAATGCTGGAAATAGCGAAAACAGCGCCTAAATATCCTTGGTAGCGCCCCCGTTGACGCGGCGGCACAACTTCAGCCACAATTGCCAAGACCAACGCCATTAATCCACCGCCGCCCAGTCCCTGAATCGCCCGGGATATAATCAGCTGGTCCATCGCTTGGCTCAGCCCACACAGCACCGACCCGATCAAAAAGATGGCGATCGAAGAAATAAATATCTTTTTGCGACCAAACATATCGCCCAATTTGCCGTAAATCGGCGTAGCAATAGCACTGGCGAGCAAATATGCCGTAGCCACCCAAGATAGCTTATCCAAACCATGCAGGTCGACGGCAATTTGCGGCAAAGCGGTCGACACAATCGTTTGGTCCAGCGCCGATAACAGCATAGCCAGCATTAACGCACTCATGACTACCATAATTTCGGCATGAGTGCGTTCGCCGGCAGCTGCTGCGGTGTTTGTTTGTGGTTTAGCTGCTGCGCGTTGTTGCATAGTTTACCCACATCCCTCCATTGGAGACTATAACTTTTACTATAACTCTATATAGTACTTGACTCTTTCGCAGTTGCCAACTATACGGCGCTCCACCCGCCTACATTTTTATAGAGTTTTTTCCGTTGCCGCGATACGAGTGTATGTATCGGGGATGATATGGCCCGCCGGAATGGTAACTTCCGCCCCAAATGTACCCCGATGCGTATCTCCGCCGTATTTGACAATCTCTACATCCGAGCGCTCCAATGTAATCGGCGGCTCAAATGTTGCGGCATCTGCCTGCATAGCAGTAAACAACCCATCGACTAGTGCAGGGGTGCAGGTAGCCTGATACGAACGAACGGCTAAACGCCCTGAGCTCATTTCCGCATCAGGTTCGCGGGGCACGAACTCTTTAACGAGAAGCCGACTGGGCACAGGAACCGTCTCGACCCCCACCTGTTTTTGTCCATCCGCTTCCCGATACAGACTCCTAAAAGCCAAGTAGCTCGTTCCGATCAGACCCAACAAGCTGCCGACTTGCATTACATCCAAAGTATCAAAATTTATTCCCTGGGCCTCTGCACTACATTTATTGCGCAGCATCTGGTCTTTTAGTGTGTCACATTCTACGAGCCGCTCGTGAACCTGGGCCGGTGGCAAGCTTTCGTTAAAAACCTGTTCCGCTGCATACGCGCTTAATCCGATTGCTGCCGATATCCCGATGCCCGTCACTGCCTTCTGGAGAGTATTCATATATATTCCTTTTGGATCTTAGTAAATGTTTATTAAAACATACTGCGGTCAATTTAGTATAATAAAAACGCTTTTCAGCTGCGTTGCAGGCGTTGTCTCTGTTCGTAATATTCGCTGAGGCCAAAGATTACGAGCTGGTCAAGATCTTGAGCCACGAATATCGGTAGTTCGGGAAAATCCGCGCACAAACGATCAAGGTGGGCCCTTAGCAGGGTACGCGAACGGTTGGTTGGTGACTCCGGGCCGCTCGGGTGATCCTCGATGAGAACCGCAAGAGACTGGCCCGCCAGGAGAGCCTGCAAAGCCAGGGCACCAAATTCGGCCTGGGCGCCGAAACTTTCGGTTTCGCCCGTAATTGCCACCAGAAGAACGGCATCGTTCGCTTTTTGCAATCGCTCTTCGGCCGGATCCCAGTTCTTGCTATAACTCGCCCTTACCGGAATACTCCTCCCGCTTATTTCACCTTCGACTTTTTTCATCCACTCCGGCTTCTCAGGACCGCACGTTCCAGACAAAAAAACTGCAGGGTTGAGGTCGGTACGCCGGGGCGGAAGTATGCGCCGCTCCGCCGGCACAACCAGACCGCTGTCTCGCTGCGCGATTCTATCCAGGAGTCTGGCCGCGGCTACATGGCAAAGGTCGGTAACACTATCTACTATCTCGAATAAAGGATAGCGAGCTGCAGTATCCGCAAGGATGCTTTTGCCCAATTGACGCGCCTGTCTGGTGGCTGGCGGCGAATTTTTGTCTTCGGCCATATAAATGACGACATCCTGGCCGCGCAACACACCGCTAAGGGCGCCCAATCCTACTTCTGTTATGCCGGCCGGACTTTCCGTCTGATTGGTAACCGCCACGGCAACTACCTCATCGCGTGCAAAATGAATGCTTTCTATTTCGGCGTCTTCGGGCCTCCATTTTTCCATTTCAGGATTAAAGACCTTGTCCGGGTTAATGCCATATTGCGCAAGAATAGGAAATAATTCAGTGTGCCGCCAAGAAACATAACCTGGCGCATTACGATTGCCGCATGTGCCAAATGCTCCGATTTTCAAAATTCCGCGGTCCTCCAGGCCAGGACCGAGCATACGCGGAGCGGTTACAGCCAAAGGCTGCCAGGCCAGTGCGGAGTCAAGATATTCGGGGTCTCCACCTCTGTTTCCGTATTGAGCCATGATATACAGTCCTTTGCAGTTAAGCGAATAATTTGACTACGGCATCGTGTAGCTTGCCGTTGGTAGCAAGCAAGGTGGTCGTGCCGGGATTGACCGGTTTGCCGTCCAGTTGCGTGACTATGCCGCCGGCCTCCTCGATAATGACTTTCATCGCGGCAATGTCCCATAGTTTGGTGTCTGCTTCGATCATAATATCCAGTTTGCCCTGGGCTAGCAAATGATAGCTCCAAAAGTCGCCGATTCCTCGTGCCCACCGTGCGTCCTCGGCGAGTGACAGCAGCGCCCGTATATTACCATGCTTTGTAAAATATTTGAGCGAACCGAAGCTCAAGTAGGCGTCTTGCACGGCATTAACGGCGGACACGGAGATTGACGCATCGTTTAGAAAACAGCCCTGCCCTTTTTCGGCCTCGCGGTCGGCGACTGCGACTGGTGACAGGTCTGCTTTTAGCTCGCTTCGTACATTTTGATCCAGGTAGTTCAGGATTACTTCTTCGGCCTCTTTGACCGCCAGCAGGGCTATTGTTAAAAGTTGGGACTTCATTACCCTATAATAGCAGTCATAGCAAAGATTGGCTCATTTTTATATTTATGGCATAATAATGTAATGAACGCTCCTGTTGTACCCGAAATCCGCCGGATAACCACACCCGATGATCCGCTGTTTTATGATGCCAAGCGGCTAAATGATACCACCCACGCATATCATCTGAGCTGGTTAGACTCGCCTTGCCTGAACTATGTGGCCCTAGATACGAGCATATCAGAAAAGGTGATCGGCGTAATTCAAGTCGAAGATTATAGCCAGGCTCGGGACCATATACGTGGCGATGCGTACATCTCCAGACTCGCAGTAGACGGCGAATATAGGCGCATTGGCATAGGCTCGTTGCTCGTTGCCCACGCGGTGAACATAGCCAGAGAGGCGAACCTGACATTAATGTCCACGATAACAATGGCTCCATCGGCTGCAGCATTTTTTGAGCGGCAAGGTTTCGTGTGCGACCCTCAGCGGAGAAATAGCCGTTTTACTAGATATCTCGATCTCAGCTTGCCCGCAGGCCCGCCGAACAAGCCGGCAAATGATATTACTAGTGAATAACAACTCATCGGAGAAATTCGGAGAAATCATGAAACTGGATGGCAAAGTAGCGATCATTACCGGTTCGGCGGCGAATATCGGCAAAGCAACGGCGGTGTTATTTGCAAAAGAAGGTGCAAAGATTGTCGTAACGACGCGGAAAAACATTGACGGCGGCCGCGCGGTCGTAGACGAGATCATAAACGCTGGCGGCGAAGCCATTTTCGTACAAGCTGACCTGGCGCAGCAAAGCCAAGTAGACAATTTATTCGACGCCGCCATCGACGCTTTTGGAACCGTAGATATTTTAATAAACAACGCCGGTGCGGCAAGCGGCAAAGCCTTTTTGGAAACAACCAAAGAAGATTGGATGCGCGAATTTGATGATAACTTTTTTGACATGGTAATGTGTTCGCAAGCGGCGGCCAGGATCATGAAAGAAAAAGGCGGCGTCATTTTAAATACCACCTCTATCCGGGGTATCGAGCACACCGGCCGCGAAGGAATCATGCCGTATTCGGCTGCCAAAGCGGCAGCGATCAGTTTTACCAAAACGCTCGCCAAAGAACTTGCGCCAAACATCCGGGTTAACGCAGTCGCACCAGGATTTGTGATCACGCCCAACTATGATAAGACGCCCCAAGAAGTAAAAGACCAATTTATAGACGGTACGCTCATCAAACGCTGGATTCAGCCTAGCGAAATTGCGGAGGCGTTTTTATACCTTGCTACCGCCGAAGCCGTAACCGGCGAAAACCTGGTAGTCGACGGCGGCTTTACGCTCAAGGTCGGCTAATTCTATACCTGGGTTATTTGCACAGCCCGACAAAAAACGGAGGTTTAGGGCGCGCTTATGAGGTTAGCTGCGCGGTAGGCTTCTATTTCTTGCTGGGTGGTTGGGGCCGTCTCATCGGTGCTGCCGAAACGCAAAGATAGTGCCATAGCTACGGTAGCCGCATGACTTGACTGAGGCCCGCTTTGGTAGTTTTGCCAGTATAGATCCCAGGCAACCTTGGCTGCATCGATTGGACTGTGCCCTTGTATGGAGTGCGCTAATTCTTCTGCGGTCATAAAGTAATGAGACAGTCCGGTGTTGGTAATATGAGCGTACTGGGTCATGTAAGCGCGCTTTTCCGAAAGGACTGCACTGCCGTCATCCGGCAGCGCCGATGTGCCAGGCAAACTAAATAAAGGTGCCGTATTTAAGCGAAAATCCCAGTGGTCGAACTCGTGCAACAGTACGGGGGCACGATCTACTGGCAATGCCAGAGGACGTAACCCAATATACATGGGGATTACCAAGGGCTCCATCGCCGCTGTGGGAGTCCGGGAATTGGTTAATTTCAGACCGATGCTATTTATGAATCCAAAATTGCTCGAGGAGGGAGTCACCACCGTATCCAGATCCACCAGACAAACGGTATTGGAAAGTTTTAAAACGTGCTGCGCCGCTTTTTCCATCCCTCGAGACCACCTGACATTGACCTGCTCACCGAGGCGGAGCATCAGGATTGGTGGACCATCCTCCGGCTCATATGATTTAGGAATAGCCAACGTGTTGTCGGACCGCAATCCAACAGGCACACAGTTAGTCATCATCGAGACTACGGTTGGGTCGATATATTCATAGGCCCTGCCGGACGGGTCACCGATAGCGTTTCTATAGTCCTCGAAAAGGGGCAGACGATCACGCAGGTCACTCAGTTCACAGCTCATGCACGTAATTCTAGGCTAGCTAGGCGCTTGGATTGAAGTATAGGCCCACTTCAGGATCCAATCTATTTAGGCGCTCCACCCGCTCAATTTGGCCCGTATCCCACAAGGTCCGGCAAACGCTGCCTATACTTACGGCAAGCCAGTTGGTCTCCGAATTGGATCGTTCAGGCCGGGGAAAGCCCGTTTCATTGCTTTGCGCTGCCAGGATCTCGGTATACAGATCAATTTTTGCGCCAAACAGTTTTAGGGCGGCGCCATTCTGATCGGCGCCGTTTTGCAATACGGTCCCAAAAATGGGCGTCGTGTTCGAAAGCCATCCGTTAGCAAATTCTGCCATCCTATAGGCATTATCACCGGCGTATACTTCGTCAAAATGTTTGGCGGCTCTGCCTGCCAGTATGCGGTCATTGTCCAGCGCGACTGCTAAGGCCAGGTCATTCTTGCCGTTTTTAGCGGCCGAGACAGCCAAATCTTGATAGTGAATACCGTGAATCTGCGTCTCAGGCCAGACAGCCCCCATATCCAGGGCATGTACCGCCAATTCATGTTCGCCGGCCGCCGCCAGCTTTTTTGCGTATCTGGCTACTACTCCAGATAGAAAAAAGGGATCGCCATCTATGACCGCATGACGATACGTCCCGGGAGAGCTGCCATGATGTGCGCCGCGTTTATCAAGAGCGGTATTTAATTCGCCCAGAAAGGATGCTGTTCAGCGTCAAACCGCGCTTGAATCGTAGGCTCCAAAGTAGGCAATAGGTAAAGTTCGGGGGATTCGATATTCGCCATAAGTTAAGTATTATATCATGGTTTATAAAATTAACGACGCTGGTTAGCTGCACAGCAATTCAAAACAATGCAAGCAATCCACGAATAACTAGCACTCTTGACATGAGAGTGCTAGTTATCTAAAATTAAAAAGAAGCTGGTTATGCTTCTCAAAGATTTATGTAACGATAATGAAAGGAGAACTATAATGAGCAATCTGGTAATGTGGGATCCTTTTGCACAGCTGAGCGCCCTGCAAAAGCAATTCTTTGGAGATGATTGGGCGACGTCATTCAAGGGCGTAAACATACCTACCACCGATGTTTACACCAAGGATAATCAACTCAAAGTAGAAGCCCATCTGCCAAACTTTGAGCAAAAAGATATAACCATCCAAGCTGAAAACAACGCACTTGTTATTAGTGCCCAGCGTCACGAGAAAGAGGAGGATAAGGACAAAAAATATGTGGTGCGTGAAAGTTCAAGCAGCTTTTACCGCCGTATAGCCCTGCCGGACAGAGCTGACACCGACAAGATTGAAGCTCGTTTAGACGACGGTGTACTGAAAATCAGCGTACCACTTACTCCACTTCCCGAACCAAAGAAAATTGCCATCACTGCGTCCAGTAAAAAGGGGTAGACTTAGTATATTAAAGGGGCTCACCATCTGAGCCCCTTTAATATACCTATTGCCCTACATTATCATCCGGTACCTCGGCGAGTTTTGCCTCTAAAGCTGCACGCGACAGAACTTCGGTGTAGTCACCAATCGTTAACTCCCACCCATCTTCACTCATTCTCTTAACCCAAGTAGGTTCAGGCGCTAAACGCCTCCATCCAGGATTTTCGGTAAACTCAGCTACTGCCTGAGCTAGGTCGGGCGGCATAGCCAGAGCGCCTAAAGTCGTACCTACATCAGCGTATAGGGCGCTCCTCAATATTTCGGCAGAAATAGCTTTGCCATCTTCAGTAAAAGATATCAAGGTAGATTCTGTAGTACCTATAGGAACATCTAACAACCATTCTGGTAGACCTGACGATATTAGCGGATGCTCTTCACCTGAATTCATCCGTATATTTATAATATGACATTATCTGTACGTCAATATTTGGGCTGATCGTAAAGCAAGGCTGAGGGCTATTCATAGCGGAGTGCTTCGACGGGGTCGAGCTTGGCGGCTCGGGCAGCAGGATATAAGCCGGCGAGCATACCAATTAGGGTGGCAATGCCGATGACGGCCAGAATAAGCCAGATTGGCAGGCCGATGATATCGTGTGCATGTACATTCTGGCTTGCCAGCTGTTTGTTCACGAATATATTAGCTACACGAGTGAGACCAAAACCGGCCGCAACCCCTATAACCCCACCTATAAAGCCGAGCATTGAAGCTTCAAGCGTAAAGAGCGTACGCACGGCGGACCGTTTAGCACCCACAGCACGCATTACGCCAATCTCGCGGGTGCGTTCTAAAATTGCCATGACCATAGTATTGACTACGCCGATAGCGGCTACGGCCAAGGCAATGCCGCCAATGCCGCCCAGAACCAGACCCAAAATGTTAAAGATGGTCAATTGTTGCTTGATCGATTCTTGGGCATCGGCCGCGCCTACACCCAGTTTTCTGATTTCAGTTGCGGCCGCAGCGGCATTTTTACTGTTGTCTACTTTGGCAATAAGACTGCCGTAGCCGTTTTCGGCCAGCATATCTTTGACTAACAGCGTGTAGTGCTGCGTTGGATTGCACGGCCCGTGAGCATTCCTGCACGACTCTTGTTGGAGTTTTTGATCGGCTTCGGTCATTTGATATTGCCGGAATTGCTGCATACCGCGCATCCATTCCAGTGGTACACGAATCGTTTTAGAGCTGTTACTGGTATCGACAATTCCTACGATCTTGGCTGTTAGAATAGTAGGCTTCTGCTCTTGTTCCTGAGGTTTACATGGGCCATTGCACTGAGGCGGCGGCTGGACATCGGCCCCTACTCCGGTGTAGAAATTGCGGGTTTGTAGCCGCACTTCTTTGCCGATGAGTTGATCATACTTGTCTTTAAAGCCAAATTTATCGGCGTAGTCGGACGTCATGGTAATAACCCCGTCTTTGTCACCAGCTTCGATGTCGCGGCCTGCCAGGACATTATTGGTCAAAATACCGTTCGCGTCGTAAGCGGTCGTTTGTTCCAGGCTTAATTTTTTACTACCATACGTTATAGCTTCTAGCATGCCGTCGTTCGTGATCCGGGCCACATCTGTTACATGCGGCACAATTTTTACCTTATCCACAATAGCATCGGTCAATTTTATACAATCAGCACAATTGCCGCCGTAGCCATGAGAGGCATCGCTAAAGTCACTAATGTCGGTCTTGGCTGAAATTGCCACCTGCTGCAGCATGCCGTTGGCCTCTACCTGATCCAGGAAGAAGCCTTTAGCGCCCGTGACCAATGCCAGCATGATGGTCACACTAGTAGCACCAATTACTACAGCAAAGACAGTAAGGCTGCTGCGCAGTTTTTGCCGGCGGATATTGCGGAATGCGAGCCGCATATAGTCAGTTGGACGCACGCGTTAGCCCCGCCTTTCCATTATTTTGCCGTCTCGAATGTCAACAATACGGTGAGCAGTGCGAGCAATGTTCATATCATGAGTGATAACAAGAAGTGTAATGCCCTGTTTGTTCAGGCCGCTTAGCAGCTTCATGATCTCTCCGCCGCGCGCCGAATCTAAATTGCCTGTCGGTTCGTCGGCAATGATAATCTTGGGATTCACAGCAAGGGCACGGGCAATGGCGACGCGCTGGCGCTGGCCACCAGATAATTGGCTTGGTTTATGCATAAGCCGGTCGGCCAGCCCTACGGCCTTCAGGCACTCTTCTGCCCTGATCTTACGCTCTTTGTTTTTCATATGTGAAAATACTAACGGCAGCATGACGTTCTCAAGCGCGGTATTTGTCCCTTGTAAGTTAAAAGATTGGAAAACAAAACCAATGTTGTGGTTACGATAGTTAGAAAGCTTATTGTCGCGCGTATGGGCGAGTTCGTTACCGTCTACTACAACTGAGCCACTGTCCGGATGGTCCAACCCGCCAATAATATTAGCGAGTGTAGATTTGCCCGAACCCGAAGGTCCGGTAATGGCAATGAATTCGCCGGGATTAACCGTAAAGGACACATTGTCCAGCGCCTTGAGCGTTTCATCGCCCAAATGATAGGTTTTAGTTACATTTCTGAGTTCTATCAGAGAATTCATTCCCACCCTTTGTTGTTATAATAGCACTATCGACAACGCGCGCAAGTACTTATTAATGGCTATATCCGCCCATTTTCATTTGGGTCGAATTCCACCGTCCATTCGATACCGTACTTATCCCTGAACATGGCAAAATAGGTACCCCAAGGGCTCTCAGCCATAGGCATCTCTACCGAGCCCCCTTCCGAAAGACCATTAAATAATCTTTCTGCTTCCTCTTTCGAATCTGCACTAATCGCAATCTTCGACCTATTTTCATTTTCGCTCACAGGGCCCATGCTCTCAGGAACATCATTAGCAATCAAAATATTTCCACCGATGGGCAAAACGATACGCATAACTTTATCGGCTTCATTTTGTGGTACGGGAAACTCGGCACTTTCTATATCTTTGAAGCGTATGATCGTTTTAAACTCGCCGCCGAACACGGATCTATAAAAATTAAAGGCCTCTTCGGCGTTTCCATTGAAGTTAATATAAGGATTTATCGTTGCCATTCTAGATCACTCCTCGTAGTTCATTGTTGACGTTAATCCTGCATCTTTTGCCAAAGTCGGTATTTTTCCAGCCAAGGTTCAATTTTGTCGTATATGTTTTGTACCAATTTATATACATCTTGCCATAGCTCATCATCGCGAACTTTCCTAGGAACACTCTTCATACACTTAATATACCAAAAAAGAGCCTCATTGAGGCTCTAATGTTTGAAAACCTATATCGCTTCAAATCGCCATTAGCCAAGATGCTACATCGAGCCCGTTTGTACGTCACCGGCACGTTTGTAATTGGCGAAAATGACGCCATTGGGTGATATACTGGATTCCATCAGTTCAAATGCCGCCGGTTTTATACCGTCGGTGAATAGTTTCTTGCCGCTGCCTAGTATGATCGGATAGGTCTTGAGCCATAATTCGTCTACCAGGTCATTTTTTAGCAATGTCTGCACCAGGTTGCCGCTGCCATGCACCTGCAGCATGGGGCCGTTGCCGGCTTTTAGCTCCTTCAACCGCGCCACTACGTCGCCCGTAA
This sequence comes from Candidatus Saccharimonadota bacterium, assembly GCA_029288425.1. Lineage (GTDB taxonomy): Bacteria > Patescibacteriota > Saccharimonadia > Saccharimonadales > UBA4665 > JARIHD01. Next base: position 10,888 of record JARIHD010000079.1, read on the forward strand.
TCAGTTCGGAGCCTTTCCAGGGCAGATCTATCTCGTTGTGAGACACGACGTATTTCGTGCATTTATTAAATGGAGTTGCGACTACTTCAATCTCGGGATGATTTGGCCAGTAGCCCGCAAAAATATCATACGTTTTGCGTCCTAATAACAAGTCAAACGGCTCACTTAGCTGCTTAGTCATCACTTGCATCAGATGTTCGTCGGCGTACGGTGCCTGCCAGCCGCCATACTTAAAATTATTAGATGTATCTTCTTCCGGGCCACCTGGAGCCTGCATGACACCGTCAAGAGTGATAAAAGTTAACACAACAATTTTTCTCATACTTATATCATACCAAATCCAGGCAGCCGTGACGGTAATATAGATAAGTCAATATAGATAAGCAATGCAAAATTGTGTACTATTTTGATATGACAGCCAGCGGCGCACGCATTTTAATTGTTGAGGATGACATTCTACTGGGCGACCTTTATAAGACCCGCATGGAGATTACGGGCATGACCGTTTTCTACTGCAGGGATGGGCAGGAGGCAGTAGAGAAGCTAGCGGAGTTCAGTCCAGACCTTATTCTTTTAGATCTTATGATGCCACGCCTAAGCGGCTTTAAAGTTATAGAAAAGGTACGCGCCATGTCAGATATCAAACAACCCAAGATTATAGTTTTGACTGCCCTCGGCGAGGCAGAAGACAAAGAACGGGCGCTGAAATTGGGAGCGGACGGATATCTGACGAAGTCGGGCGTGGGGCTTGACCAAATACTATCAGCCGTAGAGCGTGAGCTGGGCAAAATTGCTTAATCACAAAAATCTATTCGATTGCGCGGCATGGCTATGAAGGTCGCGCGGCTCACCGGCTGAATTACTTAATTTTTGAGGTTTTTATATAGATAAGAGATGCCGGCACAAATATGAGCATTGCCAGTACTGAAACTATGAGTAGATTCGGTCCTTCCGAGTCATTAATCAGAAAAAACGCGAACCTTGAAATAGCGAAGGAAATTATCAGCAGTACAAATAAAGAAGCTTTTTTGGACTTCATATTATTATTTTAACAGAGTATTCGTGTAAGCCCCTTTATTGACGGAGCTTACACTGTGTCGTAATGGGCAAGTAGTCCGGCATTTTGGAACCAGTCTCCGCGCTTTGGTATCTGGCATATTTCATTCTTCTATGTCGGTAGTTTGATATGTACTTCTAGTGGAAGTGTCTCGATTGGTACGGCACGGCTGGTCAGGTGTAGCCGTATTTATTCGTGTCGAGTGATTACCTTGGATTTCATTACATCAAGGCTGGCTTCGACCATTTTCTTGACCAGCGAAGGCGAAATGGCTTCTTGCTCGGGAATGCTGACCGCCCCAACATTCAGCACATAGTTCTCTTTATACTCACTTTTGTAATCAGCAACTACAGGGGGTCGGACATGCAAGCGAACATACGGTTTTTTGTAGCTAAACCAAGCAAACATGCCGCTATAATCATAGCCTTGATCCGGGTAGCCATAGCCAGGAAACTTAAAATAACTGACCGTCTCCACTGCATCTGGTACTACCTTTTTAATGGCATCCCGTATAGCATTTAGTTTGCTTTGCACTTCACTGGGGCAAGCAGCAATGTATTCATCCACGCCACCTGGCACAATCTTCTTTTTCATAGCTCAATGATAGCAAAAATACTCTGTACGAGGTATTTTTATGTTAGATAAATGGTGCACTATGCTGAGTTATTTTTACACGAAATCAGAGATGAACTGGCGCGTTGGAGAATCATTTTAGCCGTTCCCTATCGAGAATATTTATCGAGTAAGTAAGAGGCGGGAGTCACACCCCGTTAATTGGCATGCGTCGCCGTAAGTCATTCACGGACAGTGACGTGCATCCACTGGTCCATGCCCGCTTCAGCCACATACTCCACTCCTAAGGCACGTGCTACAAGTGACCGATGCCTGCCGTTTGCGATACGCCAATCCTCCCTGACTGCTGCATGATCGTTGGAATAATCACGGCCCATATCTGCCCTGGCAAAATTTAAGTGATAGGAAATAGGATCGGCCATAACTCGCGCCACATCATGAAGATATTCACCGATACTGTCCTTGCCTCGCGGTCCTACGGCTGCCCAATCGGTATGTCCATACATTATCACTTCTTGGAGAGAAATATTACCTACCGCGCGCACCGTAGGCGCGTAAAGACTCTTCGGGCCACGGACTATTTCTTGGACGCGAGAAGTAAAGAAACCAGGGCCTGGAACGTCGATAACCGGTTGGGGTTTTATTTCTCGATCAGTAAAGGCTTGCTCCATCTCGCCCAACTGACGCCATGCAGATTCCGAGTCGGGATCTATGCCTAAATGCTGGAACAATTGATTTAAGTGCTGCAGATTCGCCTGTCGACCCGAAAGCCCAACCTCAGCTTCCTCATCTGTTAAACAAGCAGCCAATTTATAGATTTTCTTGGTTACTTTTAGAAATTCCCGCAGTTTATGAACTTCTGGATGCTCTGGCCGTGTTTGTGGCTTGGCAGTCCCACTCCCTAACTTTTCGTCTTTCATGCAACACTCTGCCGTTGGCGAGTAAACCCAAGGGCTTTAGATATCTATGCCCAGTATAGCGGAAGTCACCAAGATTTTTAGCCGATTAAGCAACGAGTTCTTTGTAAAACTCCACTATCTTCTTGGCCTGTTTTGGCCACGCTAGTTTTTCGGCGTATTGGCGGGAGAGTTCGGATTGCTTTTTGAGATCAATATTTCGTACTTCGCGGGCTAGTTCGTAGTAAGCGAACGTCTGCGTTAGCACGACCGCGCCATCTACTTCTTTGGCGGCTTCTTTTAGGCTCTCGGTTGGATAGGCTACGACCGGCATGCAGTTGGTAAAGGCCAGGCCCAGCGCGCCCGAACTTGCGCTCGAATAGTAGACTTTGTCATACGGAAAAACACAAATGTCGCTTTCGCGAATGAGTGAATTGAGGTGGTTGTCATCTTCGATATATCCGGTAATGTAGACGCGGTCTTTTAGGCCAAGGTCATATACGACATCCGTTACCTTGTCTTCGTAACTCATTTCGTTACTGTCGCCTTTGACGCTACCGGCAAGCAGAAGCTTGTAGTTGCTGGGCAGATATTTTAGGGCTTCGACTGCCGCCAGCGTACCTTTGTAGCGGTGCAAAAAGCCAACCATACACAGGATAACGTCGCCCTTTTGCCTGTTCAGCCATTTGTCCGTTTCGTGTGTGACCGGCGGTTGGGTAATGGGATATACCGGATGAGAAAACTTCTTGATACGGCTCGGGTCGATGCCAAGCTCTTTGAGGGCGTTTTGCGTTACGTCATTATGCACAATGATGAGGTCGGCACGGCGCATCGGCAAGATGTGCTGACGCATCTTTACGCGGTGATGCCGGTATTGGCGCAAGTAAGCCATGACACTGCGAGGGCCTAAACCGCGCAGCCTAACCGGGTGCAGCTCTTTAACAAAGCTTGGCGAAAGATGGATGGTAAACACCACTTTTTTGCCTGCGCTCTTGCCCGCCTCGACAACGCGGGCAACTTCATCTTTCCAAAACAGACCAAATTCGTGCTGGATGTGCAGGATGTCGTAATCTTTGAGCTCATCTTTGAGCCGCTGCATAACCTGGTCCAGTTCGGCAGGTGACATTTCCCGCGTTTGGTACGGCGAAACCTCAAAGAATGTATTTTCGACTTCAGGTACATTAGCCAGCGCTGCATTGCACGCTTCCTGATACTTGCCCACGCCGCAGTTATCTTTATTTGTAGAACTAAAATGTAATACTCGTATGGGTTTTGGCGTTTTGCTCATAGGAGGACTATATCATTTTCTCCCCTTAAAAGACGACCCCCTTCTGTCTGGGCTTAGATTTGACTACCCTTATGGGCAGCATCTCCGAAAGTGAGGCCTGCGAATTCTATTTTCCCTTTATAGCGTGGCCGAACAAACGCACACATAAAGAAGTTATATAACTTTATCATGCCCCACTTACTGTTCGGAACTTTTTCGCATCCCGTTCGCATAATCTATGATCGGGCTAGTTGTTGTAGGTTTATTGATCTTTTTGTATGTTTTTTCTAGGCGTCTCAACCCGGCATAATCAGCAATTAATTTGACACCCTGGTTATATTCTTCACGATAGTGTACTTCAGATTCTTTAATCTTCCTTTTATAGTTTCTAGAGGTTGGATCAAGCTCGTACACATCCAAAGGTCCTAGAAATGTAGCCGTTATATGTATCGCTACATCTTCATCTAAAAATAGTTTGTGGTCATCTGTATATTCAGCAATTGCAAGACCGGCCGGAAAGACAGTCTGAGGAATTTCTTTCAAAGCTCTCGCATCTTTGGCCTCACGAGCCTGTTCATATAATTCCGCAACCTCTCTATCGGCTGCCCGCATTAGCGAAAAAAGGGCCTCATAATGATTCAGCTTCTTCAACATTATTTCTTTGGCTATAAAATTTTCATTCTCGCTCTTGGAGCTTAAATATGACGTCAACCAAACACCCCCAAGTGCGCTAAGGGGAGGCAACACCAAGACTACTATTTCCTTTATATTCTCAAAAGTCATATGGCTTTATGATAGCAAAAAATATGATTTAAATACTCCCTCCTGTTCTTAGTGCCCGCCTGATTTACAGGTGCCAGTTCGAGACGCGCAGCTCATATTTGGACACGCCAGGGTCACGACGACACAAGAGCTGTACCAACATGATCGTGCAGAGAATAGGCGGAAATCGCTCGAAGCTGTCGAGGCTGCACTTGTCGGGCAGCAAAAAGGCGACGAGCCGGAAGCTCATCGCCTTGATGAAAGTGATCGTTGCCGTCAATACTGCCGTCAAGTTGGCTTTATTGTTGACAAGATTACATCTTCTATCTTTGGTGCGCTTGACGCACTTTCATTCCAACACCTTTTGGGATGGTTGGATCAGCTAACTCGGGCGTAGAATCGGCGCCTACTTACGCTTCTTCGACTTATTGGGTCGCTTCTTCCTCTTAGGCTTTCTTTTTTGCCGTCGACTTGGCTGGATTTGATTCGTCGTGCCGCGCTTAAGGAGCTTTACCACTTTCTCTAACGCAGGAGAATACTTCCAGGGGTCTTTATCGAACTTGACCGCAGTAACGATCCTTGAAGTTTGGCTTGCGTTACAACCTAGTGCCAACCACTGGTTCGCCTTAAACTTATACTTATTTTTACTCGATAGCACATCCATAATCTCACGGAGACGATTATCATCCTTTGCAACGACAAAGGTGAAGCCCATTTCATTTTCGATAGAGGCACTAAAATCCTCAGTTACCTTTTCCCCGGAAGCAACTTTAGCAATGAAGTCTTGCATATAGCGCGTAAAGTTATCGATTGTATTCTCAGATAAACTCATTAGGAACATGATCACGTCTGTGACTTGCGGCTGCTCAATTGCCTTTAATTCATTCAACAGTCTCTCAAAAAACTTGTTGCTAGACTCAGGAATCAACTGATCTTTTTCTTTGGGCTTGTCGGTCAAACCCACCCTATGCAGTAGATCGGCGTCAACTAGCTGGCCAAAAGTTTCATCGGCTACAAAAAAATGATTGGGCGGTAGTTTGTGAATCCTCTGGCGCAGATGGAAGCCGAGAAATGAAATCTCGCTAGTACCTTTATATGTCTCATACAAATCGATTCGCTGTTTGACGTAAAACAAAAACTCATAGGGGTCGCCCAGATAATGTGTCATTAAGTCGAGGTCAAGCAAGCTAATGGCGATTGTGGCCGGGTCATTTTTTCGCTTTTCGAGATATGAATCAACTTGGTTAATCGCAGCCGGATAAACGCTCGCCGTAACGCAGACTATATAGACCTCATCAATTGCTTCGGAGGGCATTATCTTCGTGCCGTCTTTTAAGACAAATTCGTACCCCGACTGGTTTAATAACACTCTTCTGCTTGCCAATCCTTGATCGTAGGCTTTTTGGATTGCTTCGTGAAAGTCATTGGCAATGGTTGCGTCGTCACCCTTTCTCGAAAGGTCAGTCAGCCACTTAGATTTGCACTGGAAGACGATTGCCTTATTGCCGATGAGAGCTAACGAATCAGCGTCCGTAATAACCTTACTACCCTTCATGATTTGAACTGAGTTGTAAGCATTATCACTGAAGGTACGCTTAAGAAGCTTGGTGGTTAGTAACTCAATGTTATCCCCTCGATTCTCCTCGGCCCTTGTTTTATATTGCTTGTCACGCATCATCCAAATCCAAGGGATATTATAAATTGACTCAGCTAAATTAAACTCTGTGGGAAGGAAGTAGGAGCCATCTCCTAGCGAGATTATAGGGAACGGCTCAATAGTGTTGTTATCGCCAGGTATCTCAAACTTACTATTAGCTGGCGGGGTCGTAGAAAATCTTTCGAGAAATCCTTTGACAGACTCCAAAGAAACATCTGGATCATCTTTGAGACGTCGCTGCATGAAGTCAAAAAACTCACCGGCATTAAAGGTTAAGCCATCATAGGCATCGTCAAGCTCCGCACCCTTTGATTTCTTGCTCGATTTAATAACCAACAAAGCCTTGAGTGCAAAACAGTAGGTGGAATATAGTTCTAGATTTATTCCATTTGCCTCAAGCCATTCCTTATCTAAGGCATACAGGTCTTCGACTAGCCATAAGTATTGAAAGTCGTAAGCGCCCGAATTGCCATAGAACATAGGCTCAACCATCGCCTGACCCGCACCAAAGATCTCGTTGTGCAACACTTCCTTCTCTTCGTCTGAGAGGCTCTGTAGGTCGCCAAGATCGCTAGAAAAGGCCTTAAAGAGCTTTGCCGATACACTGCTATGCAATTCATCGAAAAGTTTACGGATCTCACGAATTGTATTTTCCGCGTCTTTAGGCGTGGGTTTCTTACTAAGGTCAATCTTGTCCTTTACCAAAAAACCCGCGAGCACATCAACCTCGTGATTATGCATACGCTCACGCCAGTTAACATCGGCAGCTTCATCTTTACCAAAAAACATATCACGTCTTATAAGTAAGGCTAAAACGTATATAAAACCAGGCTTCCTGGCAAGCTGCTCTATCTGCTTTAGTATCTTCCTGGACAGTGGGTTATTCATAATTCGACCAACTACTTACTGATAACCTCATCTTTTGGAGAGTCCTGCTGTTCAGATAATTTCAGCGGCTTAGAGATCCTATTTTTGAAGCCAGGGTATGCCTTATCAACAAGGATGAGGATTTTATTCATAAACTCTCTGCAATCATCATTTACATTCGGCAGTATCGGCAAGCCATAGCCTGGAATCCTATGCAGTCGGTGAAGTGGATTGTAGCAACTTTGTAAGGCGGCCTCTCGTACTGCACCCCAGTTTGCATGGACATAGCCAGAACTGTAGTCCTGTCTCTTATACACATCTGACGCTGCCGA
>JARIHD010000095.1 GCA_029288425.1 Candidatus Saccharimonadota bacterium
GCGATAGGCAGCAAAGCGAAACTCAGGAGAATACTCACAAATACGCGGCTAAACTTGCTCTGGAATATCGCCGGCAAGGGCAAATACATGTATCCCAGCGCGGCTGTGGCCGGAAACAAAATAAATTCGAAACCCAAAAGATACAGAACCAAAGAAGCGAGCGATACAGCCAATACAATTTTTGTTTTTTTACTGATTTTTTCTTTTACGCCCCTCATTTGTCCCTCAAACTCATATTTTATCCTTTTAGTAAGCTCTCATAGGTGGCTGCGAGCGTCTTGGACATTTTAGCCCACGACATTTTCTCGGCATATGCTTCAGAAAGTTTACCTTGTTTTTTGATGTCGATTCGCTGAAGCTCACGTGCCAACTCGTAATAGGCGAACGTGCTGGTCAAAACCAGTGCGCCGTCGGACAACTGGGCGGTTTCTTTAAGTGCCTCCGTCGGATATGCAATCACCGGACGGGCATTAGCAAAAGCAAGGTTGAGTGATCCCGAAGAAAGGCTCGAATAATACACCCGGTCGTACGGGTAAATACAAACATCGCATTCACGAATGAGTGCATTCAGCCGGTCGTCGTCCTGCACAAAACCTGTGATATACACGCGTTCATGCAGCCCCAACTGGTCGATAAGGTCAGTTACTTTATCTTGGAAAACAACTTCGTCGCTGTCGGCTTTGACGCCGCCGATCAAGGCCAATTTATAATTGGGCGGCAGGAATTTCAGTGCTTTCACGGCACCCAAAATACCCTTGTATCGATGTAAAAAGCCGGTGATACAATAAATAACGTCACCGTCTTTTTTGTTCAAATGGGTGCGAATTTCGTTCGATACGGGAGGTGCCGGCACGTCATACACCGGATGCGCGATCTTTTGAATCTTGGAAGCGTCAACACCAAAAGCTTCCAGACTGTGCAGTGTTACGTCGTTATGCACAATCAAAAGATCGGCTTGGCGCATAGGCACAACATGCCAATCCACCATCTTTAGATAATTGCGTTTGTCCAGAGCAAATTTGACCAAACTGCGCGGACCAAGACCTTTCCTAACCGGTGGTTTAATGGCGAATCCGGGCGAAAGGTGCACCGTTACCACCACTTTTTTACCGGCGGCTTTTGCCGTGTCGACAATCTTTTTAAACTGGTCGAACCAAAACAGGCCGAATTCATGCTGAATGTGCAGGATATCGTATTGCTGCAGTTCCTGTGTCAATTTATCAAGCACCTTCTGGAGTTCCGCAGCATTCATGACGCGCGTCTGATAGGGAGATACATCAAAGAATTTGTTGTGCACACCCGGCAAATCAGCCATCCCCACCAAATACTGCTCCTGGTATTTGCCCACGCCGCAATCTTCGTCGTGCGAGCTAAAATGCAAGACCCGTACCGGTTGTCCTTCGCTGCTCATTATAAGATCTCCTCTACATACGCTCTTACTTGTTTGAATGAATCGTCCCACGAAGTCGGTTGATACTTCTTCACGCGCGCCACAGCGGCTTTATAGTGCTTTGGTTCCAGCATCCGCTGAATCGCCGCCAAACACTCCTCGGCCGACGTAGGCGAAAAATGCTCCACGATCCCCTCTGCAATCTCAACCATACTACTTGTATTGCTGCTCAGGCAAGGAATGCCGCGGCCTAAACTCTCGGCGATCGGAATACCCCAGCCTTCGTGAAAACTAGGCAGCACCGTAAACAGGCAGTTATCGAATAGCCAGACCAATTCTTCATCGCTGATGTCGTGCAAAAATACGAATTTATCTTTGACTTCAGGGTCCTTGGTCATCATGTCGTAGATATTTTCGGTTCCCCAGCCGCGGCGGCCGACGATGGCGATTTTAGGCAGTTCAATGCCGCGCTGGGCCGCCATTTTGTAGACATAATAAAACAATGCGTGGTTCTTTTTTGCTTCGATCGTACCGACGCAGAGCAGGTAGTCTTTGCCCTTTAGTCCGGCCGCCATAAACGCTTCGTCGTCGGGTTTGCGCGGTTTCGAAGCGCGCACGTCATCGCCTAAACGGAACACTTCCATGCGTGGCACATGCAATTTTTCTTGATTCAGCCAACCGGTCAATTCTTTTTTGGTATTCCTGGAAACGCACAAAACAAGGTCGGCGATCGGCACAATACGCGAATTATAGGTGGTAGGGCTCACCGCTACTTGTTCAAAAAACTGCGGCCAAACAGTGGTCGCGACGTCATGGATAATCTGTACCAGCTTTGCGCCCGATTTATTGGCCAATACCAAACGATCGGTAAAGGCCGGATCCCACCATTCGCCCCAAGGAATAAAAAAGACGTCGCCGTCCTGAAAAGTGATCTTTTGACGACCATGCATGCCCAACCGTTTCGCACGTTCTTCTAGACGATGCGCGATTCCGGAGTGAATGCGTCCGGCAACCCGTAATCCTTTTTTGGCCACCCTTTTAGCCAGGTGCCGTGCCGATGAACGGGCCGGAACAGCCGACGCCACCGCTTTACGACCAGAACCATCGGCACCTACAGCGCGGTACACTATACCCTCGCGTTTCACAATCGTAGCTTCAAAATCTATCTCATAAAATTCACCTTGGTCTTTTACCCAAGAGGCATACACTACTTCCGCGCCCGGATAATCCTTAAAACGACGGGCGAGCTCGTCCATAACCCGGGGAATTCCGGTGATTTTTCCTTGCCAGTGGGCAAGCTGCGTGACATCTACAATAATACGTTTCATTCGCTTGGTTTGTTCGCTTTTTTACCTAAGAGGTCCCTTACTGTAGGTAGTATACTGTATTTTTTCCGATGTTTGAACTAAGGTTGTATTTCTTGTAAAATACGCTTACATATTGAGGGCAAAACATGAGTTCAGAACAAAAACCTACCAGTAAAAAGCGCGGTCTGCGCAGTCCACTGAGTGTCGCCAAACGACTATACCATCTACCAAAGATCGAACAAGAATTCCGTCACAAACACGAAGAAATGCACGAAGATTTTTTAGGACTCAACCATCGTAATTTCGAACTGAGTGAAGAAGTCGCCGTCCTGAAAAAATACCTCGACACGAGTCTTGCCGAACAAGAAAAATTGACCCACCGTATGCAACTGCTCGATGACCGGATTACCGACGCAATGCACCAACTGACAATTTTGTCAGAACAAGCTGCGGAAGTCCCATCTAAAAAATCTAACGGCAGTGTTGCAGGCGCTAAAAAGTCATCGACAGATACCGACGAACGCCTGGTGGCCGACGACCACATCCTAGACCAGTTTTACGTCCATTTCGAAAAATGGTTTCGCGGTTCCGAAGAAGAAATCGCCAAACGCCAAAGCGTCTATTTGCCCTATTTTACCGAAGCTACGGTTGACAAAAAACTACCCGCCATCGACATCGGCTGCGGTAACGGCGAATTCGTCGGCATTCTAGCCGAAAACAACATTCGTGCCATCGGTCTCGATCTAAACAAAGCCATGATCGACCACGTCAAAGAAAAAGGTCTGGAAGGCGTGCAAGGCGACGCACTGTCCTATCTGCGCGAGCAGAAGTCCAATTCTGTCTTGGCAATCACCGGTTTTCATATTGTTGAGCACATTCCGTTTCTTGACCTCGTACGTATTTTCAATGAATGTTACCGTGTGCTTGCGCCCGGCGGTTTTGTGATCTTTGAAACGCCTAATCCCGAAAACGTTATCGTTGGTTCATGCAATTTCTATAGCGACCCGTCGCACTTGCACCCTTTGCCGCCTGCATTTTTAGAACTCGTCATGAAAACCCGCGGCTTCGCAAAAACCGAGATCAAACGCTTGCATCCTTTAAAGGAAAAAATCGACCACGCCGACCCTCTCGTCAAAGAAATGGCCGAACGCTTCTTTGGCCCGCAGGACTACGCAGTTATCGCACATAAATAACTATCGACTTAGACTTGTAACCTTACCCTTTATCTGAGAGTATGTCTTCTTATGAGCTTACACCGCCATTCCGACGAGTTCGGGCCTCAAACGCTTGCTACCCATGATTACCCTCGGCTACACGTTGTCCAAAGGACTGGCGAGACAGCTATTTTTAGTGAGATTGCTCAAAATAGCCCTCGGGATGAAGCACTAAACGAACACGAGCGGGTACGTGACAGTATCGAAGATTTTCTGGAAACGAATGCGGAGGTATTCAGTGACTCCGCACATGCCTGGCGTGACGTAAAGGAGGCGCAGCAACGGGCAGAAGGACCGCGTGAGCAAAGTATTTACACCCACCTTATCACAACAATTCCAGCGAATCCCAAGTACAAGCCAACTGCCCGGCAGCATGAGCGGGAGGCACGGAAACGTTGGCAAGCCGAAAGAGGAGCAGTACTAAGCGACGCGCATAAAACAAGTTCTGCTAACTTTAATGATATCGTTTTACCCCGGCTTACCTCACCCAATCGCTCTGAGCGTAAAATTACGGTTGCCAAACTGGCATATTCATATAGAGCCTACGTAGAGAGCCAAAGCCGATCCAAGGGGGCCGCTGCACAAGTCGCCGCATCGGACGGCGAACTCCAGCAAGTATATATGGGTGCCCACTATGCCGACTACGAGGCCCTCCTCGCAATTGAAACCTTCCTATCGTTATCCAACAGCACGGTGTCGGTTGCGTTCATGGAACGCCTATCGGAGCTGGCACGACATGCCAAAAAAGGCATTATCGAATATCCCGGTCTTCTTGAAGTCCTGGCGGCCAATAATCGCCAATTTGGCGATAAGAGCGTACTGAACCGGGTGGCAAATAAAATCGTCGGACATAATGGTGATTATGCCGCTGCCTTTTTAAAAGACTGCTTTATTGCAGCAGAGGCGGGCATACTGAAAAAGGATATGGCAAACGCTATAGAAGCAATACAGTTAGTCGCCAAAGCACTCGCTGTCGATATTGATAAAGAAGTGCTTATTGAAGTCCTTGCCAACCGCTGGGAAAACTGGCCCCAAGCGCTGGCAGATGCACTAACCGACCACACCAAAGGACATGTCGAGCGTTATCGCCAGCAAATGAGGAACGCTCTGGAGCCCTTTGTGCGCCAAGGACGCCTACCTGGTAAGGGAAGCATCATCTCGACGCGCAACAAAAAGCGCAAGCCAGCGAATCGCAACAGGCCCCACAAGTCCCCAGGCGAGATGGAAATAGCCGCAAGCACGCAGGATATGACAGATGTCAGTACGGAAGAAGCGCCCAGGCTCACCAGTGTTACCTGGCTTAACAAATTAGGCACTTCGTCACGCAATATCTGTACCCTTGAACGATTGGATTCGATCGATAAAGTCCTTGAGAAGGGTCATTTTCAGCAGTATCTAGATACTTACAGGCACGACAAAACCTTGCTTCCTAAAGTCAAGGATGCCTTAAATCTCCTACTCGTCGATCCTTTCAACTCCGCTCATACCAAAAGGTGGAAGGGTACAAAATCCATAAAATTTTACTTGGTCGGTGATGACAAACCTCAGAATGTACGGCGGATAAGTCTCCGTGACTTACCGGGTGAAACTAAAGCCGGTGAGGTTGCAACCAAAACGCGCATTGCGTACGGCATCGTTGAAGAAGGCGGAGAATTCCATCTTGCTATATATGGAATCTTCCATAAAAAAGATATCGAGCATCTTAACACCCTGCCGCCACGCAAGTAGTATCACCTATTTGCTTGGTGGGCTCGTAATCTCGACCCGAATGTCGGGCATTGTGGGGTAGGGCGTGCGTTCTTCTTTGTACACCGTAAAGTGCGTGGCATCTTCCCACCAGTCGTATACGTCGCCATCGGCGCTCACCAGTGCTACGTCTACACTGTAGCGGCCGTCATTAAAGATATTGGGTATGTCCCAAACGAGCATAATTTCTTCACCCTTTTTCATGCTGCCGATGCGTTGTTTTAAAATCTGGGTGTTTACGCCGGTCAAATGTGCGCCGACCTCGGTTTTAACCAAAAAACCGAATACCAGGCCGTCCACGTCTTCGTGCGTTTTGGCCTTGCAAATCAGCCTCACCGGTTTCATGCCCGATATCTTTTTCAGTTCAGGCTGCACCGACGTAAATGCGGCTTTACGCGAACCCCACCGCCCGGTTTTGGATTCTTCATCGCCGCCCGATTCGTCGCGCATAAACATGCGGGTGTAGGCCGTGGCTATCTTGTTTACATCGCCCACGGTCACTACTTCGCTCTTTTCGATCAGCATGGCGCGGTCACAGTATTCGCGCACTGCGTTCATATCGTGGCTCACAAACACCACGGTTTTGCCGGTACGCTTAAGCGTGCGGAAATATTCAAAACATTTGCGCTGAAAATCGGCGTCGCCCACGGCCAGTACTTCGTCTACAAGTAAAATATCGGCCTTGGCACGCGTGGCCATCGAAAAAGCCAACCGCACCTGCATTCCCGAAGAATAATTCTTTAGTTTTTGATCCATAAACTTTTCAAGTTCGGCAAAGGTCACGATATCGTCATACTGCGCATCGATTTCCTTTTTGGAAAAACCAAGCAGGGCACCGTTCAGATACACATTTTCGCGGCCGGTCAGTTCGGGGTTAAAACCGACGCCCAGTTCGATAAAAGGCACTAATTTACCTCGAACTTCGATCTCACCTTGGCTCGGCTGATAGATGCCAGCCAGCATTTTTAAAAGCGTACTTTTGCCACTGCCATTACGCCCCACAATGCCAAAAAATTCACCTTCTTTTATTTCTATCGACACATTTCGCAGTGCGTGTTGCACTTCGATGGTGCGTTTGGTGCGCTTTTTGAGTAGGCTAGTAAACGCGCTTTTGACGGTTGTTATACGTTCATGCGGCAGCACAAAATTCTTTGAAACATTGTGCACAATAATCGCTGGCTCGGTGCTTTTAGCCATCTATATCTCCTCCGCAAAATACTTAGAGCGTTTCCGGAAGTAATAGACCGAAACCACTGCCAACACAACAGTAATGCCAATCGGTACCAGCCGGATGTACGGTGTTCCCCAAATACTGGCAATCGTGGGAGTCTTGGGTGTCACCATGACATGGCGCAGGTCCTGAATAATCTGCGCCATCGGATTCAGCATCAAGACTTTGGCGTATTTTTCGGGTACGACATGCAGCGGATAAAAAATAGGCGTGGCATAAAACATGCCTTGCAGCAGCACCTCCCAGATATAGCTAATGTCGCGCAGCTTTACGAATAATGCACTCAAAATAAATCCGATTGCCAGCGACAACACAAACATTTCAACCACCAGCGGAATCGCCAATAGCATTCGCGACGTAATCTCTACGCCGTCAACCAGCATAAATGCACCGATTACGACCAGATTCAAAAGTAAATTAATCAAAGCACTAAACGAACCGGCAAGCACAATCACATATTTTGGGAAGTTCAGTTTGCGCAGAAGATCGCCCTTGCCAACGATTGCCCCGACGCCATTATTAGTCACTTCGTTAAAATAACTCCAAAAAACGATACCAGCCAAAAGATACACCGTGCTGTGCGGCACGCCATAATCAAACCGCAAAAATTTCAGGAACACGATGTACATGATCAAAAAGATCATCAGCGGGCGCAACAGAGACCACAAATACCCCAAAATCGAACTCTGATACCGCAGTTTAAAGTCGGTAATAACCAATTGGCGCAGCAAAATAAAAGGGTAGGTAAAGCGCCGTTTGAGTGATCCGTAGAGTTTTGTGAGCATACTTTTATATCTTGGCCGGCGCGTTTTGTTCGCTTTGGCGGTAATTGAATTACATCCTAATAATATGTCATTATACTAGCATCATTACCCTAAAACCAAACTGATAACATATGAAGATCGTTTTTGACGCCACTCCCATGATTAACGAACGGACCGGTATTGCCCAGTATACCGAGCGGCTCGTGACTGCCATGGCCGAAGCGTATCCCGATGACGATTTTATAGGGTTTTATTATAACTTCCTGGGTCGGCAGGACACATCGCATTTGCCCCGATTGCGCAATCTGGATTACATGCACGCCTCTGTTATTCCTAGCAAGATCGTGTATCAGCTGCGCCGTTTCGGCATTGAATTTCCCGTCGAATCGCTGGCACTCACCCATGCCGATTTTGTGTTATATCCTAATTTCCTAGGCTATCCCAGTCTGTTTAAAACGCCGAGTGCGCCGGTCATTCATGACCTGACTTATCTGGACCTGCCCGAATATGTGTCGGCTAAACTGCGCAGCGACCTGGTACGATTTGTACCAAAACAAATCAAGCGCGGATCGTTTGTAATGACCGTGTCCGAATTTACCAAACGGCGCATCATTCAGGAATACAAGGTACCTGCGGATAAAATCATCGTGACGCCCATTCCGCCCGAACCGCCAAAGAAATATCCTGACAGCCAAAAACAAACGGTGCTGAGGGAACTGGGCATTACTAAACCTTTCATATTATTTGTGGGCACAATCGAACCCCGTAAAAACGTTATAAAACTGATCGAAGCCTACGAAGCCTTGCCCGACAAAGTCCGCGGTGCGCACCAGTTGGTAATTGTCGGCCGCATCGGTTGGTACTGTGACGCCGAGGTTGCCAAACTGGAAGAAGCCAAACAAAAAGGCCTGAATGTCCTGCATCTGGGCTATGTTACCGACGAAGCGCGCAACGTCCTGTACCAAAGTGCCGTACTCTTTTCCACCGCAAGCCACTATGAAGGTTTTGGCATGCCCATCCTTGAAGCAATGAGCTACGGCACGCCTTGTGCTGTCAGTGATATTGCCGTTTTCCGCGAAGTGGCAGGGGATGCGGGTGTATATTTTGACCAATCCGATCCATCAGCGATTGCCAAGACACTCGCACATCTCCTCCAAGACCGGGCCGCGTTGCAAAATACTGGACGGCAAGGCCTGGCCCGCTCCAAAAGCTACAACTGGCAAACTGTAGCAGCATCAGTACATGACGCCATAGCCGATGCGGTCAAAAAATAATCTTATTTCTTGATTTTAGCCTTTTGGGTAGGAGCCGGATTCACCGGATTCAGATCTTCACCAATCTCTACAAACGGCCGGCTGCTTTCCGGATGCCCCAGCCATGCCCCAAACTTGTCTATCTTTCCAAAGCCGGGTCCACGATACACATCCACCGGTGTTTTAGGTGCAAAACTGCCCATCAAATCAGCGCGCACAAAAAATGCATTCACGCCGTTTTGGTTGCAGTACACCAGATCATAACCGCGGTGTTTAGCCAATCGATACAGGGCCAAGAGGCTCGCGCCAAAGTAGTTCGTCCCGTCCCACGTTAATGTAGGATCGTACGCCACCGTCCGCGAAGCCGACGGAGCAAAGTGCGCATTGTATTCCATAATGATCACGCGGGGTTTGTATGAGGTGTCAATTGCTTTCCATACCCAAAAATCGTTCGAGTCAATGTCGATACTTAGCAGATCCAGGTCTTTCGGCACCTTATACTTGGCAAACAAATCATTAATATTTTCGGCGGTAATAAATTCCTGTTTGATGGACGGCGGATTATTGTCATTACCGTCCATTTGCAGCACATCCCAGCCTTTTACCTCTTTCAGGTAGCGCGTGTTGCACTCGCTGCCGTCTTCCACGCCAAACTCCACGGCAAACTTTGGGCCTGTGCCGATACGGTCAAAAATTTCTTCGATTATGCCGTCTTCTCCATTTTGCGAAAATACTTTTCGTTCAAAGGGCAGGAGGTTTTCGGGATCTTTTTTGCGAAGTTTTTGTATTTGAAAGCGTGATAATTGTTTTGATTGCATGATTTTTACTATACAACAAAAACTTGTTAATCCACGCGTCTCGTTTTCTTAATTGTCGGCGAGGTCGAAGATACCGCCAAAAGCATGCCCGCCAAAATCCACCACTGCGCCGCCACCGCCTCATTGGCCCAAGTATGCAGCAGCATATTGGTCAGCACATACGCCCAAAACGCCGCTAGAATCGGTACCGTCCACTCGCTGCGCCACCGCCACAACTCACGGTACAACCAGGCATTCAAAGCAATAAATAACGCCAGTCCCGCCACGCCAATCTCATATCCAACCTGCACATAATAATTCTCGGTCAAAAAACTACCAGCCGGATTTTGTATCGAGGCCAGGCCCGCAGTCCCGGGCCCATGACCGAGCGGCCGGTCAACAATCCCTTCCACGCCTTGTTTAACAAACAGCCAGTGGTAGTCATTCGAATCCAGATCCTTTACCTGTTCATTCGGGTTGCTATGCACCACGTACTGCTGGAAAAATGGCGTGCTCCGTATACTAAACAATCCGATGCCAACCACCACAAGAGCGCACGCCAGTACCGGCCAAAATCTTTGTAAAATCCGAATGGCGGCGGTGCGGAACTGCCATCCGCTGACCAATGCGATAACCAGCACCGCACCCAACCAGCTGCTCCGCGAAAACGTCAGAAACAGCGCCAGCAGATGCACACCAAGCAGACCGGCCAGCATATACCGCCGTCCGGCATCATGAGGCCGCAAAAGCAGGCTCGTGAGCAGGGCAATCGGCACCAGCAAATATGCCCCCAGAGCATTCGGTTCACGTAGCGTAGACATAACGCGTAGCAGTCCCGATTTGTCGTCGATCAAAAACAAGGCGCGCGCGCCGCGTTCGATTCCATATCCAAAATGCGTCATGAGATCTTGCGGCAAAAAGAACTGCAAGACCCCAAACGCCGCCACAACAGAACTGACCCCTATAATTAACTTAATAACTGAACTAAAAGCGAACTTTGTTACTAGTAAAACTGCGCCGTATCCCAAGATAAATAACAGAGGTAGCCGCACATTATATACGGTGCCAAGCATGGCGCTGCGGCCATAGATATCTGGATTTAGGGCCCATAAAATTACATGCATTGCACCATATAAAACGGCAAAGCCCACCAGTACCTTAAAGACTCTGTTCACTTTCCCCTGCACCAAAACCAAACAAATTGTGAACATGACCGCCCCGATCAGTAGCACATCTTTCCCCATCTTCCAAACATCAAGGCCGCCCGTATACACGCTGACCCACTGTGATAAAAAGATATGAAACGGCATGTACGCCAAAAACAATTGGCTCGTATATAAAGGAATGCGTCGCAGGAGTTGCATCAACTTACAGTATAATGAGACTCATTATGTCTGCCAAGAAACACATTGTCATTGATGCGCGTATACGCCGGTCATCCACGGGCCGCTACGTCGACCGCCTACTGGAACATCTGCAAAATGTCGACACATTTCACCACTACACCATCCTGCTACACCCAGAGGATAACTGGCAGCCCCGCGCTGCAAATTTTGCAACCCTCCCCTGCCCCTATGCGCAGTTTTCGTTCAACCCCTTGCAGCAATTCGGTTTTACGCGGCAATTACGCAGCCTCAAACCAGACCTCGTGCACTTCACCATGACCCAACAACCCCTGTTATATTTTGGCAATATCGTAACCACCACGCATGATCTGACTATGTTTCATTTTGTACGCCGCGGCTCCACCAATCCGGCGGTGTACTGGCTCAAAATGAAGCTGTATCGGTTCTTATTTATCTGGAGCCATTGGAAATCCGAAAAAATCATCGTGCCTACTAACTATGTGGCCGCCGACCTAGTCAATTACCAGCCGTCCACCAAAAACAAAATTGTCGTCACCTACGAATCAAGTGAACCGCCGCTCAAAACCGCTGCTGTCCGACCCGCGCAGATTGCAGCACAGGCCGAATTCATTCTATATGTCGGCAACGCCTTTCCGCACAAAAACCTACCAGCACTCATCGAAGCGTTCGCCCTCCTGCACACACAACACCCGCTGCTTAAACTCGTACTCGTCGGCAAGAAAGAAATTAACTACCAGGAACTTGAAGAAAGTGTGGCTGACAACCCTTTGCGCAGCCACATCATATTTACCGGCTTTATTCCTGACGAACAATTAAAGTGGCTATACCAACATGCCCGCGCCTACGTTTTTCCCTCACTCAGCGAAGGCTTTGGCTTGCCCGGTCTAGAAGCCATGGCGCACAGCACACCAGTTGTCTCCAGCGATGCCACCTGCCTACCCGAACTTTATGGTCCAGCAGCCCACTACTTTAACCCCAAAAACTCACGCGATATGGCCGATAAAATAAACGATGTTCTATCCGATAAAGAACTGCGCGAGGCCCTCATCAAGAATGGTACCGAGCAGCTCAAAAAGTTCTCCTGGCAGCGCATGGCCATCCAAACATTAGATATATACAAAAGCATCCTCGATGTAACGGACTAGAACTCGCCTTTAGTAGGTCGATGAAGCGAATCGCACAAACTTTCCAGGCTCCGAGCGGTGATGCGCCCTTCCCATAGTGTACTCGAGCGTACGCGCCAACCCTGGCCGCCGTGTCACACGCAGACGATTATCAGCCAAACGCAACGCACCCACTATAAGTAAATGAGCGGCGAAATAATCAGTATTGGGGTTCATCGTATACGTGTTACGGTCTTCCGTATGATGCGGCCGATGCGGATTAAATACCGTTATACTGTCCGGTTTACCTATATTTAGGTGATACTCTACCCCTTTTCCCCAAATCTCTACTGAAGGCCACATCTGGTCATGGCGAAATGAATAGGACCGTTCTTCGCGCACACCAATCCAACTATCAGGTTCGGAAGCGACGCGCGGAACCAAAATTCTGGCGCTGCGCACAAAAGAATATGGATCAGAGGGTCGATTTTCGTATTTGGCTGCGTCAGGAGTGAACACCGAAGCATTTAGCACTGTTTCAGCCAATAGTGCAAGCTCCTTACGCTGCGCACGGTGGCTATCGGTTAGCTCCAGAGGTGGAGCCTGAAAATCGTAATGGATCATGGCAGATTATCTAGTCTTCGGCGACCTTCAGTACGATGTGCCGGTCGCGGCCCTCGCCCGTAGACTCACTCGTTAAACCATACTCTTGGGCGAGCCGGTGAATTGTGCGGCGATCAACGGCACTCATGGGCTTGAGGTCCATAGGCCTGCCGGTTTCTTTAACTTTCTTAACCCATTCCTCGGCACGACTACTCAGACGTTCGGCACGCTGTTTTTTATATTCGGCAATGTCTACATTTACACGTGTATACTCAAAGCCTTTGTTTTTGAGTGCATTACTAACCAAAAACTGCATGGCACGCATATTTTCGCCGCGTTGACCGATCAAAAAACCATTCAGATGCGTAGACGGCACTTCCAGTTCGATGACATCGTCTTCGCTGGACGCATGTACTTCAGTGTTGAGTCCAAAGAATGATAACAGGTCTTCTAGGTATTTCTTGGCAAACTGAATGGCTTTTTCCATTACTTCCTCCGTTTTTTGCTGCGCGCTGCTTTCTTGCTAGTAGCCCTTTTTTTAGGCCTCTCGTCAATGATCTCGGCAGGGGTCGCTTTTTTCTCACGCTGGGACGTGGAAACCGTGACGGTGGTTTTACCAGTTTTTCCTTTTTTGGCGTCTTTACTTGCTGCGGCATCCATTTCACCGACGTCTTCGTGAAGTACATGCCTCTGCTGGAAGTATGCCACAACACCGCTCACCAGCCAGTACAAGCTGAGCGCCGATGCCAGCTGTATAGTAAAGATGAACACCAGTGCAGGCATTAAATATAAAGTACTGCGAGCCATAGCGGCATTCACTTCGGACTGATCGGCCTGTTTACCTTGTTTGGCGTCGCGTAAAATGGTGCGCAAAGTGCGGGCATCCTTGTCCTGTGGTGTCAGCTGTTTGCTCTGGAAAAACTGCGCGGCAGCGCTGGCGGCTACCACTAATAGGGCCGGCCAGTACACACCAGCGTTACTCAAAGCCGGACGCGTAATGTCAATCACCCCAAGAAGCGTATGGTCAAACAGTTCGATGTTGCTGCCCAGCTGTTTCAGCCAGCTGAAATCCTGGAGAAACGGATAAGCGAACGAAATCATTTCATGCGGATCCTTTAAAACGTGCTGGAGCCCCGAATACAGACCAAACAAAATAGGAATCTGTAGCAGAATTACACCGATTTGGCCGAACGGATTAATACCCCGCTCTTTATATAGCTCCATCATCAGGAGCGATTCTTTGCGCTTGTCGCCCGCAGCAGCTTTTTTAATCTTTTTCAGTTCAGGCTGCACCCCTCGCATAAGTTTTACCTGATGCAGCTGTTTTTTGACCAACGGCCACATTAGCAGACGGATGATAATCGTAAACAGCACGATGGCGAGACCGAAGTTGTGGCCCGGCAAAATGGCGTAAATAAATACCAATAAGTTAAAAATTGGTTGAACGATGAGCGTCGTAAACATTAAGTACCAGTTCTCCTTTAGTTCCTACTATAGCATGGGCGGCCGTTTTGATCCTGAAACGTCGCCCAAAATGTGAGCTTTTTCTAGTTTTTCATGTACGGCGGCCCGCAGCTCGGTCACGGGCAGCTCCGCCAGCTGTTCACTATACACCATAAAGACCAGGTCGTAAGCCCCTTTTATACCTGGCTCAAATTCGCGGATTACTTCGTATAAACGGCGCCGGATGCGATTACGCACCACAGCCGACTTATGCACCTTGCGACTCACCACCACGGCGGCGCGGTAAGTTGTACGGCGTTTATTTAAGGCAAATTTAAGAGCGCAGAGCGGCCCTCGGACGGTTTGGCCTTTTTGATACACAAAACGGAGACTGCCGTGTCCCTGGAATCGGTGTGTTTTGTCGATCATAGGCTTCGGACGGTCTCCGTTAGTTTGGCCGATGGACGGCAGATTTATTTAGCGGGTTAACAAGGTGCGACCCTTGTTGCGGCGGCGGCGGAGTACGGCGCGGCCGGCGCGGTCTTTCATGCGTGCAAAAAAGCCGTGCACTTTAGCGCGGTGACGCTTTTTGGGTTGTAACGTTCGTTTTGGCATATTACCTACACTTTAGCGTATTTCTGGCCCCGGGGACAAATAAAAAAATCGCCCTTCCGTGGACTTATACGAAATACAGTCCTTTTATATATTGCTATTCGGGTGAAAATAACAATGTTTAACCCACTAAGTTTAGCAAGTTTTCCACGTTTAGCCAAGTATTTTCCACAGTTTTCAAGAGAGAGTTATAATCTGTGTATAACTTAACCCTTAAAATCGTTGGTTTTGCAAAATTTCATTGTAATCAATACAAACTATGTGGAAAAGTCGGTCGCTTTGCCGTATATTGACTCGTAGACGACCAAGTCGAGTAGTGAAGAAAAGTGAGGGTAGTAAGTCCAATGCATAGCGGCTTGTGGCAAGCAGTTTTAGGAGAGATCGAACTCTCTATTTCTAGAGGTAACTTTGTTACCTGGTTCAAAAATACGACGCTGCTTCGCCAAGATGGCGACAGTATAGTTATTGGTGTACCAAATGTATTCATAAAGCAGCAGCTGGAACGCAAATACAATACACTCATCGCAGATACACTTGAAAAAAACGGCGCGGCGGGCATTCGTATTGAATATAAGATTCACTCAGCAGCAGCGCGGCCGGCAGCCGAGGAAGAAACAATCGTCCTAACACCTTCCCGCGGCACCAACGAAAAAATACTTGAATCGCCCGCGAAAGCGCCGGCCAACGCATTATCGCGCGATTATCGCCCCGGACTCAATGAACGCTACACCTTCGAAACCTTTATTGTCGGTTCGGGTAATGAACTTGCTTACGCGGCCTGCCAGGCCGTAGCAGCCCAGCCCGGATCCAAATACAATCCGCTCTTTTTGTACGGCGGCGTGGGTATCGGCAAAACACACCTCATTCAAGCCGTGGGTAACGCGGTACTACAGCAAAACCAAAACGCACGCGTCGTATATGTATCAAGTGAACAATTCCTGCAGGAATTTGTGGACGCCGTGCGGTTCAAAAAAAATACCGACTTCGCCGATTTTTACCGCGGCGCTGACGTTCTCATTATTGACGACATTCAGTTCATTGCCGGCAAAGAAAAAATCCAGGAGGAATTCTTTCACACTTTTAATGCCCTGCATCAGTCCAATAAGCAGATTATTATAAGCAGCGATAAACCCCCACGTGACATTCCCACCCTTGAAGAACGCCTCCGTTCCCGCTTCGTATGGGGCATGAGCATCGACATGCAAACCCCCGACTACGAAACGCGCTGCGCTATTTTACAGACCAAAGCTGCCAGCCACAATGTGCAACTAGCGCATGACGTCACCGAATATCTGGCCACTAATGTCCAAACCAACATCCGCGAACTAGAAGGCGCACTCAACCAACTGCTGGCTTTCTGTGAAATGCGCGGGCTCGATCCGGACATGAACATCGCAACCAGTCTCCTCGGCAGCCATCAAACCCGGCCGAAACACATCAGCGCCAAACAAATCATCGAGCGCACTGCCCGGCACTTCCAAATTCCCGTCGAGGACATACTGGGCCCTAAGCGCGACAAAGATATTGTTGTTCCCCGCCAAGTCGCTATGTATATGCTGCGCAGTGAACTACACCTCAGCTTTCCCAAGATCGCCCGCGAGCTGGGCCGAAAAGATCACACCACAGCCATACACTCCGTCGAAAAGATCGAAAAAGAATCGCATCTTGATGCAGACCTGCGTGCCGCTATTAACCAAATCAAGGAGCGTTTGCATGTGTAAAACCTGTGCAAGGCCCGTGCAAACGGTGTCAAAAAGCCGTGGAAGCGCACACAATTTGTACTCAATCCTGTTCGGAATAATCATACAGCCTGTGCGAAACCGTTTGTTTTCCCCGCTTTCATCCACACCGAATAACCCTGCCTTTTCCACTGCCAAAATCACCCCTTTTACATCTGTTGGACAGAACATTATCCACGCTTTCCACACGGCCTATAATAAAGACAATTATTTAAGAAAGAATAATATAGGAGTAATAATATGAAGCTGCAGGTTACCCAGGAAAACCTAAACAAAGCACTTTCGACCGTTGCCCGTGTGGCCAACACCCGCGGCACTCTTCCCGTACTTGCTAATGTGCTCATAAAAACGGTCAACGGCCGCCTGAGTATTGCCGCGACCAACCTCGACATTGCTATTACGCATTATATTGGCGCAAAAGTGGCTGAAGAGGGTTCCATTACCGTCCCCGCCCGCCTGATGCAGGATTTTGTGGGCAGTTTGCCGTCCGACGTCATACATATCAATTTGGATGAACACAAACTACATATTGCCACCGAGCAGTATCAGTCGGTTATTAATGGCGTGGCTGCCGATGAGTTTCCGGTCATGCCGGCCATTGAAGACGGCAAATCCTGGACCGTGGACGGCCAAACACTTAAAAAGAGCTTACAGCAAGTTGTTATGGCCGCATCTAATGACGAAGCACGTCCCGTTTTGACTGGTATTCTGGTTCATACCAACGAGGGCAAGCTGTATATGGCAGCTACCGACAGCTACCGCCTTGCCGAAAAACAATTGGGCGATAACGCCGAACAAATCGAACTACTCGTGCCTGTTTCGGCCATGCAGGACCTACTGCGTATCGTGAGCGACCACGAAGGCGAGGTGAAAATAACGAGCGACGACCAGCAGGTTCTATTCCAGGCTGGCGATGTTGAGCTGGTGACCCGTCTGATTGAGGGCAAATATCCCGACTACCGCAAACTTGTTCCGGCCAATTTTGAAACAACCGCCACCCTTAAGCGTGCCGATTTACTGAATGTAACGAAAGTCTCCAGTCTCTTTGCCCGCGAAAGCGCCGGCAGTATTACGATTAACGTTGATGA
>JARIHD010000086.1 GCA_029288425.1 Candidatus Saccharimonadota bacterium
GGTATGATGGGCGTATTCTTTCTAACATCGCTTTATATGCAGATCGTGATGCGTTTGACACCGTTGCAGATTGGCCTGGCGTTTTTGCCTTTTCCTATCATCGTTGGTATTTTGTCGAACAGGATGCCAAAACTCATAGCCAGGTATGGTTTTAAACGATTTCTAATTAGTGGTCTCGTCATCGCCGGCGTTGCTCTCGCTTGGTTGGTGCGGTTGCCGGTAGACGGATCTTACATTATGGATTTGCTACCCTCATTATTATTGCTGCCGCTGGGTATGGGCATGATCTTTACGCCTTTATTTACGGCCGCAACATCCGGCGTGCCCCCACGTGAGGCCGGGCTGGCATCGGGACTTATTAGTACGGCTCAGCAGATGGGTGGTGCATTGGGCCTGGCCATAATCACCGGTATTGCTGCATCGGCTGCAGCGAGCGCAACCAATCTTGCGCCCAAGGCGGCATTGGTGCATGGCTATAACCAGGCCTTTCTGATCGCGCTTGTCTTTGTTGTGGTTGCACTTATTTTGAGTGTCACCCTTATAAAGCAGCCAAAAAAGACCGCTTAATCATTGCGGCGCTAGCACTCTTTTAATTCAGGGGGAAACGCACTAGTTCCAAGGGCCGCAATAGCGGCATCATCAAGCAGTACTTCCCCTCGCCGCTCTAAATCGTCCTTGGCGGGAAATTCGATACGTATGCCGGCAGGCTTGGGGCCCGTCAGACAGATTGGGTAAAAATCAGCATCCGCTGCAATACTTCCAATGTCTTTAAGATTGTGTTCGTCGCGAACATTTGCGCACTCGCCCTTATTATGCCCCACCATGCCATGCGGCCTGCCAATCTTAAATTCGGGCAGGGCCAAGCGTCCACATGAGACTGCCGTTGTAGAAGTAACAGAGGTAGTTGATGATTCTGGCACGGTTGGTGCCGTCTCGCCGCCACAGCTGGTTGTTAATAGTGCAGCACTGAGTCCTATCGTAAGTCCTGTTTTTCTCATGTCGGCCTTTCGGTATTGATTTAAGCTAACAGAATACAAAAACCTGCTGCGTAACGCAACATCTATGCCAGAGAAAGTAAGGTGGCAATAGGGGAATTTCAAGAGCTAACCTGGTTTTTTAAGTCGAGCAGTTTGCGGGTCTGTATGGGTGTATGCTACCGATGTATATGCTATTATAGGAATAACTCTTAAAATAAAAATATGCCACTAGAAGACCAGCCAGTTCATGTACCGAATTTACCGCCGGGGGAGGAGGGTTGGCGTCGACTTGCCCAGGATGCGGCGAATTGGCCGGATCATCATGAAGGACTGCGCGCATTGCGGGAAAATCACGTCAATCGCCTACTGGGCGAGAAAGGCCTCGACCATCTTGTCGTGAGCAAAGAAGATAAAGCGGGTGCCCGATTTGTTAATCGATACCGGACGCCTGAACGACAAGAGGTAGAACATGTCACTGGCTATTTACGGCAAAGCGGTATAGCTATTTCCCAAAAAGCAGGCGATCGCACTGCCGCATATCTGGGTTTCATGGCGGAGGTCGTTAATGACGGTATTCTTACGGGTGATCCAGAAAGTGTGCGTCGGCAAATTAACGCTCACGTTATTAAGACGGAAGATGTCCCGGAAAGCTATTTTGCGCTGCAACGTCGTATTGCTCGAGAGCAAGGTCGTGGCAACAGAGAGATTACGCCAGAGGAGCGCAGCCAGTTGATTGAAGCCATCCAGGCCGATCAACGGGCTGGCTTGGAAAAATGGGTTGAATATCTTGGTGGTGAAGACGGCGGTTATCCTGATTGGTTTAAATACTACACCTGGGATTCGGTAGTCAATATGGGCGCATACGATAAAGCAGCCAGGAAGTTTGGTCGCCGCGAGGCGGACACGGTTGCACCATATCCAGAATTGAATCGTGAAGCGCTTGCTTATGTTTACGATAGAGTGAAAAAGTTCCATATATTAGGTGAGGATGTTGATGACGCAAAGCTAAAACAACTTCTTAAAGACGGCAGCTTCGGACGATTATATGCCCATGCCTTCCTGGAAGTTACACCCGACTCCCCAGAAAGCAGAAAAGAAGTTCGTGGCTCATGGACGCGATTTCGTCAGGGCGACGATCCGCGTACTGCCAGGCGACTCAGCGGGTCCTTGCAGGGGCATGGTACTGGTTGGTGCACCGCCGGTGAAAGTACGGCTGCCACTCAACTTGCAAAGGGAGACTTTTATGTCTTTTATACCCGCGATGAAGATGGCAAAGACACAGTGCCTCGCATCGCTATCCGGA
This sequence comes from Candidatus Saccharimonadota bacterium, assembly GCA_029288425.1. Taxonomy (GTDB): domain Bacteria; phylum Patescibacteriota; class Saccharimonadia; order Saccharimonadales; family UBA4665; genus JARIHD01. The sequence continues at coordinate 2,281 of JARIHD010000086.1, forward strand.
TGGAGAATGGCGAAGTAGCTGAAGCTCGCGGTGTTAACGCATCGCAAGAATTGGAGCCGATTATGGTGGGCACAGTTTCCGAAAAACTGGCAGAATTGCCCGGTGGTGAGGCGTACACTCGTCGGGTTGCCGATATGAAACGCCTGACGACTATCGAACAGAGGGTATTGGCTGATCCCAATGTGGAGCTTACTAATGACGAATTGCGCTTTTTGTATGAGCTGGATCATGAGATTGAAGGCTTTGGCTATGACAAAGACCCACGTATCGCAGAAATCAAGGCAATGCGTGGCAATCAAGACAAGCCCGAATTAAACCGTATCTTGTCCGAGGCTATACGCGAGCAGGTAAAGCCGGCGTACCTCGCCTATAAGATGGTTGCAGACAAAATACTTGGTGATGGTGGATCATTGAATGAGTTTGGAGCTGCAGCTTCGGCGTATGAAGTTGAACAACTATTTGCTGCCAAAGACCGCGAATGGCGGACTAACGGTGTGTACGATTACCTTGTAGAAAAATTAATCGCAGAGGGTGCGCAGTTCAGGCTTGTAGCCACACCAAATATTGAAGCGAATGAGTCCCAGATTGTTGCGTTGGCTGAAGCATTTGGTAAAGGTCAGCCCTATAAAACAGTTGTCGATGATGACCTATACCGTCGAGCTCACTACACGGGACGGGAATTGTCGGGAAATAAAGGCACTGCACCAATCCGTTTTGGTCTGATGCCAAACTGTTATGACAGTGAAATGAGTAAGCATAGGGCGGAAGCGTTAGAGCAACTTCATAATCGCCGAACTGAACGGCCTGAACTTGACGTGCGAGTGCCAAGTTTGCTGGAAGCTATCACCTATTGGCATGTCTTACGTGTTCAAGGTGACAAGCTGGATGACAGGAAGACTTATGCTAGAACCCATATATGTCATTTTGACCTGCCGTCAAAGATGAAGGAAGGGAAGCGGGTTATTCCAAGTTCCGCTGTTGGTCTCTTTGTCGGCGAACCGATCTTGGGTTACGTCACAGATGGTATTAATGTCCGCTTGGCAGTGGGATAAAACCTTCCCTTAAGATTTAGCCCCTACTTTTTGCACTGACGCCCCACTGCTCAAGTTCGTATAAAAGAGATTTTAGTGACTCGGCTTTTGGCGTAAGGCAATATTCTACTTTGGGTGGCAGCTGCTCGTAAGCGGTTCTTTTCACTAAGCCGCTTGCTTCTAATTCTTTGAGCTGACGAATAAGTACGCGTTCAGTTATGGCTGGCAGCTGTCGTTTTAATTCGCTAAATCGCAATGTTCCGGGCAGTAGCCGCCATAGTATAAGCGGCTTCCACTTGCCACCAATAAGGGAAAGGGAATAAGCGACACCACACGTGTCCACTGGATTGCTAACATTTTCCATTGATTTCATACTGACAAAAATAACAGTATTAACATTTTAGCATGCATATACATAATTAGTGATGGTAGTCAGGAGGTCACATGGCAAAGTCGGTAATGCAGTCGGTGGTGATTGATAATTTCGCACAAACACCACAGGTACGTGTAATGGAGCGGTCCATACCACACCCCGGTCCATTCGAAGCTGTGGTGGAAATCGCTGCAGCAGCACTCAACCCAATTGATATTGCCACGACGGCAGGTCTTGCTAACGGAGGAAAGATTTACCCGGACCTTACCGCTACATTTCCGATGTCTTTGGGATGGGATATGGCCGGGACTATCGTTTCTGTAGGCGGTAAAGTAAAAGAATGGAAGGCTGGTGATCGGGTTATTGCCATGGTCCATCAAATTGCCTCTGGTTTTGGCGTCCAAGGATCGCATGCGGCAGTACCGGCTGAGCTATTGGCGCCTTGGCCGTCCTCCATTCCGGCGACCAAGGCTGCGGCACTGCCGCTTCCCGGCCTTACCGCTTATCAGGCTATTCAGGCGCTACGGCTTAAACCAGACGAGACTTTGCTTATTAACGGACCCCTGGGCTCGGTTGGTAATATTGCCGTCCAGTTGGCTGCTCTAGCTGGAGTGCGAATTGTGGGCGTGGTCCGCGCCGCGGAACAAACGATGGCTGCACGGCTGGGTATTGCTACATGTATAGAACGAGGAACGGATATAGCAGAAGCAGCAAGGCGGCTGCATCTTTCGATCGACGCCGCACTTGACGTCGTGGGCGGTCAGGTTGCCGCACAAACCTTATCGGCGGTTCGCGATTTTGGAAGATACGTCACCCTTATCCCGCATATTGGTCCCGGATTGCCAACGCCCCAGCGTGGGATTATTCAGCAAAATGTTCTTATCGTACCCGATGCAGATCAGTTAAGTCGGCTCGTACAACTCGTTGAAACGGGGAAGCTTATGCTGGCCAAGCCGCTAACCTTGCATCTGCAAGAGGCCCAAAAGGCGTATGACCTAATGGCCCGCAAGCAGTCTCACAAAAAGATAGTGCTTACGGTATAGTTTAGCAAAGGCCATAATGCCTGGTGCTATCTCTCCTCTTATATTGCCAGAGCACAAAATTATAAAGTACAATTCGCCAAGGATCTGGTTTTTTATAGCAATGGTAAGCAGTGGGGAGGGTCTATCTCGGCTGGAATGGAAAAACTAGCAAGAATTGTCTACGAGGGTGTTGAATTCACGAACGCAGAAATAGCAAAGCGACAGGCAGTTATCTCTGAAAACAGCCTGGCCTACTTGCAGGACTGGAGGGGTGGGGTAGTGGATCCAAAACTGGAGCCCTACCAAGAGCCGGCACTCGAAGCTCTTTTACACTTTACGCATGAAAACGGCCAGGCAATACTGACCGATGAAGACGTTATACAGATTCAGAGCGGGTATTTGGACGAGCCCACTTCTTTTGGTAAAACCGCTGTCATCGCACGCTTTTTGGAGGCGGTTAAGATCGGTACGCTGCCAGCGCCGGATAGCCGTGTACCGATACGCGCGCTCATAGGCACATTGTCCCAGTATGCGGTTAAACAAACTGCAAGCTTGCGGGACATGAGCAGGGGACTTAAGAAATTTTTGCCCAATGCTAATATAACTGCAAATTTTGCGGATCACCCCGATTTGTCCGGTGATGCCTGTCTTCTGACATATCGCGCACTCTTGTTATTAGCCAAAGCGAATAAGCTCAATAACCTCCCTTTTGATATTGGTGTTGGCGATGAAGCGCACAACCTTCTCGGCCGTGAAACAAGTAAGATTTGGCGCGCCTTCGCTATCGGCCGCCGCACAATCGGCCTAACTGCCACATCAGAATATGGACCACATAAAAAGTTAGATATGCTGTTTGATGAGTGTATCCACCGCAGTGACCTGCGAAGCCTAATCATAGCTGGCAAGTTAAGCGGTGTACAAGTGTTAGGTTTTGGCACCGGCGTGCAAATAGAGTCAGGAAAGGGAACTGACGATTTTAGTGAGGCAAACCTGGAACCTTTACTTAGAAATACGAGGCGAAACCAGGCGATTTGTAATATCACTACTGCCCTTGTCGCCGAGGGAAGACGGGGTATTATAAATGCCCTGTCGGGCGAGGGGCTCTTTCATGCCCAGCTATTAGCAGGCGCGCTCCATGGCCGTGAATATGCTGACGCATCAGGCGTTAAGAGAAAGATCCGCGCGGCAGCAATTGGTACGCATATCAGTAGTAAACAATGTGACGAAATCTTGGAGGCGTTCCGCCAGGGTAAATACGATGTCATCGTGCAAGTTGACAAAATCAATCAATCTTTTGATTGTCCGGATGTTGGCTTTATCGTTAATGCCGCACCCACACTCTCGCAGGTGCGGTCTACTCAGCGCGTTGGCCGGCTCATGCGTCCGAACGAGGAATGGCCGATAAAAATTATCGTCGAATTTATAGATGACGTGGAAGGACCACGCATGCAGCATACCGCATGGCATGTCCTGGGAGAAGCGGAAATGAAACAAGGTGTAGTGGTTGCCAGCAAGGAACTACTAGACGAGCTGGATGCCCAGGCCAAGTCCCAGGAGCAGACGGCGAAAGACCAAGCATCCAAGCGGTCAGGGTCCAAGAAGAAGCGTATCTCGGTTCCAAGTGTCGAAGATTTTGATCCGCTGCTTCAGGCCATGCACCATGACTACGCCGTAAGATTAGTGGATTCTCTTCTTCTGGCCAGCAACAAAGGATATGGACCACCCCCGAAAGGTTGGTCCGAGCTACGCCGTGTAGTAGAAAGCAAATTCTCCGACAGAAGTTTGGGTTTCGATGGCATACGCGGTTTGCTTGAACGAAAAGGTGATGACTTTTGCAGGCTTTCCAGCAGTTTACGTGGTCCTACATATTTCATTAGCCCGGAAGCCGAGGAATTTCTGGACGGATACGAATTTCCCGAGGCAGCGCCAAGTGATGCATGGAAGACGGAACGTGAAATTGTCCAGGAGTATGGCTTTACACGGGATGTTGTCCGGCGCTGCTCAAAAGACATGGAGGCAATAGACTATTTGAGTCGTCGGATTAACCGTGTGCACGCCCACTTTAGCCCCGAACAAATTGCAACGATAGTGCAGCGGGCAAAACAATTGGAAGAGCAGGAAGCAATGGCCAAAACGCTCATATCGGCAACCGCCTTGGCCAGTGAGCCAGGAGTTGACTGGGATCGAGCTTCGATTCATTACTTCCTTGTCTCTTACTACGGCACAGAGGGCGTACTTTTAAAGTCCGGCCAAGGGCCAGACGGTCGTTACTACACTAACGAAGAGGCGGATTTAGTAAGGCGCCACCGTAGACATAGTTTTCAAGTAACGCAAACCGAGCTAAAGAAGCGACAGATTGTCGATCTTGAATCCGAGAGCGGTCATACGCGTGACGAAATTTTGGCTGCCGCCCGTGAATTGGGATTGACCGAGTATGTAAAGGACGGGCGCTACAAGGACCGGGACGGCTCATACCACTATTCAGAGCTGGCGGCACAACCCGTGGCTGATAAAATTTTGAATCATTTACATGACCCTCCTTTGGCACGGCCACAACCAGAGCACTCTCCCGACTCGCCCGCGGCTTCTCCTCGACCTACAATAAATAAAGAATTATCCCTTCCGGCCCCTGCCGATCATACTAATGAAGGGGATGGTGAGCTGCAAGACGTGAGCGCTGGCTTGCACTCATTGGATGCGCCGTGTCAATCCAGCATAATTCCATTATTAATTAGGTACGCGAAATTAGATGCTCATTCGTTTGAACGGCGCGGAGACCGATATTTTGCCACCGAGAACGCCATTCTGGACCTTGCCGACCACATTCAGACATATCCCATTGCAACCTACGAGATGAAGACCCCAAAATCAATCGCTGAGCGTTTAAATGTCGAGCTGAATGACGTCTTATCAATTGCAAGTCGAGCCGTAGCTGACATCAAAAAAGAGACTGGATTATATCGAGGGCGAGAAGATGAAAACGGAAATGCAGGAAAGCTAGAAGTGTATTATTCACACAAACTGGTAGTAGCGATTGAAAGATATGTGATTGCGCAAAAGCAAAGAATGAAGAAAAGGCAATCTCGCAGATGAGAATTTCAGGAAAAAACAAAAACACCATGATGGTAGTAGCTCAAAACTTTTGAGTATGCCGATACCAAAACGATCCAAGAATAACCTAACTTTTCCTTCGTAAGAGTAACGATTGGAAGTGTAGACTTCCTTGACTGTCTTTCAGGTCAATTGTGTCCGAACTAACCACATTGAATATAGAGGATACGGCTTCCAGCAGACTGCCGTCGTTAAGGAATGAAAAGTATCGCGGCATATTCATACGCGTGGGATCAGTATGTACTTCTTCTTTGTCTACACCGCCATATACTCCGTAGTAAAAAAGCCCATCAGGCTGCAAACAATTGGCTATGGCGGTTAGCTTCCAGCTGTCCCGCGCACTGCTATTCCCAACTCTACGTTGAGCATCTGTGTCGTACGCCGCTATGAGTTGGCTCTTGAAGCTGTCATTCATTCTCATCTGATAGCAGAGTAGACCCCTGGAGGAGCCTTCGAATTTCTAGCCTCAAATGTGGTATCGAAGATCCTATTAAAATGCGATCTTCACAAAATAGGGTTTATTTATGGCAATTCGCTAATCGTATCATCTGTAATGGGGTTTTGATATAATGATGTCCTTAAAGGAGAGATGAGCATACTATGCCACTACAATTGCCTAAGTCGTATTGGAATGATGTAAATAGATACTGTGGTGAAATTTTAGCCGGTGCTGAAATAGCCGATACAAATTGGTTAGTGATAGGTGCGACAATTCAAGAAGCGACATGGGAGGCTGAGACTGAAAGTACAACTGCAACATTGAGGCAAGGTGTTGTGTACTATCTGGGAGGGTTATTAAGAAAGATGCCAACACATACATTATCGCTTACAGAGCCGACTCCTGGCAGCCTCGAAAAGGTAGATTATAGCATTGATTTTTGTCCAATTAGTGAGGAAATCTCAGGCATTGATAATGGGCTTGAGTTCAAGCCGCCAACCCCAGGAGATGATTTTACCCTGCGGGATGCGCCACGGGTCTGGAAAGAATTTTTTGTCTATTTAGGTAAGCGTAAGCAGGACCAGAAAGAAAAAAGATCTCATGGATTTCATCTTCCCGCAGAGGAAGACTACGATCGTTTGCATAGTGAGTTGAAACGCGGTGCATCAGGCAAATACACCATAAGGAATTGATAGGATGGTCTTATAGACAAGGTAGAGTTATTTAAAACCTCCGAGTACGCTGACTTACAGAAAACAGAACAAAATATTCAGGAAGTTCGTAAACTACTCGATTGCCCACTGGAAAAAGAGTAGACTAGCTCCATGGAACAACTAAAAAGTAAGCCGGTCGACTGGGTAGGCAAAGAACACCTTGGTTTTGTTGTCAATGCCGCCTTTTCAAAGGAAAACACAGATATTATCACTAAGTGGCTTGAGGGTTTACGAAAAGTTGCAGCCGAGGGCGTCTATGCTATGAAGCCCGAAAGTCTTCACATAACCGTCTTGGATTGGGTTGCGCCGCTCTTTGATTACGATGGGGAGGACAAGCGTAAGCTTTACAATGAGCTTTATCCTAGCTATGATGCTGCGTTTCGACGCATTACCGACAATATAGAACCGTTCGATGTGCACTTCACTGAACTACCGGTTACGCCGGGATCAATTATCCTCGTGGGCCAAGATGAAGGTCAATTCCAGTCATTACGTCAAGAGTTTATGAATAGCGTAAACTTTCCCAAAGGCGGCAAGCAGCCACCTGATATTGTGCATAGCTCACTTGCACGTTTCGTCGCACCAGAAGTAGATCTTGCACCGTTCGAAGAATATGCCCGCGATAATCCCTTAGACCTTACGCAGCGTATCAATGAATTCCGTTTGGTCGAGACTCAGCGCGAACCCATGCAGGATTTTAGTATCATCGATACCTATAGGCTTGCCCTTCGGCGTCAGGGATGTGGTGACTTTGGTCGATAATGATGTTTTTTGCGGTGTCGCCAAATGCGCCTTGATCGCTAGTGAAAACACAAAGAAAATAAGGGTCAATTTTTGCCATACTATTTACTCAAATGCTCATGCACAATTCGCCATCGTCCAGCGTCGCCTGGGCTTAATTTTGGCAAAGAGATGTGATCTATCATAATTCAATTATACAGATGTAAACCCGTTTTCCTGCGGAAAACAGGGACTCCTCACTTGCAGCAGGTGCGAAGTTCTAAAAAAGTTCTTATGCTAGCTGAGAGGCCACTAGCGCCCGAGCGACTATTTCATCATCCAGCGTTTTCTCTAGCAGTTTTGGATGCGCTCTTATTGCTGTAACGAAGCCTAAAGAGGGGCCGTAGTCCACCCACCCTTAGATTTAAGGTAGATCTTCCTACTGTCAAGCCGCCACTCGTTGTCTTGCTTAAAGATTACGTACATATATCGAAAACCCTGCTTAAAATCTCCTGTACGTACTGTCTCGATCTCGATTCTTGTTGAACTCTTTTGTATAGCATCAGTTATCTTTTCGTGTTTGGGGTTGTACTCTGGCGGGTCACCCAATGCATGTCCAGGTAGGTATTTGCGATCTCGTTTAGTAAAGAAACTATCGATGATCGGCTGAAGCTCTTGCCTGGCTAACTCAAATGCCTTCTTAGTACCATCAACTCGACCGTATTTCTTGTCGTATTGCTTTAGCCGTTTATGGTTTTTGACCTCCCACTTGTTTCGGGCGGCCATGTACTGCAGAAGTCTTGTTTTTGCTAGATCTATATCAGAGAGAGGTGTGTTATCTGCTCTGAATTTGCCCAAAAATTGTAATTTCATTAACCGTATTATACAACATTATCGCCTATTGTTGAAGTCCATTGAGTAGACGAGTGAAGGGATTCGAGCCATGCCAACAGATAACAAAATAAAAGAGGGCGAGTCGTTGTTATGCAATAAGTGGGTATGTAATCTCTGTAACTAGACGCGGCGACGTATTCGTGTCGGTATAGCGTAGCCACCTTGGCTTTATGAGAATATAGCACTGCTCTGGATTATCTTTATATTTCTTAGCGCCTGGCAGCTTTGCAAAATGGTTCTGTAGATAAAAGTCGAGCTCTTCTCCCTTTTCTAAGATGCGCGCCGTACCTTCATATTGCACACAAATGCCTTCGTTCCAGCCTATTACGACTGAGACATTCGCGTTTGTTTTGATATTCGTGTATTTTCGGGAGGAGGTGGTTGTTCCGATCAGTAATTCAAAAGTATCATTTTCAGAAAACCCTACTAGCGCAGACTCAGAATTTCCCTCCGAGTTCGTAGTGGAAAGTACGCATAGGTCATAGCCGTGTATAAAATTCAAGATAATCTGCTTGTCTACATTCATGGTGTAATTATATCCTGAACAAAGGTCAAAAAACTAACAACATCAAAATGACACAAACTTGCGCTTGTGTCATTTTGATGGCTGGGGATGAGGGATTCGAACCCCCGATCATGGGACCAGAACCCACTGCCTTACCACTTGGCCAATCCCCATTAAGTGACGATTGTAATCGGAACAGGTGTCATTGTAACAAATAAGAGGGGTAATTTCCAGTATATTAAATTATGGTATAATATAGTTATGAATCGGCCGGAATTTAGTGGTGGCGCTTCAGACATTACCGCTCTTTGGTGCCATACAGTTGAACTTACGCGTCAATTGCCCAATCCGTATGTCGAAAGATACTACGATGATGGGCAGCGCGTTTATGCAACGGTAGGTTGGGATTGGCCTGGACAGGGTCAGCTGATCCGTACTGAAAATGCCTGGTATGATGATGACAGCCGCTCTCGTTTACTGGCGAGCGAAATCCGTGCCCTCATGGGCAAGCCTGAACCGCAACTGCCCAGGATATGCGATATGGAGCCTACCTTATCATCCTCACCAGGGGAGCAGCATGAGGTAGCCCGATGCTTTCTTTCCCAAATGCAAACATTAACATTAAGTCCTCTTGTTATGAGAGGTATGCGCGAGCATCCTCAAAATGAAGTTAAGATTAATGGGATATACGCTGCAGCCGACCGCAATAATATTCGCAAATTGGCCTGTATCAACTTGAGTTTGGCTGCGCTCTTAGACCTTGAGACGACGGACTATGAGAATGTCGTTAGTCGGGCGGAAAACTGGTCGCTTAGTATGGCGCGACCTTACACTTGGCTTTAGCTAGCCTCTTGGCTATCATTTTCGTATAATAAAGCTAATGGTTTTGAGTGGGACTATCTAGCATGCACGGCGACGCGTTTATTCAACTGAGCGTGGTGATTGTACTGGCTGCCATTATGGCGGTGATTATGCGTTTGCTCCGTCAGCCGCTGATCATTGGACACTGTCTCTTATACACATCTCCGAGCCCA
>JARIHD010000092.1 GCA_029288425.1 Candidatus Saccharimonadota bacterium
GCGGCAGACTCACTGGGCGCGATGTCATTGCCAAAGACGATGGTGTAGCCCATGTCTTTGAGCCATTCGAGTGCAGTTTCTTCGATAGTAGACTCCGCAAAAGTCATGGTAGTTTTGGACCACCTAGCAAAGTTAGGACGATTCCAAGAATGGAAACATGGACAACTACGAAAAGCAGGCAAAACCATGCATACTTTCGATCCCGAACCCCTTCGCTTCAATACAAACCGACCAGATATCACGCCCGAAGCAGCCTGGAAATACATGCAAGATTTCTTGAGTAAGTACGGTATCAGTATGAAGCTTGCCGACTCAGATAACTTGGGGAGGGTTCACGGCAAACCACCGGCTGCAGCCGATTTAGATGGTCTCGCTTTCTTTCTCCGTCTGGAAAGTCTCGGCTATGCTGTCAGTAAATTTCCTGTTGAATTTTTGCGGGACCGTGTAAAACTCAACGAAATCATCATTATGGAAGGAACGGAAATTACGCTTCGGAGCGGTAAAAAAGGTCTTGCCGGCGGTGAATTTAACTCCGAGAGGCCGGGAGCTGTTTACCTGGACCGCCAACAGCTCAGCGCCTTTGACCATGAACTCGGTCATATGATTTATGAGCGAATGGGCTGCCTAGGGGCACCCGATCAAGCGTTCGTCGACCACAACCCAGGTGATATCTATGACCCGAGCTACCCAAACAAAATGTCACTCGACGATTATTACGAGAAGGTATTCGCCATCAATCAGAGCCAAGCACTGTCCGAACGGGTAAGAAGTGAGCTACGCCAGGCAAAATCCAAGATACTGACGGTCTCAGACTACTCCTTTGAAAGCGAGAAGGCGGAAGAAGATACGGCCGAAATAGACCAAAGTATCTTTGAGAATAACATCGCAGTGCTTGGTTTACGCAATTCACCGGTACTCGCGGCAAAAGTGCGTTATGAATTAGCACGGCTCTATACCTTCGATGCAGTCACCGTCGGCATGATTGTCAGATCACAAAAGCGCCCCGTTTCACCGATTCTTACTCCTTAAAGAAATGAGCTTCGTCTAAATAGTCTTCTTTGATGGGTTCAAGTTTGATGGGGGACTCAATACCCCTTAGGTCGTGTGGCGGAGCGGTATACGGACCTTTGAGATATCGGTGCACCCCGAGTAGAGTTAGTGCCGCCGCGCCAGCACCGCCGATACACCCCCATACCGAACCGGTATATTCGGCAACCGTGCCGCCAACGCTGAGTTCGGTTAAAAGGAGTGTGCCGCCCCAATAAAAGGCCCGTTTTATACGCCGGGGCCCTTGCCGTATGTCATCGCGGCGCATGAGCCCTGCCGCAAAGTTAGCCAGAATATTCTCTTCGGTAAACTCGTAGACCCGTATGTCTAATCGTTCACCCGCTGGTCTGCCGGGCCTTTCGGGCAGTTCCGGCGGAGGAGTAAACGCATCAGCCGTTTCGTTGGCATCGCCGATTGTAACTAATAAATCCGTATTGAGCGGATCTATGGCTAAGTGTTCGGTAAGCGGAGCCAGCGCTTCATTACACGCAACTAGGGACATTCGCTGGGCGTATAGACGCTGGCGGATGCCATCCGAAGGAACAATGGTTAGCTCTGGAGAAAATTCTGGCGATAGCACCGGGCAAGTATAACATTTCCTCGCACCCGGGCAATACCATTTATAAAACTATTTAAAATGGGTGATCTTAAAGAACGCCACGCCCGCGGCATGCGCCGACGCCTCATCGTTTTTGCTGTCACCTACCAGCAGTACACTGTCAAGATCATCATTCGGTTCCAGGATATGCGCCCAAGCCTCTCTGTCGGGCTTACCGTACAGCACGTCTTCACGCGCAACGATGCCATCAAATAAATCACGGATAGCCATTTCGTTCAACGCACGCTCCGCGGTTGCCCGCGTATTTGCCGTCCAAACATAAAATTTCCGGCCCTCGGTTTTGAGCCCGGGCAGTGCCTCAGCCAACGCCCGGTACGGCGTGTGCGAGAAATATTTTTGCTCAAACGCCGTACAAATAGTCAAAAACGCCTTGTAAAAAGCAGGGTCCTCGGCAATTTGTTCGTTAATGATCGCACCCCAGGGACGACCCCGGCCTTCGACGGCATCCAGAAATTCAGCGGTACGCTTTTGCGGCAGCAGCCGCGCGACATCGTCGATCCATTCCTGCCAGGGCAAGTTCAGGACGGTTAGCGTCTCGTCCAAGTCAAATACGATCTTGCGGTATGGTTTGGTACGGACTAGCCGCAGTAATTCGTCTATTTCGTTTTGCTCACTCATATACGGGTATCATATCAAAGATGAGAACCGGTACAATCGTGTAACAGGTTCTTTTTTGTTGGCCGGAAAAAATAAGCGCCAGCCGCGCCGCTAACAACTGCAGCTACTTGTTCGGCCGAAATATTATAGGTCGCAATATCCATATCAATACCCTGGCGCTGCATCCACGAACCGCCGAGCGCTAAAAGCGCAGAAGGCATGTCTACCGCCAGCAAATGCTTGCTAATGTCGTCTTCTGCGGCCTTTTTACCCGCACATATAGATCCGCCACCGGAAACCTCAGTGTCCCGCTGTAGCTTGGCTTGAACCTTCATACCCGCGAAAACAGCGCTATTTAGGGCAACCGAGGCGGTGGCCGCATAGACGGCCGCAGGATTGTAAGCCTTCTCAATTTCGCCGTCGAACATTTCATATCCCGCCTGACAGGCTACATAAAGCGACGAAAGCATAATAAGTGCATGACTTATGCGCCTGCGTTTCATAACAGTTTCGACGGGCAGATGATGACCGTTTCGCATCGTGTTAAATTGCATCCAGTAAGATACAAAATCACCGCCGTTGTGCAAAAAATCGCCCGCCACCGACCAAGTACCAACGACAATGCCCCCTGCATCTTTAGCTACGCTCGTCACACCCTCGGCAGCAGCAACGATACCATTACCCATAACAGTAAAAACTTGCAGGAAACGGCTCGCCGGCTCCGGACCGTCATTGTGCTCATGGTGGCCATAAGCGCTATCATACGCTGACGCGCCAGTTTCGTTATTTGTTCTCATTCCAGTATTTTTGCAGAGGTCAAAGATTATGGCAACTTTATCGCAATATTTCCTTTTTTAGTACTATTGGGTTACCAAACCGGTGTAAAGTGGCCATATCGCTTGAGTATGCCTATCTGGCGGCGCATTGCAAGCGTGCTAATCTGTTTACGAATCTTGTCGGCGTAATCACCCCGATAATGCAGCGCGAACCTGCCCGGCTGACCACCGGCTGACCGTTCACGCGCAAAAAGTTGGCCTTTTTCTAACAGGGATTGCCCCAAAACATTGGTTATATGACGAATATGGCCCTCCTCCAGGCCGAACTGTCGGAACTCTTCGGATAATTGTCTAGGAGTAACGGCACCGTCGGGCGCGATGGGCATTTGCCGAATTCGCTCTTCAGTCTTCAGGGCGGTCATATCAGCGGCCCACAACTTTTTGGTATGCGCATCAAACCTGGTAGAAGCATCATAGCCTTGGGACCTTACGATAAAGCGCAAAGCTACCAGCTCGCATTCAATTCCCTGGGAAGATAGGTAATCTAGCATATCGACATAACCCCGCGGAACAGCGAATCCGCCGGACATCGTTTTGTGAGCCTCCTGCCGATGTGGATTTTCCTTAATTGGCCTTGTCGCAACAGGGATGCCGTCAATGACGAATCGTCGAGGCTGGAGGGCTTCCTGGCTTGCTACGACGGGCTCAGCAGAGGCCGGATGAGAGTCTGGACGAGGCGGGATCGGAGGTTCAGATCCTAATCCTGTAGATGCATCTAAAAGCGCATCTTTTTTTGTATCTTTTACCACGGAAGTAATACCCTCGGCCTCATTGGTGGCCCTGTCGCCTATAGCTTCGGCAAATAAAACTTCGGGGTCAAGTTCTTCCTGCTGAGGTATCTGTTGGGGCAACGGCTGAAGAACCTCCCTCGCGACATATTTTTCCTGAATACTTTGCGCGTAGGCCCACCGCTCCGGGTCGGCATCATCCGGTCCTGTAGGCAGTTTATCGTAATCGATGGGTTCAGCTTCGGGATGACGGCCAAACTTTTCTTCGGCCAGCCTGAGCGTCTCCCAAGATGAGCACGTGAAGGTCTTGCCCTTAACCAACCGTATATGTTCGATTGGACGCGCAGTTTTTAGCCGTCCGGTACGAAGCGCCCCACGACATGGACCCTGGAGATGGGAACGGTAAATAATAACTGTATTAGGTATAAGATACGCCGGCAGCTTTTCGGGCTGCATACGCGCCAAGATAGCTTCGCCCATGGACCGAGGGATATACGCGGCGGGCCTCTTTTCACCGCTTGTTTGGCGGGGGTAGATACTTGCTTCTTCTTCTGGAGTCAGCTCGCGCTGCAGAGCAGCCAGGGCCATTGCAGCCTCTACTGCAATCTTATGCAGGCCCATGTCAGCCTCAGTTGGCTCCGGGATATTTTGGTAGACCTTGCGCAATTCAGATATTTGTCCAACAGTAAAATGAAGACATGCGCCGGCATATTCACCTTGATGATTTCGCCGTTTTTCCGCCGGCCGAACCTGGTATTTATCTAAATACCATCGCACAAACCAAGGTGAATATTCCAAAATTGCCGCTTGTAGGGGGGCATCCGACTTATCCGCCAGCGGCAAGGCATTCACCGCATGTTCAACGGCAAAAAGCACCTCAGCGCCAAAGGTAAGAGTAGCGGACCGGTAACCGCCGGCTTGCCGTGGCCCAAGCCCCATAGAAACAACAACTGTGCGCACAAAACCATGCGATACCTTATACAAGCTTGCGATTTCGCCTTCATTCATAGTGATGCTTTTTAAAAGTTCGGGCATTGGATGGTTTTCCAAAAATTCTTCGGCTTCGGCCGCATACAGGCGCTCGTAACGTTCCTGGCCATCTACATTCAGCACCACCCCTTCGTAAGGAATCTTCGCCTTGTCGAATTGCGCATGCAGCCACACGAGCGGGGCTTTATATCTGTTGGCAATTTCGGAGGAAGCGGTCTGCCCCGGACCCGGTTCTATTTCGAAGTCGCGGCCACCGATGGTAACCGTGCGCACGGGTTTTATCTTGGCGAGCTGTTCTTGCAGTTCCTTGGGGAAGGCTTCGATCGGCAGCAGGAGCGGCGTGCCACGTTCATCCTTTGGACTTGCGTCGTTGGTATTGTTGCGGACTGGCATGCCTGGCAGGGGTCCATCACCAAACCGCACGCTGTCTGAAAGCAAAATCATCTCGCGCCCAAAATGCTCCAACCCGTACACGTGGTGCAGGCGCGCGCCTTTTGAACCTTTGCGCGAAAACTGTAACACCTCGCTCATAAACGTGCTGAGGCGGCCAATACGCCCGGTCTCTTGTTCCAAGACCCATTGCGGCGCGTCGCCATGCATGCCTACATCGGCAGGCAAGTTGCGCCCTTCACGGATAACTTTCGTATTGGTGAGCATGCGGAGGCCGCCTTCAGTGTATCGACGTTCAGCATCATCACTGTCTTTGTTGTGTGAACCAATCGAAACAGCGACCTCACGGCCGCAGAGTTCGTTTACCCACTTGGCGAGTATCTCTGAACGACGTTCTGTTTCGCCACGTCCCAGGCGGCGGCAGTATGCGATGACCCGACGTCCGTTCTTTATATATTCGGCAGCCAACTGCGCAACGAGCGGCAGGGGATCTTCGGCGTATTCAAATTGCAGCAGGCGGGTATTATTGAGTACTCCTTGGCGGATAAGGTCGACCCGATTATTTACCTCGATGTGGCGGTATTTTGCGGAGAGGTCACGGTTTTTGTCGTAGGCTTTGGTGGCGGTAAATAAAAATAGCCGGCCGGTGAGTGCGGCCTTTATTTCCTCGTAACGGGGGGCCATACTGTTATGACCTTCATCGCCGCATACTATATCGCGCTTAGATAGATCCAGCCGGCCCGCAGAATTAGGCGTGGTCAGCACCACATCGCCGCTCGCATCATGTTTTTTTCCGAAAAACTGCGTTACTTTGATGCCTGGACCAAGGAAATCCAAAAAGGTCATATCACCCGTTTTGCCGGCAAACTGATCTGTTAAACGCTGCGTCGGCAAAGTCACTACTGCCAGTATCGGCCGCCTTTCACCGCCCAACATACGCATAGTGCCCACACCGCTCATGCGTAAGAGCCGGGCGATAAGCGTGGTTTTACCAATGGCCGTAGAAGCAATGGCAGCAAAACCATCAGATAAATCATCAAATAAAGAAAGTTCCGGCGTGAATGACCAGTTGCTGGGCAGAGTTAGGACATGCTCACGCAGTTTGTCGGTAATCCCGTCCTGAATCCGCGCCCGCGTCGTGCCGACATCGGCCATCGGCGGCAAGGCCAGAGAACGCGTCGGGCGATATACTTCATTCGCCATCGCCAGCCGTGACGCCAGCATGCCAATAACGGGATGCTGCTGCATATGAACTTGCTGGTTCGGGGTTAAAGGACGCCGCAGAAAAGCATCAGGGTCGGCAATGTCATGACCTAGCTCGTGCTCAATTGCCTGGAGTGCGAGTACGGGTGCTGCATGGAAGATACTGTTACGGGTAGGATCGGCGGTTATCGGTGCCAGCAGCGCTTCCCGGGGCACATGTTGCCCAAGCACTGCTTCGGCGGTGGCAAAGTGCGCATCAGAAAGTTCTAGTGAGCCGGCGCTATTCAAGCGACCCCAACTTTTCGCTCATGCTATTAAGCGTAGCGCATCCTATTCCCCTCGCCAAGGGCACAAAAACTGACTAACGTCGCGGCGAAATAATTCTCTCGGGCATTGACTCGCGGCGTTTTTGATTGGCCATCATCGAAAGGTACACACTGAACATCCCCGGACCGGCAATCATCAGTGTCGGCAGCGGACTCTCATTTATGGCAATCGAAATCACAATCAACGAAATACCGAATATCAGCTCGGCGCGGTTCAGCCATAGTGCGTTTTTGAATGTAATATGTTCGGAATCTTTGGGCGTCACCAAAAAGACCGATTTACCAAAAGCCGATTTGATCGACGATTTCAAGCTGACGAACATCATCGAACCGTACAAAATCATCGAATGCAGTAAATACCATGCCAGTGAAAAAATATTCTTTTCGCGGTAGTAATAAATAATATCGTTCAGCATCGGTGCGATCAAAAAGATACCCGTGGGAATCAGCAGCCAGACGGGGTAGGTGACGGTGTGACCCAGTAGCGGCAAGATTGCCACATTTATGACGACGTACGACGCAAAAAAGAATGTCAGCGGCAAGCTATACGTAAACAAAATAATGTCCAGCTTTTCGTACCAGGTCATATTGGACGTAAAAATGCGCCAGGTATATTTTTTGATAAATTCCATGTTGCCTTGGGTCCATTTACTGTGGCGCTTTTTAAATGCCAGATAGTCAATGGGATACTCCTCTTCGCAGATAATGTCTGGGGCGAAGGCCACATAATAGCCTTTGCTGCGCGCCTCAATACTAAAGCACAGATCTTCGGCTACCAGGTGAGGGAAGCCGCCCGCTGCTTCGTAACATTCGCGGCTCACCATAGCCCCGTGCCCCAACAGCGACAAAAAGCCGTGGTGATGTTTGACTGCCTGGTACGTCGTCCAGTGCGAATTCACACCAATGGCAAACAGGCGCATAAATTTGTTGCGGTTACGAGTGGCAATGTGATTGGCCTGGATAATGCCGGCGTTTTGATAGTACGCAAAATAATCCAGGCTGCGTGTAATAAAATTGGGCGGAATAATTTCGTCACTATCCAAAATAACGAAATAGTCGAAGTCGGCTTTTCGCAGATAGTTATTCAGGTTGCCGGCCTTATAACCGATATTATTATCGCGGCGCACTACTTTGACGCCATGCTCTTTGGCAAAAGCATTGATTTCTGCGATATATTCGGGCTTTTTGGAATCGTCCAAAATAACCACTTCATGATTCGGATAGTTCTGGTTCATGCATGCCAACAGACTTTCGGCATTAAAATCGTTGCAGGTGCAATAGACCATCACCACCTTCATGCGTGCTTTGTTGCCGAATTTTTGCCGCCAATACCCATTCGGCGGGGCAGCCACCAGCTTCTGCTTGCGTAGATAATAGTACAGGGTGTACACCAAATCCTTCATGCCATTCAGCCAGAAATAGCCGATGAATAGTGTACTAATGGTTACCAAAACAGCTGTCAGCATGCTATGATGTTCCGCTTGATCAATGGCGCGGAGTAGGGGTGATATGGTCGCCGCCAAAAGTCCGGCCCACAGTGCAAAGGCAATACAATACAGAAGTACCGATTTCTTCATCCGTTTCCTTTCTATATGTTGATAGGGCGGTTGGTCGCTAATGCAAAAGATGCCGCCCGGCATCCGCTGCCTATTCTTGCTATTTTGGCCAGCTTGCGATGTAAATATTTTCACATGCGGCGGATTTTCGGAAAATGTACCGCTAATAAGGTCCTATATAAAATTTACAACGAAAACACAGATAGAAATTCTGAGAAAACACTGTAAGATTTTTGGCAGCAGCACTCAGCAAAGTCGATATAATAAGGTATGCTGGGTGGGTGCAGGATCCATATCGTTTTTAGGCCTGCATATAATACATAAAGAGTTATTTGCGAGCTGACAACAGCTTGCAGTACAATGAAGAGGCAAAAGAGCAAGGAATTGATAAAACACTGATCTCATGGATACACCTTTACCGCAACTAAATGACTTGCTGAACGCCTACTCACTGCGTAAATTCAAGAAGGGCCAAACCCTATTATTTCAAGGGGAAGTCCCCCGGTACGCATATGTAGTAAAGACAGGTACGGTCAAAACATACAATATATCGCCGCTCGGAGAAGAGCAGCTGGTTTCGCTTAGTTCAGAGTATGACATTTTGCCGGAGGCATGGTTCCTGGGTGAAGCATCGGTTGCGTACTATTTCTATGAAGCCTTTACGGATTGCACAGTGTACGCCATTCCCAGAGAAGAACTCGCCAAGAAGGTGAGTGAGAGCCCCGAATTCGCACATCATTTATTGCAGCGTTTCATGCGCTTATACGTGGGCGCGAGCGTACACATCAACGCACTTGAACAGCCTCGTTCACGCGACAAACTCGTGCATTTATTACATTATCTTATGATGCGTTTCGGCAAACCGGCGGGCAAAGATTCCACACAAATCGACTTGCGCCTGACACACCAGACCTTAGCCAGCATGCTGGGCGTAACCCGTGAAACTATTGCTACCGAAATCGCTCGGCTACGCCGCGAAAAAGTCCTGGATTATAAACAACAGACCTATACCATCGATAAAAGCAAGCTTCTACAACTCCGCAACGACGAAAACCTCATCTCCAGCTTGTAGCCATTCCCCAAAGGGATGGGATCTTTCGCACTCGTACTAAGCCTCCCTCGCTGCGCTCAGTCCGGAAACGTACGAGCCCAAAAGATCTCATCCTAACCATGGGCGCAGAGACAAAAATACCAAACACCCGTACGTTTCCGCAGGCGCGAAGCGCCGAGGCTTAGTACGGATGTTTGGTATTTTTGGCCCCTTGAGGCTGAACCTTAGCTTTCGAGGCCTTCTTCGACGACCTTGACCAGGTCCTGTGGCGATGCCCACGATTTCAGTAAATAACGCTTCGCGCCCAAACGGAACGCTTCATCGATGTCGGTCTGTGCGTCCTGGTTACTAAACACGACGACCCGGCCTTTAATCTCTTCGGAATCGATGTTTTTGAGCATCTCGATGCCATTCATTTTTGGCATATTGATGTCGAGCAGAATCAGGTCGTATGCACCCTTTGCGATCATCTGCAACGCTTCTTCGCCGTCATACGCCAGTGCTACGACAAATCCATGCTTTTCGAGAATCGTTTTATAAGCCTGCGCTAGGCTTTTTTCGTCTTCAACTATCAATATCTGCTTCATATCTATTTCCATTCTTACATAATTAACTGTCGCCGGATAGTACTTTTTTAACTACCGCAACGAGCTCGGCAGGCGACAGGTCGGCTTTGAGCACCGAAGACGTCACCCCAAAGACGTGTGCATCATCAAAGGTGATCGCGTCCGAGAGA
>JARIHD010000001.1 GCA_029288425.1 Candidatus Saccharimonadota bacterium
TTAAGTCGTCGGCAGCGTCAGATGTGTATAAGAGACAGGATTATACGCCAGAGCAGCACATCGGTAGAAGATTTTTTTCTGTTATGGCCGGAAGATAAACATTATTTCATGAACCGTACAGATACGGCATTTATCGCATACAAAATTGAGGCCGGCGTGGCGCTGGCCTTAGACGGGCCCCGGGGGAAGAAAGCCGAGTTTGCCGAACTTCTCCAAGAGTTTATAACTTTCTGCGAACAAAACGGCTGGACGCCAGCCTTTATACACACGGATAATGAAATGAAGGATATTATGTTACCCCTTGGGTTCAAGTCACTATTTATAGGCAATGAAGCCATGATCAACATACCGGCTTTTAGGGAAAAGACCGCCCGCAGCAAACATTTTCGATATGTAGAGAATCGAGCGGCCAGAGAGGGGCTGAAGACAGAAATTTGGAGCCCGCCTTTAACCGCCGTACAAATAGATCAGCTTAAAACTGTGTCGGATGCCTGGTTGGACCTGCCGGGCAGAAGAGAATATACATTTATTATGGGTTATTTTGACCCCGAATATATCCGTAAATCAGAAATAATAGTACTAAAGGACGGCGCAAAAGTCATCGCCTATGCCAACCTGATACCGAGCTATATGAGCAATCAACGCTCCATAGACCACATGCGCCACACAAAAGATATGCCGAGTATTGGCATGCACTTTATGATGAAAAAACTGGTCGAGCATCTGCACTCCCAAAACGTCAAAACATTTAATTTAGGACTCGCGCCGCTTGCAGGCATCACCGAACTTACTGATCCGACGATCACCGAGCGCCTTCTGGCGGCGCTTAAAACGATCGGATCGAGGTATTATTCATTTTCCGGGTTGGAGCAATTTAAAAATAAGTTCGAACCTGACTGGCAGCCTCGTTTCATACTCTATAAAGGTCCGCCAGCTAATCTAATACGTGCCTCTAAGAGTCTAACCAAGGCTATTGCATTGCCCGGACCAAACAATCCGCGCAGCAAGATTCTATTCGGCACGAGTCTAGTAGCAGGCCTGTGCTACCTATCGTTTTTACTTGCGCGTCCGCTTGGCATTGAGCAATTGGGTCTGGCCAGCGAGCTGGGGGCCGAAGGAGCCTCTTATAACTGGGTCTTTAATGGCCTCGACATTGTGAGCGGATTATTAATGGGCGCCCTGGCGTGGAGTGGTCTAAAACAGGCCTATACGCCTTTCAAAAGATGGCAATACGGCCTGTTTGCAATAGGCGGACTGGGCAATATCGCCGCCGCGCTCACACCCATCAACGGCACAATGAATCTTTATCACGCTTCTTTGCATCTGGAATATCCCCACGCCTTCTTTAGTGCGATTAGTATAGGAAGCATCTGTGCCGCGGCAATACTATACATACGCGGCGCGCAAAAAATGCGCATCATAAAGACCATACTTGTCGCCGGCCTGACCTCGACAACCCTTGCTTCTATTCTTATGGACCATACGGTCTACGCCGGTCAGGTTCAAAGCATACAGCTACTGCTTTTGGGGTTATTTATAGCCCTGATCGGTGCCGGCACTATTTCCAATAAAGATTAGGCCCAAAGCCATCCAGTTCTTAATGTGGAATGCCCCTAACAACCATTTACAATATAATGTTTATATGATATAATCAATATAAGTTATGCATGAAGGTGGTCAAGACTCATATGCCATTAAGGGGTACACAACCGGGGAAAAAGTAGCTGCCGGTATAGTGAGTGCCGGGTTAGTGGCGGGCGCTTTTTACGGCGTTTCTTTGATTCCTGACGAAGCCATACCCTTCAAAGGTCCCACCCGAAGCCCCATTGAAGAGCGCTCTGCCGAAATGTATGCCTTTGGACATGATCTTGCGTCAAGCAAGGACGCCGAGCAGATCGATAAAGCTGCAGCACACATTCCGCACGTAACGGATGGTTTTCCGCAGTTAGAACCAGTTATGCGCAAGGCCGTAGACCAGAAACGCGCCATAGAAATTGTTGACCACCCCTCTATAAACCCCGACAAACGGATACCGTCGGCCAGTATTACCGATATTCCCCTGCGTAAAATTGTCGATACTACCATGTATACATTCGATCTCGCTGACATCATCGCCGATAACGTGGCATCAACCACCGAACCTAAAATGCAGACTGCTAAAGATTTGATTGCCAAAACCGCTGCGCCAGTCGGCACCGATCAGGTGAAGGCCCACGCCATTGCCGCCGTTGACAAAAAATATGCCCAAAAGACATTATCAAATTATCGTGTCGGCATAGATACGCCGACCAGCCGGGAAAAACTGAACAAAGCGGCAGCACAGATAACCGATCCGGCCATAAAAAAGAACCTCTTCTACGCCGCCGATCAACGCTTGGCGATCGAGACGATTAACGATCTGGTTTTTGACGACATAACGGTCGACCAAGCCCAGACGACTGCTGCGCAAATTACCGATCCTGTACTGCAAGAGCGCGTCAAAAATGCCATAAAAAACTTTGATCCGGCGGCTATCTATTCCTACCACACCAAGCAGGTTGCGGATGAGATCGATACTGAAAGCCATAATTTTGAAAATGAGCAGTTTTCGGAATTATCGGGCGAATTTGGCAAGGATCAACAGGCTGCTAAAGATGTCGTGACAACTCTTAGAGATGACAATCGGAGGGCGAGTGAAGTAGCAGAAATTGCTTTTAACCAGGTAATGGCCGAATCTACCGGCGTGCAGACTCCGCCGGCTGAGCCCACATTACAGCAGCCACCCGATCCGTATGAAAAACTGGATCTAAAAGGCCTGGTAGCAACCCAGGAAATGGCCGACCCGTCAGGCATTGTCGATTCTGAGCAAAAAGATAATGTTCTGCACCAGTTCGGTGAAGTCCGCGTAGTAAACGGCCAACCCGTGGTGACTTTTCAGGAAAATGGCGTGCCTGAAAAGCTGCAGCAACAGTTTCGTCAGGCATTTCAACGAACCGACTCTGTACTACGAGCCGCCTTTGCCAGCGGAAACGTAAGTGTTGTGCGCCTCACGCTGGAAGACTCGTTTAACGGCTATTATAGTAGTGCGACACGCGAAGAGGTGTTCCAGTTTGACCCCGACGATACATTGACGGCCGATCAGGTAGACGGCTTAGTAGTACACGAATCAAACCACGGTCTTATGCGTAATTACTTCCGCGGCCTGGAAGTGACACCAGAAGAGCACAAAGCGTTAGCGACTGCATGTTTTAACCTGCAAACACTCGCATATAATTCCATCCAGGACTCCCTGTCCCTTTTCCCGGAATTGTTGCAAAATCTTCGCGCTGCCGCAAAACCAGAACACCGCGCTATCATCGATACGCTTGCCCAGAGCATCAGCAACAAGACGCTTGCTGCCGACCTTCAATATGACCTTACTTCGTATGAAACGACTAGCTCCAATAAATGCAACTATTCCGGCAATCCATGGGGCATAATTTTGGATAGCAAATCCAAAACCAAGTCAGCCGAGAATATCGGCAACGATGATTTGGATTATCTTATAAAAACGGACGCATTCACGGCCTTTTACAGCCGCGTCCAGGCAAAAATCGAATATGCCTCTATATTTGACGACGTTATCAATGAATCGAATTACAGCAAGACTTCCAGTTATGTAAAAGATTCGCTGGGCCACGGCGAAGACAACGCCAACGAACTTTTTGCATCACTGTTGAACGCGGCCATGCGCAACGAAAAAGAATTGATGGACGGATTAGCCAAGCTGCCCGCCAACGAAAGTGAGATGGTGCGTCAAGCCTTACGCATAGCCGTACAAAGCGCCGCCAAGCGTGCGCCAAGCCTGAAACCGGCATACGATTATATCCAGAATCGCTTCAGCTTATAGGGCATCCGTTAATTGCCCATCCGCACCGAACGCACCAAGGTCGTAAATGTGCATTCATTTATACAGACGGCAACGGCACGGCAGCCAGGGCACCGTACATTATCGTTTGTGACGTAGTAACAATTTTTGGAAACGCTTGCGCAGGGGCACAATAAAGTATGCCGCACCAATGAGGCCTAGAACGATCGCCACTCCCGTAATCACAGCAGGCAAAATCGAAGATCGTTTTTTAGTCTCAACCTTGTCAGTCCTCCGAATAGGGACTTTACTCTCGGTCTTTACTGGAGCATCAGCAATGACAAAGTTAGCTAATAGCTTACGCGCTGTTGGCTTGGCGTCCTGAGACGTTCTGAAGTCTGCCTCTATGCTGTGTGCACCCGATTCCAGATCCGATACTGCATAAGCCCAGTTGCCAGTTGAGTCAGCAGGAAAAGAAACCGTTCGCGATTCTGAATGTATATAAAGGGTAACGATAGCATTCGGCTGAGCCGTGCCGCGGAGAGTAATGCTTTCACCATATGCAAATGTGACATTTTCGAGGCTGCTCAGATTCTGACCCTTGTACTCGATTCCGCTTAATGTGACCTCGCTCGCTAATTTGCCTGGAGTCCCATTATTGTTATTGATAGTCTTGCTCTCGCTTTTTGATGGGGATGAGGGACCGGGCGAAGGCGTTTCGGGCCCTTTGAAAGCAATATTTATGACGTCTGAACGGGCATAATTGCTGTCTGCGCCCGGCAGAACAAATTGTACAGTTGTCGTCTGCGGAGCGGAGCTGGTAAATGATACGGAAACGTTGCCATCACTATCGCTGAAAAACGCTTCACCCTCCGAAATCAGTTCAGAACCAACAGATGCGTTAATGTTCTGAAAATTGCTCCGAGATTTATACTGTATATACAACTCACGCGCCGCATCATAGGCAGTCGGTTCAGAGCCGTCGCTGCATTCATCGGTACTAACAGGATACGCCGGATAAACCGAACAACGATAGCCCGTAACGTGAATATGTATCGTTATTTCGTCTTCGCCATTTGCTGTAGCCGAGGTATTTTCAGGCGATGCTGCCACAATATAAGGCACAAGTGAAAACAAATCTGCATGCACCTTCGCGCCGGAAAAATTTCCGGCAACTAGCGACAGCAGAGTTGCAATACTAAAAAGGCCGAAAAGCTTGTATTTATTACTGATATACCCCCGAGACATTCTATTTTGATTTTACCATATGCTTTTTCCGCACGCAGTGTAGCCTTATTGAACCCTCAAAGCAGACCTAAAGCGTATACTTGTATCATGGAAATTCTAACAAATACGGAAAAAACTCAAGAACCCGAAAGCTACATCAGACCGTATAGCGCCTTTGTCTCGCAGTTCTTTTGAAGACGGGCGATCTTGACATTCCTAGGTTGAAGTAGGGGGAAAGCCACCCTCCATCATACTCATGGCTTCAGGACCAAGCCAGCCAGCCTCATGCTTCTTGACATCGAATTGTTTTCCAGAGTTTCCCATCTCTTCAGTAAAATCGTACATGTTGACCTGGGTAGCGCATTGGACACCCGTTGCGCCCAGCAGCAGAACCCAGGGGCCTTGTCCTGGGGCACTAAGTAAATCCATGACCCTTGTCATGTCTTCGCCGCTATATCGAACAGCCGCAATGCCACTCCATTGCTCTTGAGGAATCTCACCTACCATGAAGGTAATTATTAGCATGTATTGTTTACTAAGTCAATTTTCTGCTCATGGCAAGATTTTGTCAGTAATAAGCCCGTCGTTATGGTTAGACCACCGTACTTTATAAGTTCGTTAAGGTCTTATTGTTTCCAGGTGGAAGGAAAATTGATTGTTCCGGCTGTAATCAGCGAAAGGATCATGACAATTACTATCAGCGATACCGTGGATAGGGCGGCAAATAATGAGATGCGATAAAGCAAAGTGCGCAAACGTTTGCTAATTTGGGGAACAAGCTTTAAGTGATTATCGTGCTCTCCGGTAAGTAGCCATCGACGCACCACGATTGACGCCCTTATGGTGCTATACATGCGTTCGGCTATGGCTGTACATATGCCGATAACAAGTGCACCTCCAGAAATAAGCAGTAAGGCAGTTGGCAGTATCTGCAGCAAGGGCGGCCGGGCAACGTCCACCTGACCGAGCATGCTATCCGGTATAAACAGCAGGGGACCGGTTACCACCAGGAATACGCCTACGACCGTGAAACATGCCAAAAGTAATGCTGCGAGACCAAAAATTGGTAATAGTATCATGTCTCCCGCAAGACTTGCGCCAAAGATAGTAAGCCGCTGGGCGCGCGATGGTCCGCTAGGGTACTTCGCCGATTTTAGCGCATGGAAGTCTTTATCGTCCCGAATATATGATGCAGCTAGCTCTTGCACTTTAGGTAGTCGTTGGATGCTTTCTTCGTCGCTATAACCCTTAGTTTTTGACTGTGCAAAATAATCTTTATAATCCGCAACAATATCATCAATGTCATCGATCTTCCCCTCCTGAAGCGCCGCCGCCAATTGACGAAGATACTGCTCAGATGATCGTGGTTGTTTATTCATAATTATTACTCCTCTAGCATTTTATTAACTGTATTGCTTAGCTTGATCCAATCACGTGTCGCTTCCTGCAAAGCTGTCCGGCCTGTGTTGGTGATGTAATAATATTTGCGTGGGGGGCCGCCACTATCTTCAGACAACTTTGTAGTAAGTAAGCCCGCTTCTTTCATCTTGCGAAGGATGGGGTAGATCGTACCGGGCGAACTGGCCGTACTCTTAACCAGCTTTTCGGTCAGCTCATAGCCGTACTGTTCTTTCTTGGCCAAGAGTGCGAGTGCGCAGAGATCAAGAAGACCTTTCTTCATTTGGACGGACAAGTCGTGATTCATAACTATAGTATAATGTATACTAGTAGTTTATGTAAAGTAGTACTGTTCCCCTTAAGATAAGTAATCAATTGTTGAGCGAGCTTGCGATACACGGCTCCTGCAGCTCAAATACATAGGGCCCGGACGCACTCATTACCCCTATGAATCACCTCTAATGTTGTTCAAAATCCCCGTGATCGCATTCATGCAGCAACAAAGTTCTGTGGTTTACGGATAATCAGGCGTCTGGCTATAAGTATTTATTGATGATATAGTATGTATTATGACCTCTGTTGTTAAAGAAATCTATGATCGTTTTGACCGTAATCCTGTAAAAGATCGCCATGCGGACTACTCACGTATTGGTCAAATGAGTATCGAAGGCCATGCTAATGGCTATCGCTTAGTTGCCCGGCCGGGTAATACCCTGCTAGGAATGAACATAGATGTGACCGTTCCTGGCGGTATATTTAGCACCCAAAAACCTACCAAGGTCGAGACGAGTCCTAACTTTGGCGGATTGAAACCTATGAAAACCACGCCGTCAGAGTCTCCGGGCTCCATGAAAGGTAAAATGGACAGTCTCCCCGCGGTAGAAGGTCTTACACTACCTGGTGACCCAAACTTTGATTTATTCTTTGACTTACATGAACAGGTGAGCAGGCTTAAGTCATTGGTGGCCGATGCAATTGCAACCATGCGACTTTCGATGGAACCACTTGACTTTAGCCTTGCAGAGAAGTCGGGCAAGCGCGTCTACAGTCAAGCTACCGATAGTTGTACATGGCATCGTAAAGTAACCTATGATGTAACCAGTATCGATTATTCGAGTATTAGATTTGAACTGGATGGTTCGATAGTCACTCCAGGTAGTGTCAACCTTAAGGCACCAGCACCAGATGGTATTTTGCCTGGTACGTTGCCGGTCTTTCGTGAAGGTGCGGCCCAGTTGGGTGCTCAAGCCAGAGAGGAGCTCTCTTTAGACACACTACTAGCTTTTAGTAGTTTGCAAAGTTCCATCGAGAAAATCTACGCCTAAACTATAACCTATTTTCTTCTGCCCGCGCGCTGGAAACTCCCTGATTTCATCCTTGCAGGACAGAAGCTGGAGAAGTTGGGCCTCACTTACTACAAAACAACCCAAAAGGATTGTCGAACAGGGACAAGCGTTGCCGAGCGGACACTAGAGACAAGGCGGGTTTAGCCGTGATTTTTCTGCCTTGGCTACTTCTCTTCAAACCATTTTTGGTTTAGGCGGTCCATGCTTCCTTCGTCTTGCATTTCCAGGAGTGCACGGTTAACAGGTTCACGCAAAGGACTGCCGATAGGAAAAGCCAGGCCGTATGATTCGCGCTTGAGCAACTTACCTACAGTTACCACTTTTTCTTTGCCCTCGTGGTCAGCATAGTATTGCAGGGCAGGGGCATCATACACAATCGCATCGGCGTCGCCTTTTTCCAGAAGTGGGTAGGCATCACCGATCGTAGATACAAGATGCGGCTTTATACCATGTTCATCCAGATATTTCTTTGAAGTGCTGCCAGATACGGTAAGTACTTTTTTGTCCTGCAGGTCATCGATACCCTGAATGGTATTTTGGATTTGCTGTGCCGTCAGGCTGGCGGTGACGGTAGCGGTAAACAGAGATACGCAAATAACACCGAACGGAATCCATAAAAATGCAAGCACGCGGCTCAGCAAACCTCTGGGATGGGCTTCTTCCTGACCAAAAATTGTCGTGAGTATCCACCAAAAAGCTTCGGCAATGCCTTTCACCCAGGACTCTCCCTCCAAAAAGCTTTTTTTATGGCGCCGCTCCGCAAAATACACGACGACGGCCGTCGCCATCATCAGCAGCACAATCAGTCCGAAAAATGGATAAAGCTGTTTGGCGGTATCGCTGTTAAGCGCCGCCCAAGCACTGCTAAAAAAGTGGGGGCGGCTATTTTCGGGTGCACGCGTCATTATTTGGATGCCGGAATTGGTGATCGGGATAGGCACACTAAAATCGATGTCTTTAAGCCGCTTGCTAGTAATGGACATATTGCCAATGGCCATATCATATTTGGCATTTGCCGTGCCGCCTTTAAGATCCTCCACGATGTCATCGGCAGAATTGTCGAGTGCCTGAGGCCCAACTTTACGGTCCAGTTTTTGAGCCAAAATTTGTAAAAGCTCCTGGCTGTAGCCACAGAATTGCTTGTTTCCCTCTCCAGGCATGACAGGACTGTCGGCACACAGGTGGTTAGGATCGTCGGATTTGTCCACCACGAACGGCTGCACGACACGGGTAACAACACGCAGCGATTTGCCGGTCGGATCTTGAGACTGGGGGGTTTCTACGACAGGCGTTGTATCAGGAACCACCGGGCCGTAGACCGGAAAGGCGGCATAGGCGGACCGCGGGATACAGACGAAGACCAGAACAAGTAGCAACAGCAGGCAGAGTTTTTTCATATATCTTTCCTTAGACAAGGAATTATAGTAGGGAGTCATTAAATTATAATTACTTTTCATGAACCCCCCACGGATATCTATAGGAGAACGACCATCAATGCCCTATAATCGCTCGGGTTATGAGAGAGCGACCGCAAGAGCACGACTTCGTAAGAGCTAGCATCAATGATGAAAGAGAAGGCATTCCGGGCATACATCTTCCCATAGACAGACCATTGCTGGGCAGCGGCGGGCAGGGTTGGGTATTTTACGCAGAAGAGGCCGATGGCACTCCGCGCGCACTCAAAGTACACCGTGCACTCGAAGGTATGTCCGTAGAAGAGGCGGCACGTTCTGCAGAGGCGTTCGAGGCCGAAGGAGAATGCCTAAAGCAGTTCGACCATCCGAATATTATAAAAGTCTTTCGCACGGGCGTTCACGAACGTACCATCCGCGCAGGTGGCGATGACAGCCTGGAGCATGTCAAAGATTACCGCTATATGCTCATGGAATATGCTGAACTGGGATCGGTAGCTGACCGCATAAAGAATCGGCAGGCGCGAAATATCGGGCTGCTGCCCGTCGAAGAAGCGGTACTTTGTATTGTGCACGCCACCGAAGGCATGCGCTACGCGCATGGTGAAACGGGGGAGCTTCCGAAAGAGATGTGGATGACGCACGGTGACCTTAATCCGCGCAATTTGGTTATCGCGGCGGCTGATGGACGCGACCGTGTGGTAAAAGTGGCTGATTTCGGGATTGCCCGCCGGGCGCACTCCGGCGTCGATACCATGACCAGCACCCAGCTGCATGCCTTTAGCCTGCCATATGCGTCGTCTAACCAAATAAAAACCGGAAATGTTTTTTACGAAGATGACGTCTATTCACTCGGCGTCACCGCCTACGAACTTCTGAGTGGCCATCGGCCATTTGATCCTGAATATAACACCCCCTATGGTTATTTGACCGCGCATGAAACCGTCGATGTTCCGCCAATGGAACGCTTGAACGGCGATAAGGTTGACTTGGTCGTACAAGCCTTGAACGGACCAATACTCGCTGCTTTAGATGGTCGCCACAAAACAATGGGCGAGTACCAGGAGGCGTTCAACGAGGCACTGGCCAAGGGCACAGCCGAGGCCGCCAAAGATCCAACGATCATAATACTTGCTAAAAAGAAAGATACACTGCCGCTTTCTGCCCGCGAGCTATTAGACGCCGAGCTGCCGCCCGAAAGCGAAACCATGAGCCTCACCCTTGCCGATGAGACCATATCCTCCGCTAGAGTAACAGAAACTGCTGGCAATCCTCCGAGCGATACACGTTTGGCAAAACCAGAAGAAGGTTCCGGTATATCGCGGCGGCGATTACTTGAAATAGGAGGCGGATTGATAGTGACTGGAGCTGTCGGCTATGGTGCTTTCTGGCTCAACGGAAGACGGCAGGAGGACGAAGAAAGACGGCAAGAACGGGAAAAGCTCAATCAAGAACGCGCCGCAATCGTTGGACTGGGATATAAAGTAGTCGATCTTTTGGCGAGCGCCAGCTATAGCGATAATGAACCCGGTGCCGAAATTACAGTGCCGATGCTTTTGGAATATATTCTTCCGTGCGACCCGGGGGGCGTAGTTCCATGGATCGAAAAACTCCAAAATAACGCAGATTCTTATTACCATATCAGACTCTTAACGGCCCGCTTGGCTCACTACAATCCAGAGGCCGCACTCAAGATCATGCAATCCAAACTGGACAAAAAAGAGTACGGCGCCGCCACAGTAATTGCCATGCAATTTGCCTCATTAGCGCAAGCGCCAGACAGTGCCAAAACTAACTGGCGTGCCGAGGCCGAAAAGGTCAGATCCGTCATCGCTGCGGCCAGTTTGGGCGAAAGCAGCCGCGCTGACTACGATAAGGTCCTTGGTGCAGCCCTGGATATTGGCAGTGAATCCGCCGCCGGGGTGTTAAATGACCTTTTACACAATGATTACTATTCAATAAGCGGAAGAGCCTTGGCGCTGGCCATGGCCAGGCACAATCCCAGCGCAGTAGCAAATGCAATGTCCAATCTGGTAGATAAACTCGACACGATACCTGCAGCATCCAAAACTACCTGGCACGCAAGCGAGTCATATTACGGCGACATAGAATTGACATGCAGTGAGCTAGTACGTTACGCACCAGATAAAGTAAAGGAACTAATCGGACGAATCAAAAGAAATAATAAAGGTGATACGTTTAGCAACCGGGCCGAGACCGCCATTCAAAGATTATTGGTTCTGCTAGCGCCCTATGACGCTAACCCCATAAGGGACTACATCAAGAATGGCAACGAAGCTCCCATAGACTGGAATACAAATCGCTGGGGCAGTGCAGCAGCGATAGCACTCGGCAGCATCGACCCTGTAATGGTGGCTACCCACATTACAGCTACTATCTCATCACCGTTCGTTGAGTGCATGAGTGCGGCACTTAAGCCTCTTGATGCGGATCGCATAGACAAGGCCCTGACAGCAATAAAAGATCCCAGCAACCTAAAAGACTACGGTCTAGATGCGATGATGGCGCTGCTTATGAGCAGGCGGCCACGGCCCTAATACAGGAGTTATATTAATTTTGATTAGATTACCAGAAAAGCAAAAATTTCCCATAAATAACGCGACTTCACCACCGGCAGCGTTGGAATATGCCGCGGATATTAGTCACAGCGTTAACGATATCGGCTGGAATACTTTTCGTATCACCCCGCAAGATAGCACGCCAGAACGCAATGCATTCTACATCCATGGCGGAGCTTTCGTTATGCATATGTTAGAAAGCCACTGGCGGGCAATAAGCGAAATATCCCTCAAGAGCAATACGGCGATTACCATTCCGGCATATCCCTTGGCACCGGATGCTACGGCCAAATCTACTACTTATGAAATGGCGAATATTTTAGAAGATTTCTTGAAAAATACGGGCACAGAGCGCTCCTTTCTAATAGGAGATTCTGCCGGAGGCAATCTCGCACTATCGGCTCTTGCTCTCTTACGCGACCAAAACACTGATCTTCCGGCTGGGACAATACTAATATCTCCATGGCTTAACTTAGAGCTAACAGATCATAGTATTAAAAATATTAATGCTCCAGGCATGGATGTCGAACTATTGCGCAAGGACGCTCACAAATGGCGGGGCGACCTTGAGTTTTCCGACCCCGCAGTTAGTCCACTCAACGGAGCCCTCCATGAGTTAGGCAAAATAGCGGTTTTCTGCGGCACTAACGACGTTGTTTATCCTGGCTGCCAGCAGTTAGCGGAAGCCGCTTCAACCCAGCCCGGCACCAAATTGGAGTTTTATGAAGCATTTGGAGCCGGTCATAGCTATGTGCTGACTAATACACCGGCCGGCAGAGAAGGACGTACTATGATCTGCGACCTGATAGCCGAAAAAATAGATACATTCGAATGACCGCATGCATGTTAGTGCGAAGTTGCTATAGACCCCGTATTGTCATCTAAATCCAGGCGAATGCTTGGCACCTGGCAGGAACGGACCTTGGATTTGCAATATATATGATTTTATGTTAGAATAGTATCATGTCTGAGTCCGTCTCTTTGCATGACGCAGCGGTTACTGACTTTAAGCTCAGTTTCTTTTTTGCGCAAGGTCTAAGGTCGACCCAGGGAAGGTTACTCAGCGGGCTACATACGCCTTACCTCAGAACATATGGCGTCGAACAGTTGCTGGAATTTGACAAACAGGAGAGCAACGCAAGACCGTTTGTTCCTAAACTCCCCAGTGATCACCGAATGCTTCTGACAACCCTTCCAGAAAATGAGACAGGAGCAAGCTTTCCCCGACCGAAGCAAGAATTTATGGATCGGTGGAATGATTTCAGGTCCTACGCGCTGCGGGGCGAACCCGGCCAAAGGTTCTCGCCCACCATTATTCGGTCTACTATGATTAGGCTAGACATAGATTTTATTGAGCGGCAACGAAAAACAATTACCGATTTTCAGCCCGACCCGCACGCCAGTTTCTTTCGCCAGTTTGTAGTATTAGGAAAAACGACCGGTTCACCTGCTTTTGATGAGATGATGACGACCGTTCGTGACATCCAACCAAGTATCGATGATTCACCCAATCCCGTTCTGGAAGAGCTCGCAGAGAAATGGGCACATCACCATCCTGGTGAAGATTTCTGGGTTGAGTCGGACACTTTTATGCAAAGTCCAAACTAAAAATACTCTATTTTACGGGCTAATTTCGATTGATTACCGAATTGTAGAGTGAGATTTCTTCCGTACTAGCAAAGCAATAGCCGCGACTCTATTACTCATAGAAGTCATCGAACTTTTACGACGGACTTAGGGGGCGATACGGAGAAGATTAGATATTTACTACATGACTCATAGGACAGATAAATCAGGCCCCTTGTGCGTGGTATGCGGTGAACGTCCCATTAGATCAACATTGACGGCTTGGCCTGGCAAATTTTTATGACTTCAGTTTACTGTCGATTCTCTTGTCTAAGCCATCCATTGTCTTCACAAACTCGGCCCCAAGGTTAATACCGAACTTATGAGCAAGAACGCAGACCGACCAGAGACAGTCTGCAAGCTCATGGGCCAATTTTTCGTCGACGTCATCCATATCCCGCAGTCCTTTTTTGGCCATGATAATTTTGGACAGATCGCCTACATCACCAACAAAGCCAGACATAAGGTCAGTCTCGTTCCAGCTGACGCCATTACGCTTGTTTAGTTCGTCGTACTTTGCCCTAACTTCAACGGCTCGTTTGGCAATTTCATCGAAAGTCATAGTTTACTCCTTATATTCGTATTTTATACTTTCTTGCCGTGTAAATCTTGAATGTGCTTACGTAATGCACTTAAGACTTTTTCACGATCCCGATACAATTATCTACGCTGGGCATCTCTAAAACAGGAAAGGCTAAAGCCAAGACTCTTCGCGAGCTAGTCATGAAAGAAATTAATAAAAGTGATGGGCTAGATTAGGGGCAGACAGGACTCGAACTTTTTCGTACTAAAAAAGTCTACATTCATATCTGTAGACTTCGTGAAAATACCTGGCAGGACTTTCAGTCCGTAGTCCAAACTATGCGGTGGGAAGAATTTGAGAAAGACATCAAGGATGATAGGCGGGAAGCAGAACTCATCATGGAAATTGAGCAGATACGGGGATTACTTGATGCCTCCAGTGTTATACAAAATGGCAATTACCATATGTAGCCCTATAATGGAGCTATGGAGCAAAAAGATTTCTTCATTAGTTACAATAAAGCAGATGAGAAGTGGGCCACTTGGACAGCGTGGACACTTGAGCAGGCTGGCTTTAAAGTCGTGATACAGGCTTGGGATTTTAGACCTGGAGCAAACTTTGTCTTAGAGATGCAAAGAGCAGCAAGCGAAGCAAAACGTACTATAGCAATCTTATCGCCAAACTATATAACATCCTCGTTTACGCAACCGGAATGGGCGGCTGCATTTGCTCGTGACCCTAAAGGTGAAACTAAAACGTTAGTACCTGTGGTCGTCGCAGAGTGTGATATAGAGGGCATCCTTGGTCCGATTGTACATATTAACCTTGTTGGTCTCGAAGAAGATTCGGCAAGAGAAAAGCTTATAGCTGGACTGGAACCCGGCCGAGCCAAGCCAATCGTTTCACCCTCATTTCCAGGTCATACGTCGCCGCAGACCACCCCAACGGCATCTATTACACTTGAGCCATTAAGCTGGGTTCCGAACAACCCTTCAGCGGTAGCTATTTTTCGCGGACAACTTCCATCTATCAGGAGGGAGGGTGGCGCTTCCGCCATAGAAGTGCACATGCTACCTAATCCACCGCAACATTTACCTGTACGCAAGCTAGAGGATCTTAAAGCGGAACTAGTCGATCTTGGGCGTAGTAGAGGTTTCTTCACCAGTACCGAAGGCATAACTGCCATAATGGATGACGGACTAGTTTACTGCCAAACTAAAGAAGAAAGTAATAGCGGAAAAGGCATGCTTGTGACTCGCACGGGCCAACGTGGCGCGTGGATTACCTTACCCAAAGATAGTTTAGGTTCAGTCCTAGACTTTGACGACCTAAGACCTCGCCTCGAAAATATACTACAGACACTTCTCGCCATGCCAATTCCCCGAGCGGATAGTTATGCTTTCGCAATAAGGATTGCACCATGCATAATGCTAACACTCGGTTCAGCCAACATCTTGGGTGTGAGGAGTAGCGCCACGATGTCGTTTGCAATGAGCCGTCCGGACTCAGTGGATGTGGCGCCAGAAGACACCTTGGACACCAGTAGCTTAGACCGGAATATTAGTACAGTCGTGGACGAATTATTAGCTAGGATACGAGCACAATTCGCCAAGATCTCTTAAACTTTCCTTCACTATAAGCCCGGAGTAAAAACAGTAGCACCAGGGAGATATTTAAGATCTGCCGAAGAGATCCTCGTGCAAGACGAAAAAGGTTCTTGATTCAACGCCAGCTGATTTTATTCTCGTTCGGACCCCTTGCGGCACAGAGGTATAGTCGGATGCGAATACAAGCCTATGCGGCTTTGGAGTTAATAGATTATCGAGATTTATATACTTGGTTAGATCCGCACTGGCGAGTTTTCTATTCTTTGCTTCACCTAAATATATCTTCCCGTCTTTGATACAGGCTATATCGATTTCCAATTTATCACCATTATCTCTAAGCTCCCGCAGCTCGACTTCGGGTAGATACAGGAAGTTCCTCGAATCACCTTTAATGTATCGTAATGCCAGTAGTGTAATGTGTGAGTTTGACTTATAGAACTGCTGTACCGTTTCTGCAAGAGAATAGTACCAGCTTGGCTCATCGGGCTGCTTCCAACTCTGCTTGAGGATTAGTTGCCTAGTGCGACATCGTACGCACTCGAACTCTTGCCCTATGCCGTCGTTGTCATACCAGGCTGAACATGCGCACTTGTTACATAACAGTATCAGACCCCGTCTTATAACTTGTATCGATAGAAGATAATCAATGAGGTTGCCAGCGTTACTGCCATGTCCTAGAGCCTTCCTGATGGCTTTAATGTCCATGTATGCCCTAGAGGAATACTCAAGAAAAATCCTTTCATTCCGCCGTCTACCTTCATCCGCCCGCCTGTTGCCAGTAAACTGGCCAAAAAGCTTATTGTATTTCTTGTTACCGAAGAACTTCGCAGCTTCATCAAGTGACCCAAACTTCTCAACAGTGTCATCAAAATACTTGCCTTTATCAGAAGGAAACACGACATAATGCGCTGCAAAGTAATGAGCGAATATCTCTGCACTAGTGAGGAGCTTTAGCTCTGGTCGACTCAAAGTTGTATCGATATCATTGCCTGCGAAATACGCTATGCCAGGCAGTAAGTAGGCGACCCCGTCCTTGCCAACCCGCACCTCATAACGCGAAGAGGCATTCTTTAACACCTCGTTTGCCAAGCTTGGTAGAGGCGGAAGCTGAAATCCATCAACTTGAATCGTCTGAATCCAGCGATGATGTTGGGCATCAATGTAGTCAAAGTTCTTAGGCTTAATCGAACGCATTCGCTCAACGCTCTCGTTGTTTACGAAGGCGATAGCTTGTTCATTAACGTAGTTATTTGTCTCGAGCAAACGACCAATATAACTCACATCAACCTCATCTGAAGACCGAATGACAGTATGTGTCTGTGGGTTTGTCATGCCGACGTACGCTAGAGACTGAATCTTTTGCAAACGGCTACCTAACTGTCTCTTTGAAAGACTAATGCTCGTCAGAACTATTTTCTGTTCTGAGTGATGACCGTAACCAATTTTCTGTATATAAGCAGAAGCTAGATTCTGCACAATTTGAGTATTCTCATCTCGCTCAGGCACTTCAGCACCAGCGTTACCGATCCTTCTCATTTGTTCAATCTGCCTGTAGGCATCTTGCAAGGGCTTATCGGGCAACCAATGTACGTTATTTAGCATCTTTGACAGAGAAAATGCGAAACAAAAGTCCTCGAGCTTATCACCCACCACTACAGTCACATATTCTTGCTCCTGCCTGTACGGCTCAAGCTTGAAGTATTTACCCAGTCCATTCAAGGAGAGTGAGTTTGGCAAACAAGACAAAAAATCTTCAGGTATAGTCGAACCACCTTCGGCTATCACTCGCGCTAGCCGGTCGACTTGACCACGCTCAAGTACATTCAGGTAATCCTTATCGTTAACGCCGCTTAGCGCATCCGATATTGCGATGCCGCTTGACTCTAAATCTGCTTCGAACTGTTCGGTGATCGCACCAGATCTCATTTTAGCCATCAGATTGAAGGCAGGATCGGATAGTTCCTTCTGCTTATAGACTACTGCCGGCTTATTTTTACTATGAGGTAGTATGTGTTTCACTTGCGTAAACGGGAAGTCTGGTAGTGAAGCCGCAAAAATATTATGCCTATCAACCATGCGAGCATAATGAAAAGGCGAGAGTCTATCTAAGAGCTCCTTCTTCAGCTCATCGCTAAGTCTTAGTTCATTTATGTGCAGGTTGGTATCCTGCTCCCTAATAGTTCTGTCAGCATCCTCTTCGCCTACACCTTGCGATATCCACTCGCTTCGCAGACGGCCGGTGCGCGAGGTGTACTCCTCCGGGTCGGCCCACCTAAGGTCGCGAAGTGTGGTTTTGTAACTGCCTAGGTAATCAGGGCTATAGCTTTCGAGAATCTCCCAGAACTTGTCTGAAATAGTATTACCGTCAGTAGGAATGATAATAAAGCCTGCACCGCCCCAGAGCTGTGTAAATATCTCAATTGCTCGCTGGCATGTATGATGCCAATAAAGAGTCTCATTGATAAACAGAGCATACCGTTGAGGTCTGACCAAACTATCAATTCGTTTCCATTCTGCATCAGCCATATCTATCTAGATTCTATTCCCTGACTGCCTCTTATGAAAGTGGGGAAGCAGGATTCGAACTTGTCCAAACTTTTCTACAGAGGTGATCAAAATAAAAGGACGAGCGCGCGCTCGTCCTTACTTCTTAGAAATCTAATATGGCAGGAGAGACAGGACTCGAACCTGCGACACCCGGTTTTGGAGACCGGTGCTCTACCAACTGAGCTACTCTCCTATATAC
This sequence comes from Candidatus Saccharimonadota bacterium, assembly GCA_029288425.1. Classification (GTDB taxonomy): domain Bacteria; phylum Patescibacteriota; class Saccharimonadia; order Saccharimonadales; family UBA4665; genus JARIHD01. Next base: position 18,291 of record JARIHD010000001.1, read on the forward strand.
AATGTCGTCGCCTAGATTGATGTCCTGTTCGGCGACAGCCATAATCATACCGCATTCTGGACGGTTTGTCATCTGTAGCTCATTCGGCGAATTCATGCAATCATTTAGCTTACGAACGCAGACTATCAAACACCGTACAATCCTCAGTTATGCAAACACCAGAAAACGATCTTAAACCATTCGATAGCGCGAGCACCGAACCATACGTTGTAGTCAACGGCCATATCGCAGCCGCATTTCGCACGGAAAATCTTCCAGTCATCCAAAGCGCCTGGAACACCCTTCAGGGCATAGCAGGAGCAACCGCTCTAGGCGGACAAATCGAGACTAGATTTGATACCGCATTTAAGGGTGAGCCCCTAAACACTACGGAAAGGGAGCACTACGAAGAACTACGAGAACAACAGCGTCAGCTGCGTGCCCGGCAAGAAAGTTTCGGCCTGAGTGGCCGGGAGATAGAGGTAATTGAATCGATTGCCCAGGGCCATAACAACGCCAAAGTAGCCTCAAAGCTATTCATTTCGCCATCTACCGTCAGAAGTCATGTTAAAAGAATAAATGAAAAACTTGGCACAACCGATCGTGCTGGTATATTAGCCACCTATTATTGTCTCATTGAAAAACCAGAAGACAGTTCAAATATGTAAAGTTTTTTACAAAAAATCGCCCAGCCATAAGAGATAATGGCGGCTTGCGTTATGACAGACCAAAGAGAATCACATCCACCAATTGATGTGCCTGGTACCCAATTGCGTGAGCTAACGATTAGGGTGCTTTTTGACCCCGAAAAAAATGAGATCGTAAGCCAGGAAACAGCCACTTACTTAAGGCGAATCGGCGCATTAGCTTCGGCCGAGCACCAGATTACACTAATGGACTCCGAGACCTACGACGATACCCAAAAAGACCAACATACCGGGCCGGATATTATGAGACTACTCGACGAGCGGATGTTTGCCGCCGGATTTGAATCCTTGGAGCGCTCCGTCAGCCGTCTCATTTTTATGGGTAAGGAGCGCAAACAAATAGCTAAAATTCTTAGCATTTCGATGAACAGCGTCAACAATAGCATCCAGGCAGTTCTCCAAAAAACGGGCTGCGAAAACCGTTTTGGCGTGGCCGGATATCTGCTTGGCGCAACCAAAGGGGACATGGAAAAAGCCCTGGTCGCCCAGTGTCTGGCCGAGATCGCCGCGGCCGAAAGAGACAAAAAAGCCGCCAGGGAAAACGTCGAAATCTCTCTTTCATCCCATCCGCTCATCACCCCCGAAGAACAGCAGACAATCACCGATATATACAACCGGATGATGGACTACTATGGCTTAACCAAAAGAGAGCGGCAGGTGACCGCGCTAGCCATGTCGGGCAAAACAGATGAACAAATTTCTAGTGAATTACTTATTAAAGAAAGCACTGTCAAAAATCATTTAAGCTCCGTTTATGACAAGATACACAACCGAAAAAGGTCACATTTGGCAATCGCCTTCTTAGGCATCAACGAACTAACATCAGAGGAAGTGGGCTCATGAGGGCTGACACGCCACCCGGGGCGGACTTACGCGAGTTAACCCTACAAGCCCTGTTCGAACCCAACAACGAAGCTGCCGTCACCCAGGCAGCTTCAACTTTTGCCGCAGGCGTAGGGTCGCTGCTAATTACCGAGCCGGAACTACGCATCCATACACCCGGGCAAGAAACAGACGAGCAACGACGCGCGGAGATGCTGGCAGCCATCGAAAAATGCATGGACGAAGCGGGTTTTAACGAAAAGGAACGCGCGGTTAGCCGCCTTATCCTTTTGGACATGACATATGCCGAGATTGCCAGAGAATTAACAATTTCTAAGCATGCGGTAACGTGGCATGCCAAAGGAGCACGCGACAAATGCGGCAGTCGCACACGCGCCGGTCTGAGCGCATACCTACAAGGACTTGCAAAAGGCAAGAACAGGGCAACACTAATTGCCGCACCCGTCACTGACACTCGTACTCCAAGCCGCCAACCACTCACATTTGATGGGCCGACGACTGTCACCGTTTCATACGAACAAGTCATGACGCACTACGGCCTTACCACACGGGAAAGAGAAGTGGCGCTTTTAGCCAAAGACGGCCTGTCCAATGCCGAGATTGGTGAAGAACTTCATTTATCAGAACCAACCATCAAAGGCTATATGAGCGGGGTCTTTGAAAAGATGGGCATAAACAAACGATCTGGCATTGGTGCAAAACTCTTGGGTAGTCTATCCAAAGAAACCACGCCGCTTGAAATAAGCCCGTCACAGGACAAGACATGGAAAGCCACACAAGACTATTGGATTCAAGGCGAACCACTTACAGCCGAAGAGCTCGCAATGCTCTATGACCTATCCAAAGCCCGGCTCTTAAATAACGGCCTAGAAAAACGTGCCATCGATGTTGCAATTATGACCGTCCAAGATCATGACAATGAAACGATTGCTCAAAGTATTGGCGTAAAACCACTCACCATTCCAAGCTATTTACAGCAAGCCTTCGATAGAACCGGCCATAATAGCAGGCCGAAATTGGCACACCACGTCCTTATACCACCCCTCAGGCAAATTGTTTCATTATCTCTAGGCCCACTGAATATTAGTGGTCATACACCTAAGCAGCGAACAGAATTGGTAAATAGCATTCTTGAACAGCGTTGCCGCAAGCGTATGATCTCGTTTCAGTTTACGGATACAGAACAGGATATTGGCTTGCAAATTCTGGACGGAAGGCCGTACACCGACGTGTTTGCCGCCCTAGGCTTAACGCGCGCCGGCTTTTATCCGTATAGGCGCAGCATCTTTGAAAAAACAGGAATCAATAACAACCGGGTTCACCTGTTGCGAAAAGTATATGGCATCGAAATACAGTAAAACTAAACTAAGTTATCGTATAATTTATCGCTATGCTTCATGATCCCATTAGTGCCGAGCAGGTGCCTACCCGCATCGCCAAAGAATGGCTAACGGGTGACGTCCTGAGCCGGCCAGAACAAGAACTGATGTACGCGCTGGCAAGTGAGCGGCTCATCGAAAAAGAATATTATACTCCCGATGAAACCACGACGGCCGTTTACATCGCACGGTCACTCAGCTGCCAAGAAATAGCAACGGAATTGCATCTCGGCGTAGCCGAAGCAGAAATCCGAATAGACGAGCTTTATGCCAAGAACAAGAAGTATGCCGACAAGGTGAATCTGTCCCGACTTGTCATCCAATGGGGATTGCGCCAGCTCATCGTACGCTCGATGCAAGCCTATGAACCAGACCAGCCGATACTAAAGCACTGGCAACGCTCGCAGATCACAATACGGGGACGCTTCCGGAATCGAATGCATCTATTTGGACTAACCAAAGCCGAGCAGAGAATTGCTCTGCTCGAAATTCAAAACATGGAAGACACCGACACCCCCGAACATATAGACCAGATTTTCGCCAAAACCAACAGCGATAACCCCGTTAATCTTATGCATCGTCTCTATGGTATTTCATAATCCCGATTCTCCGCCGCCCGGATTATTCTATCCGGTCATCGATGAAGCCTCTTTGCGCTGTCCCTCCGATCCCTATGAGCCGCCCGTTCGTACTCCCGAAGAATGGATGCATGGCGACGACATTTGGTATCCCGAACGAGTCATGATGTATGGGCTGGCAAAGGAGGAGCTTATCAAGCAAAACTACACCGAGCAGCATAGCGAAGTCAGTATAGCGATTGCACAGTCCTGGGGCAGCGAGCAAATTGGAGTCGCCCTGGGGATAACAACCGAAGACGCGTCACATCTGGTACGCACTCTTTATGGCCACGACCTGCGGCATCCCTTCAAGATCGCCTTGACCAATCGTGTTGTACGGACGGGGATGGCACAACTTATCCTACGTTCGCTCAGCGAACGATCGCCGACGACACCAATAGAAGATTTAGCCGTCCGGGCCGGCGGAATCTTAGGCCAGCGCTTTCAAAATCGTATCAAATCATTCAAATTAACCGATCGCGAAAATGAAATCTCAGGGCTACTGCTCCAAGGGCTGACCGGAAAAACGATCGCTAGACGCCTGCAGCTCTCGCCCGGCAGCGTCAGCCATTACGTTTCTTATTTGTATCTCAAAGCCAGCTGCAACACGAGCCTGCAATATGTGCATCGGCTGTACGGTGCGGCATCGCCCACCACCCCTGTCGTGTCGGGCCAACTTTGATCTTGGACTAAAAATCTGTTATATCTAATATACGATGCAGAAGGTAGTTCCAAACAAACCACTACTAATACTGTTGTACGGCTTTCCAGGAGCGGGGAAAACGTACTTTGCCCGTCAATTGTGCGAAAACCTCCAGGCCGCCCATGTCCATGGGGACCGGATCCGTTCCGAGCTTTTTGAGCAACCGCGTTACGACCGCGAGGAAAACGAAGTCATTTCCCACCTCATGGCCTACATGACCGGTGAATTTTTGAATGCCGATATGAGCGTAATACATGACACCAATGCCATGCGCCTGTCAGAACGCCGGGAACTGCGCGATATGGCCCGTAAGGCCGGCGCAAAGACCATCCTTATCTGGTTCCAGATCGACATTGAAAGCGCATTTGCGCGCGCCAGCAAACGCGACCGGCGCAAAGCAGACGACAAATATTCGCCGGCACTCGACCGGGCAACTTTTGAACGTTTGGCGAGCGGCATGCAAAACCCGGGCAACGAAGATTACCTTGTGATCAGCGGCAAACACACTTTTGGCACACAGCTGAGCGCCATTATGAAGCGCCTGCGTGACGACGGTCTGGTCACCATCAACGAAACACACTCCAAACTAGTAAAACCAGGTCTCGTTAATCTGATTCCCAACCCGGCAGCCGGCCGCGTCGACATGACTCGCCGTAACATCGTTATCCGCTAACACTTTTATATGGCAACAAAACAGGTCCGAATTCCCGAAATCGGGACCGTTACGCTATACAAGCGGCGCGGCAACCGCAGCCTCCGCCTCAGTATTGACGCGCGCGGGCAAGTGCGCGTATCTTTGCCGTACTGGCTGCCATATAAAGCAGGCGAGCAGTTTGCCATGTCCAAAGCCATTTGGATCGCCGCCAATCGTCCAAAATCACACAGCGATCATTTGCAGCATGGCCACGCCATCGGCAAGGCCCATCGCCTCTATTTCGAACAAAAAGCATTGGCGTCCAAAGTGTCGGCGCATGTCGCGGGCAACGAAATTCGCGTCAGCTTTCCCGCCAACTCCGCTTCATATGATCATGAGGTTCAAGATGCTGCTCACCGTGCCAGCATCCGCGCGCTCAAAAAAGAAGCCGAGGTGTTATTGCCGCAGCGCTTGCGGGCTTTGGCCGCACAAACCGGTTTCACCTATACCAGCGTCTCAGTCAAACAGCTTAAAAGTCGCTGGGGCAGCTGTAATTCTCACCAGGAAATTACGCTCAACTTGTTTTTGATGCAGTTGCCGTGGCACTTGATCGATTATGTGCTGATGCATGAATTAACACACACCAAAGTCATGCGTCACGGCACGCCGTTCTGGCGCGAAATGGAGCGCCATGTGCCAAACGCAAAACAACTGCGCCGCCAAATGGCCGATTACCAACCAATGCTCACACCCCGCACCCAACCTGTGGCATAATAGAGCCTATGGTTAACCGACTGCTGAGGCATGCCCGGCATTTTCATCGCACAAGCGTCGAACACGAGCGCCTTACGAGCCTGATCAACAGCATGGCCGACGGCGTGATCGCCGTAAACAGCAAAATGAATATCGTCACCTCTAACGGCGCGGCGCTCAATATTCTGGACGTCAACGATACCCTCATCGGCAAAAGTCTGGGCGATGTCCTAAAGCCCGTTGACAAAAACAATCAGCACGTACCGATTGAACATCTGGTACAGCAGGCCAAAATCCCTACCACCACGCGGGAACTGCTCCTGACCTATACCGACGGCAGTAAAATCAACCTCTATCTGAGCATCGCACCCGTTCATCTCGGCTACGGCCGAAAGGGAAGTCAGGGCTACGTGCTGCTGATGCGTGATATCACCCACGAAAAATCCCTTGAAGAAGAACGTGACGAATTTATTAGTGTGGTGTCGCACGAACTGCGCACCCCCATAGCCATCACCGAAGGCAACATCAGCAACGCTCAATTTATCGCCCAAAAGACTGGCGACATCAACCAGATCAAAACCGCGCTTCAACAAGCCCATGACCAGATCATGTTTCTGGCAGGCATGGTCAACGACCTTGCCACGCTGTCGCGCGCCGAGCGCGGCAAACTCATCGTTGAAGTACAACCCATCGACATAAACAAGCTTGTCGAACAACTGGCAAAACTCTACAGCGATGACGCAGCCAAAAAAGGCCTAGCGCTCAAGACTGCTGTCGCCGCTGGGATTTCCCCGCTCATGTCCAGCGACCTCTATGTCCGCGAGGTTCTGCAGAATTTCATAACCAATGCCATCAAATACACCGAAGAGGGAAGTGTGACCATTTCGGCTGAGCCGGCCGATCACGGCGTCCGCTTCATCGTTCAGGACACCGGTATCGGCATTAGCAAACAAGACCAGGACCGCGTATTCGATAAATTTTTCCGCTCCGAAGACTTCCGTACCCGCAAAGCCAATGGCACCGGCTTGGGCCTATACGTCACCATGAAACTTTCACGCCTCATCCATGCCGAAATAGACCTGAGGAGTGAGCTCAATAAAGGCTCGACCTTTTCGATTTTTATACCCAACCTCGAAGAGTTGTCTGCAAAAAACCGTACACAATAGGTGAGTGACTAGCGGCTTTTGCCTGCTCGTGATCCTAGCACACCTGTCGCGTGGCCGAACAACACCAGTGCGGAGCGGTTACGGACACCGTATTTGGTACGCAAACTGGTAATATAGTGCTGCATGGCGTCTTCGTCACGAGCCGGGAGAAACGTTTGATGTTGGCGGCGCAACCTTTCCGCGATCTCCGCCGTATTATGGCCCATAGAAACATCACGAATGACCTCCTGCTCGCATGGGTCGCATGACGGTCCAATCCCTGCCGGTCTTGAAACGAGCGAAAGGCGACCTAGGCTTACACACCACTGCACAACCGAGCCAAAGCCCTCCTTGTGGTCGGTAAAAGTAATAAAGCTGTCACGGAAATCGCTTCGTGTGTTCGCAACTTCTTCTTCGGTCAGTTGCAGTACAGAGGCCGTTTCAGCAATCGTCAAGCCAATACTTCCCAGCATGAGCACGCTGGAATGCTGGGGCATAACGTCCGGTATATCCTTAACGTCGACAGCAAACTCAGCACCATAAATAGTAAAACGCTCTACCGTGGCATCCTCCCATGAGGTAGCTTCATCATTTACCTCAAAACTTAGATCTGGGGTCATAAAGCGATCAAAAGATGAAAATGCACGATTTGAAGTTCCGTAGGCCATATATGCCAAACACTATAGCGTTTCTTCGTTGGCTCGTCATCCCTAAAGGGCTATCTTTTCATTTTGGGCAGATGCGGTACGACATGCATTACGGGTACGCATATATTACGGCCACGCCAATCAACGGTCGAAAATTCATATCGCCACATTGAATAGTGCACCAGTCCGATGTCGGTCAACACCGCGATGGGGTGGCCAATCAGACCAAACCAGCCGTTATTTACATGCGTGCTGAGCACCGAGTGCTGATAACTTACAATAAGCAAGGCGCTGGCAATAGCGGCCATAATGTGCGCTGGCGTTCCAATAGACACCCAAAATCCGCTCACTGCCAGGACAAAAGGCAGCAGCAAAAATGCCATCTCAAACAATGTAAGCAGCGCAACCTGTTCCGGTCGTCGGTGCAGCTGCGGATACCTCATGCGTACCGCGGTATCACGCTGATCTTCGACGCGCTTTACGCTTTGCACGTCCAGGCCGCCATTCGCCCGCAAAAAACTATACCCGTCGCTGGCCAGCAAATTCCTTGCAAAATGCGCCTCCGGAACAATGGCGCGGGCAACGGCTGCAAAGCCGCCGCCCTGGGTCAAGGCCGAGCGGCTCAGAACCCAGCACGAACTAATCACCGGTGGCCGCGCAAATTGACGACGTGGCGGAACCAGTTCCCACCAATATCGCATGGCTTGGATGGGCGAGAGCCGTCCATAGGCCTCACTCCGTCGGTCGGGCAGTACGCAGAGCATTTCTTTGCGCCGTGCCAACATCACGGTCATTATGTTACGGATCGCGTCCTGTCCAAACCGCACATCGGCTCCACAAAACAGCATGTAATGGCCACTTGCTTCTCTGGCAAGCCGGTCATACGCCTGGTTTTTGGGCAACCAGGTGTCCGCAGGCTCCTGACCTTGCACAAACCGCACGCCGGCCTGGGCGAAATCTTTAATGATCTGCGGGGTGCGGCGCAGCTGCGAGCAGTCGTCTAATACTACGATCTCCAGTTTCGGGTAATCATTTGCTACCAGTGTCTGCAGGCATTCCTGCAGGTCTTTAGTTTCATTGCGGGCAGGTATGAGCACGCTGACCGTTGGCAGGTCGCCATCACTGTAGCGTTTATTGGTCCCGGGCCAACGACTTTTACGTAAGTTGCGACGCACCGAAAGCAATAAAATCAAGGCCAGGAAAAGCTGCAGTCCGGTCGCCACGGTCCAAATCATATACCCCGTACTCGCCCAGGCTTGCCACGCCCACCAGCCTGCAAAAATCAGCAGCTGCATGCCCAGTAGCACCGATCCCGTCCGAAATGTCGCCCAGCGCAAATACCGTTCATGCATCCTCTCCTGGGCCACACGCAGCAAGTTAAATAGCCGGTATAAGGATAGTAAAACAATGAGTGCCGTAAATACATTCGGCCGAAAGGCCAAAAGTGCACCTGCCGTAATCGCTCCGGTCACTAATGCCAACACCGCCGCCCCTCGGCGTGCTGGAAGCCACATGCTCACCGCATACACCAAAAACTCCAGCGCTACCGCGCCCGCAAACAAGATAAGCATTATCGTCATACCATAAATATACACGAGACGGGGCGTTTTATGGAACGCCGCCACATTGACTTGTTGATTCTACTATTTTATGATGTCCGCTTATGAATCAGCCATATCCGACGTATCTCGGCGGCCCGACACCCGATTTCACGGCCATCGAACAGCCTGCCCATCTAGGTCCTCGGGAACACGCCTCGACTGAATTCGTCGATCCCAGCCCTATTGCCGTGCCGCAGGCCAGCCAACAACCCAGCTTCCGAGAAGTAGCAGCAGACGTAGCCAACCGCACAGGCAATATACTCAGTGGGCTGGGCCTTGCTGGCTTGGGCTGGCTCGGGCTACAGACCATTTTGCATGCCGGTAAAGCCGAGACACTCAAGCAGGTAGACGGCATGATCAAAAGTGATGACCAAACATGGGATTCATATGTTCACCTTTTAAATGAACATACCGCTGCCGTAAATGAGAATATACACCTTCTACATTATCCCTTTCTCATCGGCATGCTGGGCGTCGCCAGCTTTGTAGTCTCTACACTACTATGCCCGGACGAGTCAAAACTTCCGACACGTACATCCACCCCAAAGCCCTAAGCCTTGATTTCCATACCCACTCTCTGTAGGATAGTGCTTTATGACAACACCCGACCAACCACCACTAGCACCTATAGATCAGCCCACCGCCTACCACCCCGCCCCCAACCACCCGGAACAGCCTGGTCAGCCAGCAACGGAGTACCTAGAACCGGCCACGGTGGTTGATACCCCAGGGATTACCGAGGTCGACCAGGACAAAACCAAACGCTTCGCGCCAATCGACCCGGCGCTCGTAAACCTCGTGCCCGTCGGCGAACAGCGACAAAAACCGACCGCCATAGAAAAACTTCG
>JARIHD010000006.1 GCA_029288425.1 Candidatus Saccharimonadota bacterium
TTAAGTCGTCGGCAGCGTCAGATGTGTATAAGAGACAGCACCATGTTTCCGCTGATGCGCGGTCAGCGCATGGCGATGCTGGGCGATGGTAAGTCCGGTAAAAGCACACTTGCTACGCAGATCGCACTCAACCAAGTCGGCAGCGACATTATTACCGTATATGTACTGATCGCTAAGCGGCGCAGCGATGTCGACACACTGCTATCACGTCTGAACGCTAATAACGCTATGGGGCAGTCGATTGTGATTGTTTCGACGCTTGCCGATTCGCTGATTATGAGCTATTTGGCGCCCTACGTGGCTTGCAGCATGGCGGAATATTTCTGGCAGGAAGTGGGCCAGGATACACTACTTATTTACGATGATTTGACGGCGCATGCCCATGCCTACCGTGAAATTGCGCTGCTTTCGGGTATGAGCCCTGGTCGTGACTCGTTCCCGGGCGATATGTTTTATGTGCATTCATCGCTACTAGAGCGCGCGGGCAAATTGGCCAGCAACCACAAAACACTCACCACCGTGCCGATGGTTTTTGCGGCCGGTGGCGATATCACGTCGTATCTGCCAACCAATATTATGTCCATCACCGACGGACAGTGGATTTTGGATATGAAAATTTTCCGTGATACCATGAGGCCTGCCGTAAATGTGGGCCTCAGTGTGAGCCGTGTCGGCGGCCGCGGCCAAAGCGATCGTCACAAAAAATTGGGCGGTCAGACATTCAAGACACTAACAGCGCACGCTGAAGCCCAGGAGTTCGCACGATTCGGATCCGAACTGGCTGTTTCGGCGCAGCAGGCTTTGAACAAGGGTAATTTGCTGTACAAAATGCTCAACCAGATTCCCGGCGAACGTTACGGCCTGGTCGCGCAGACTCTGATGCTCGATATTATCCTCGGACTCGAGGAAAACCAGACGGTCAACCTGGAAGCCATCAAAAAAGCCGCCAACGAATACGCCGGCCAGATAAAAGACGATAAAGACTTCGAAGCCGTGCGTGACACGCTCAAAAAACAAACGCTGTTAGAGGGTAAGTCAGCATGAGCCGCCTGCAAGAAGTAGCCGCCCAGCGCGTGGCCATGGACACCATCGTCAATCTGACGAGCGTCTTCGAAGGCATCGCCAGTATGCGCATTTCACAGACCAAAAACCAGGTGCAGCAGTCGCAGCAGTTCTTTAGCGAGCTATGGAATATTTATAGTCAGCTGCGTGTCGACAAACTGTTCCATTATGGTCGTACTGAATCGGAGAAGGTCATTGACAAGCAATTGTTCATTGTTATTACCTCCGAAGGTGGATTTAGCGGTGACATTGACCAAAAGCTTATTAAAACGATGCTTGCCGATTTCAATGCCGAAAAACAGGATATTATCGTTATCGGTCATCATGGTGCGATCCAGCTGATTCAGGCAGGTGTGTCGTTTAAAAAATACTTCACGCTGCCCAGCAAAGACCGCAACATTAATGTGCTACCTCTTATTAAAGAGGCGCGCAGCTACAAAGACACCGTGGTGTACTATCAAACATACGTGTCGCTCATGGTGCAGGACGTCAAAAAAATCGATCTGTTTAACGCCGTCCAGGAAGAAGCAAAAGGCGTTGCGGGCAAAGAAGAAGAGATCATCAGCGAACGAAACTACATCTTTGAACCGTCGACATTTGAGGTTGTGGCACATCTGGAACGTTCAATGATGCAGATTGCGCTCAGTCAGGTGATTTTGGAATCAAAACTGGCGCAGTATGCCAGCCGGTTCCGCGCCATGAGTATGGCCAAGGACCGCGCCAATCAGCTGCACGACAGTCTGTCTATGCTGTACAACCGCACAAAGCGGCGCACCCAGGACGAACGGCTCAAAGAAATGATTAATGGTTTACGTAAAACGAGGGTGGCATGAACCACGGTGTAATTCGAGCGGTTAGAGATTTGGTAATAATCGTTGTTTTTGACGAAGATTTTCCCGATATTCACGAAGTAGTGATGGTCGAAGAACTTGAGACGCCGCTGCTTGTCGATAGTTTGCAGCCGGGCAATCAGGCTGTTTGTCTAAATATCAATTCCGATCGGCGCCTGCAAAAAGGCATGCGTGTCAAACGCACCGGCCGGTCTATTGAAATTCCTGTCGGCGAAGAATTGATCGGCCGCGTAATCGACGCGACCGGCATGCCGCTTGATGGGAAGGCTGTGGTTGCGGATGCGTCCGGCGGCAAGCGTAATATTTTTCAGCCACCCGCTGCAACCGAAGGCTTTGGCGCGGTCGCGCCGGAAATCCTGGAAACGGGCATCAAAGTCATGGACTTCTTTGCGCCGTTCGTAAAGGGCCGCAAGATCGGTATCGTTGGCGGAGCCGGCGTGGGCAAGACCGTACTTACCATGGAGATGATTCACAACATCGCCATGAGCGGTACCGGACTCAGCTTCTTTACCGGCATCGGCGAACGCATCCGCGAAGGCCATGAACTATATGAAACCCTTCAGGAGCGCGACCTGCTCAAAAATACCTGCATGTTCTTTGCACAGATGAACGAAAACCCAGTGCGGCGTTCATTGATCGGTTTTTCTTCTGTTACTTTGGCGGAATACTTCCGCGACGAACAGCACAAAGACATTCTGTTCTTTGCTGACAACATGTACCGCTACATCCAGGCCAAAAACGAGGTGGCGACGATGCTTGGTCAGGTACCATCAGAGGGTGGTTATGAGCCGACGATTTTCTCGGACGTAAAAACACTGCAGGACCGATTGACATCCAACGACAAGGGCTCCATTACCGCCGTGCAGACCATTTACGTGCCGGCCGACGATGTAAGCGATCCGGCGGTGCAGACCATTCAGCATGAACTCGACTCGGTCATTATTCTGAGCCGTGCAGTGGCGGAACAGGGTATTCGTCCGGCGGTTGACCTGCTGCACACCACGTCTTCGCTATTGACGCCCGAGATTGTGGGCGAACGGCACTACTTGTTAAGCGTACAGGTTCAAGCGTTGCTGCAAAAATACGAGCAGCTCAAACCAATCATCGCCATCATTGGTGAAAACGAATTGTCGCCGACCGACCGTGCTGACTACGCCAAGGCTAAAAAACTCATCAATTATTTCTCGCAGGACATGTTTGTGATGGAGGAATTAAATGGCCGAAAAGGTGAGTTTGTAAAACGCGATGATATGCTGAAGGGCGTCGAAGAAATCATCGTATGATCGAAGAAAAAACGGAATCGGCCAAAGTAATCGAAGAGGCCAAACAAAAACAAGTCGAGGCAGCCAGTACCACGCCGACCATGCACATCAAGGTCTATTCGCCGTTCAAGGTTTATTTTGATGAAATCGGCGAGAGCATTTCGGCCATAAATGCAACTGGACCATTTGATATTTTGCCGCGACATCACAACTTTATGACACTTTTATCGCCCTGTGAAATCATCATTCGTTCGTTTAAACGCGAAGAAAAAATACGTATTTCGGGCGGACTGATGCATGTCAAAGCCGACCGTGTCACTGTATTTCTCGATATCTAGACGGCTGCTGGCGGGCAATATTCTCTTCTAGGATTGCAAAACGGGCAAGAAGTTTCCGGCGCGGTACTTCAAGTGGCGAAAAATAGTGCGCGGGTTCGTAACGGCCGATTGTTCCCGGGCCGCTATTGTAGTTGCCCACGTGGACGGTAGTTCTGTTGGGTGTTTGGTATTGGTCGGATGTAAGATCAACAACTAATGGCTGCGTGCCGGCCCGCCTGGCCTCAACCCAAACGTACTCATCTTCTAGGCCGTCCAGGTAAATCTTGCCTTCTGTAAAATGGGCGTCGACACCTTGTTTGCAAAGGTGTCGAGCTAGCCAGAGGGCGCTCACGCCGCATTGCCCGCGCGAGGGCGGGTCGTCTGGCGCTAGATCGATTCCCTGGAAGGCAGTTTCAGGGGACCATGCTTTTTCGAGCAGGTTGCGGGCTTGGATGGCGGCTTCGAACAGAAACATGGGCCACCGCTCAGGCTGAGCGTCAGTAAATTTCTCACTAATATGAGTATAAAGCATATTCGCTGTGGTGTTAGTTCAATATTATGTAGTCAAAGCCAAAGGTTTGGCCGCTTGGTGCAGGATTGGTGGTGCAGACGCTAAATTCGGTGCTGCTACGGTTGACGTAATACTTAATGTCTGCCGCAGCGCTGCCGATGGGCGTAATGGTGACGTGCGGCGTGCCATCGAACCGTTTCGCGAATTGGATGGTGGCAAAACAGCCTGCACCAGGGCTGCCGCCCGTGTTGACGATGATTGAGCCGGTGGTGTCCGAACCGCTAACCGAGCTTGTGCCGCCCGAACCCAGTGCGCCGCCCCGTTCAATCGAAGGCGTGGGTCCGCCAGCCGTGATGTGATGGGTCAGTTTTAGGTCACCGTTCAAAATAAATGCATTGGTTGATATCTGTGCGGCCGACAATAAGCCGTCGAAGGTGCTGTTACCTGATACATTTATGCCTTTTTTGGCGTTGAATGTGCCCTGGACGGTGGCATTGCTGCCAATGGTCAGGTTATCGGCTTGCAGCTGGTTGAAGCGGCTTGAGCCGGATACGGTAATGCCGGGAAGCTGCAACTCATTGCCTACTTTGACGCTGCCTGCGACTTCCAGGTCACCGCGTACCAGCACCGACCCGGAAAACAAGGCGTTGGATTCGACTTTGAGGACTTGTTTTGGGTTGCCTACAGTCACGTCACTGTTTGCTAATTGCTTGAGTGCGCTGTCCGACAGGTTTTGCGAGTTAACGATGCTTTCAGATTTTTTGGTATCGCTGCGGTTTTTTAAAAACAAGCCTAAAGTTATGCCGACGGCAATCAAAATGACAAGCGCAAACAAGAGCAGGTAAATGTTGAACTTTTGCCAGATGCGTTTGAAAAAAGGTGGTTTTGCCGTGTTGTTGGCCGGAAGGGAATGTACCTCGCTGGAGTCGCGCGCGTCAATGGCGCCGTCGCCGTTTGACGTAGCCGGATCGTTGGGTGCGGATTTTTCGTCACCACTAACAGTCGTTCCCTCACCCTCGAGCGAATTAGTTTCATTTTCTTTATCAGACTGAACTTGCGACGGATCCATAAGCTTCCTGTACATAATACTAGAGTCTTTCTAAAGCGTAAACGGATTGTCTTTTGGGTCGGCTTGGCTCACAATAGCAGACATGAAACTGCGCGAGTTGGTTGGGGTTGTTGCTACCGGCATGGCCATGCTCATTGTTGTGGTCGCTGGTTCTATGCCAGTGCATGCCCAATCAACGTCACCTCACTATAAGGTCGAGGAATCATTTTTTGGCACTGGCGGAGAACTCGATCCGTCATCGGCCAATTACAAAGCCAAACAGTCGGCCGGGGAGTTGACTGTCGGCAATTCGGTCAGTGCCAATTACCAATTTCAAGGCGGGTTTAATACATCAGATGTGCCGCTACTGGAGTTCGCGGTAAACGGTGGCACATACGATTTGGGCATTATTGATGCCAGTATCACGGGGTCGGCTGTCGCGACTTTTTCGGTGCGCAACTATTTGAGCAGTGGCTATATTGTATTAGTGTATGGTGCAACGCCAACAACGGCGAGCAGTGGTTCGTATGCGCTTTCTGCATTGGCATCGCCCACGTCTTCGCAGGCTGGTACGGAGCAGTTCGGTTTAAACTTAGTTGATAATTCGATACCTAATATCGGTGCCAATCCGTCGCAAATACCTGATGTTACCTATGGGTTCGGAACGGCAGCCCCTGGTTACGACACGGCTGATCTTTATAAATTTGTGAATGGTGATACTATCGCATTCAGTAACAAAAGCAGTGGACAGACGAACTATTCGCTTTCGATGATTGCCAATGTCAACCGCTCTACACCAGCGGGGCAGTATGGCGGACGGCTGAACATTCAGGTGGTGCCCACGTTTTAAATGACTTGAAAAAATGTTGCGAAATGCTTATGGTTTATGCTAATCTTAAAACGAAACTACATTCACTATGGATACTGCAAATAAACAGGACAATTACATGACCAAAATCAGATCGTTTCTGCGTCGTTCCAGCATGTTGGCGCTAGCACTTACCCTTTTCGGCGCTTGGGTGGTTGGCGATATGATTATATTTACTGGCAACGCAAAAGCAGCGCAGATTACCGCGCGCAAACTTACCATTAGCAGCTCGGCTAACGGCAGTATCGCAGTTGGCAACCCGGGTGAGGGCGGCAATGGTCAGAAAGCCAAGTACACCTTTAGTTTTACTATACCGACTACGGGCAACATTGGATCGGTGTTATTTCAGATTTGTACTACGCCATTACCAGGCACGACTTGTACATCACCAACCGGTTTTACGGCTGCCAACGCGACTAGCGTTGTAACGACTGGTACTGGATTTAGCAGTGGTTTCAGCGTAGATACGTCTACGGTTTTGACCGGTTCGCCGTACAACTGTACCGGTACCAGCCCGGGCCGTACGAACTGTATTGCCATCAAGCGCACGGCTGCATCGGTTACCAGTGGTACGGCGGTGACTGCGGTGTTCGGAGGCGGCGCTTCGGACTACATCACAAATCCGACTACTGACAACCAGGCATTTTTCGTGCGCATGACCACGTATTCGGACAACGCTTTTACGACTACCGTAGATCAAGGATCGGTCGCCAACTCAACCGCTCAACAGATCGACATTACTGCCAAGGTCCAGGAAACGCTCAACTTTTCGGTAGGTAGTACGGTTACTCCGCCTACTGCGTCCTGTACGGCGTTTAGTGACAATGGCGCGCTCGCCCTAGGCGATCCTACCGAAGGAACACTAAGTTTCCAACAAGCATACGACGGGCATTCATACTTCCGGTTGAGTACAAACGCCAATGGCGGCACGGTGATCTATTATTCGGGCGATACACTTAAAAGCGGCAGCAATTCCATTTCTGCTACCGGTACGACGCAGCCAACGCCAAACACGGCCGTGGCGAGCGCGGTGGGCACGTCCCAGTTTGGTTTGGCCATAGATAGTAGTGATACGCAAACCGGAAACGGCTATAGCTTTACAAGTCTTACGGCCACTGCACCGTATGCTGCAGGTAATGGTACGATTACAAACGGCGGTACTGCGCTCTTTGCCTTCGCGCCAAGCAGCGTAACAACTCCCGTTCAGATCGCCTCGGCCAGCGGCACGGTTACCTGCGACACCGGTTCGGTCCGCTACCTTGGTAACATCTCGACCACGACTCCTCCGGGCATCTATACCACAAGTATTACTTATCTAGCGGCACCAACGTATTAATCAGAGGCTTTAGCCAGCCCATATGCGTATGGCAAAAAAGCTTCGGACTATTTTGAAAAGCGGCTTGCTCATTGCGCTGAGCATAATATTGGCCCTTGGTTATATTGTAGCAGTTCCACCATCGACAGTTTTAGCATTACAGCTCCAGAACCGAGGACTATATATCCAGGATAGTAAACCCGGTGCCGTTACGCGCCATTCATTTCAGTTTTCGTACGCCAGCCCGGATGCTGTTGGTTCAGTCGTTATCGAATACTGCACCAATCCTTTTCTGGAATTGACGTGCAATGCACCTGCAGGTGTGGATGCGAGCGGGGCCGTATTGGCTGATCAAACGGGCGAAACGGGTTTTTCTATTCTGAGTGCGACATCAAACCGTCTGGTGCTTATGCGCACTGCTTCAGCGCCGACCGTCAGTCCTTCCCGCTACGTTTTTGACAATGTGGTAAACCCTACGGGCACGCCGGATACGTTTTATGTGCGTATTAGTACATACGCAAGCGGTGACGGCTCTGGTTCTTATATCGACTTTGGCGCGGTGGTAAACTCCACCACCACTGCCATACATGTGAGCTCGGAAGTGCCGCCGATTTTGAAGTTTTGCGTGGGCTTAGTGTTAGCCGACGATTGTTCGACCGCAGACGATAGTGTTATTGACCTTGGAGATCTCACGACGACGCGCGTTGCTTATGGTTCTTCGCAGATGATCGCCGCCACAAATGCTGAGTTTGGGCTGGCTATCAGCGTGTATGGCACGACCATGACTTCGGGCAATAATATCATCTCGCCCCTCGCAAATCCCACGGTCAGTGCGCCGGGCAATGCGCAGTTCGGTCTGAATTTACGGCTCAACTCCGACCCGGCGGTAGGCGCAAATCCCACTGGTATTGGTATTACTGCGCCAACGGCCCGCTACGACACGCCGAATCGTTTTGCTTTTGTTAGCGGTGATACGGTGGCGACTAGCTCGGCCGCAACTGATAGCCGCAAATTCACCTCCAGTTATATTGTTAATATTTCACCTAGTCAGCCGCCCGGTGTGTATACTGCAACACTTACCTATGTTTGTGCGGCGACTTTTTGATGGTAAACTAAAGGCTAAAGGTTAATTCCTAGTAAAAAGAGGGTTTATGAAGAAAATCGCACGTGTTGTTTCCTTGCTTCTGGCAGTGATGGCACTTGTTTCCGTATCATCTATGTCCGTGTCGGCTCAGTCCAACGGTCTCGGCATTTCGCCGCGCAAAGACTACACCGTGCAGCCCGGCAAAACAGTAAAAGACACACTGTATATCCGTAACTTGAGTCTCAATCAGGATTTGCAGGTGAATATTCGCATTATTGACTTCGGTGCGGCAAATGAAACGGGCGCGCCGGCATTGCAGCTCGACGATAAGTTACCGCAGACGCCCTGGTCGCTCAAACCTTTTGTAAAAATACAAGACAGCGTAAAAATTGCTGCCGGCAAATCGGCAAACGTACCGGTGACTATAACCATTCCGGAAAAACAAGGGGCGGGCAGCTACTACAGCGCCGTCGAATACACGGCTAAAAATCCCGAAACTAAAGAAAAGGTTAACATCGCTGCCTCGACCGCCAGTCTGATGTTTGTAACCGTGCCGGGTGAGGCCAATGAAAAATTGGCGCTCAAAGATTTCGGCATGTTTGTTTCGAACCTCAAAGACGAATCGAAGGGTGATTTCAAGAGTTTTTATCTGGGTTCTACGCCCAAAGAGTTTGCTTACCGCCTGCAAAATACCGGTAACATAGCCGAACAGCCCACGGGAAGCCTAATCGTCAAAAATATGTTTGGCGCGACCGTAAAAGAAGTAACGGATGCCAACCCTAAAAAGCAGTTGGTATTGATCGGCCAGACGCGCCGCATCCAGGCGTGCCTCAAAACGAGCGTCCTTGACAGTAAAGACCCGAATGTGCAGCAAAGTCCAGCCCAAAACGCGACCTGTGATGATCCAGGGCTGTTGCCCGGCCGTTACACGGCCCAAATAGCCCTCTATTACGGTCTGAACGGAAATAACTCGCAGGAAATACTTGCCAGCACCAGCTTTTGGTATGTTCCCTGGTGGTCGATAATTGTACTTGCGGTTGCTATAGTCCTGATTATTCTGCTGATATGGCTAATTCGCCGCGCCTTTAGCGGCCGGCGCACCCGATATCGCCACTAGACCTCGCCCTAGCATAAGCAAAACGCTATAATACAGACGAGGGTTATATAAGATATGTTTCGTCGTCCGGCCTTATTGCGCGCAGTTGTCCTGATTGTATTCGGGGTAAGTGTGCTGGTGTTTGCGGGTACGGCCCGCGCTGCTTCGCCCGTCGAAAATCCACAGGGCGGCTCGGTGGGTATAGAGGGCAAGATACCGAGCAATCCCCCCAAGGATGCACCCACGATCACGACGCCCAGCTCCGGGCAGTCATTTACGCGTACGCCGATAACGGTCGCCGGGCTCTGCCCGAAAGGCCTGCTTATAAAAGTTTTCGCCAACAATGTGTTTGTGGGCTCGGTGCAATGTACCACGGGTAGCTATACGATTCAGATCGATCTTTTTTCCGGCCAAAATGATATCGTAGCGCGTGCATATGACGCTTTTGACCAGGCCGGACCAGATTCAAACATAGTCAAAGTGACCTTTAATGATTCGCAGTTTAACCCCTTTAACGCGTCGTTGCTAAGTCTGACAAGCAGCTATGCGCAGCGGGGTGCAAATCCGGGGCAGCTGCTCACCTGGCCGGTTATTTTGACAGGTGGAACGGGCCCGTACGCTATTAGTGTAGACTGGGGCGACAATAAAGCGCCCGACCTGATAAGTCAGCAGTTTCCAGGCACGATCGACCTTAAGCATGTGTATACTTCCGCCGGCGTATATAAAGTTATTGTAAAGGCGACCGACAAAAATGGTCTGACCGCGTATTTGCAGCTGGTGGCGGTAGCAAACGGAGCCATTACTTCAAACGCGCCAAACGATACCCAGCAAAAACAACAAGTCATAACGAAGGTGTTGTGGCTGCCCGCCGCCGCCTCGGTGATTTTAATTTTTGTGGCATTTTGGCTGGGCCGGCGTTATGAACTGGCTGCACTGCGCAAACGATTGGAGCAGCAAGAATGAAACGGGCAGCAACCTTGATATTTTCGGCAACAGCCGGGCTAGTACTGCTCGCGGCTGCTTTGTTTATTGTGCTACGCAGCAAACCACAGAGTGCATTGTCTTTGCCGGATTGGCAGGGGGACAGTTCAACCCCTGCAGTCACGGACACGGTACTATTGCAAGGGCGCAGCTTTATTTGGGATATCGCCTTTTTGCCTGGGGGCGAATTGCTATTTACCGAGCGCAGCGGCCAGATTCAGCATCTGAAAAATGGCCAAGCTCAACTTGTAGAGTCCATCAGCGATGTCAAGGCCCAGGGGGAAGGCGGTCTGATGGGGCTGGCAGTTGATCCGGATTTTGCAAATAATCGGTTCATTTATGCTTGTTTTAACAGCACAGCCAAAGATATCCGCGTGGCGCGTTGGCGTTTGAATGACCTACTGCTCGCCACCGAGCGGAGAGATATTATCACCGGCATTACGGCCAATAATGGCGCATCGGCTGGTCGCCATTCAGGCTGTCAGCTCGCATTCGGACCCGATAGAAATCTATGGGTGGGTACCGGTGATTCGGCGCAGGGCGATACCTCGACCAACTCGAAGCAATTGGGCGGTAAGGTGCTGCGCGTCAGCCGTGACGGTGTGCCCGTTCCTGGCAATATGGGCGGTGAATTTGATCCGCGCATTTATTCGTATGGTCATCGTAATATTCAAGGTTTGGCATTTTTTGAGCGGGCCAAAAATGGTGTTTTGGGCTTGAGCGTAGAACATGGAACGGGCGAAAACGACGAAGTAAACGAACTGCGCGCGGGGAATTTTGGCTGGTCGCCACCCGCAAAAGGTTACGACGAAAGCGTTCCCATGACCGACAAAAAACGTTTTCCGGATGCCATTGAAGCCGTTTGGTCGTCCGGTTCACCCACTGTTGCCCCGTCGGGTGCGACCATAATTTACGGAAACAATTGGAAAGGCTGGAATGGTGCGCTTGCTATGGCAATGCTCAAAGCAGAACACCTCAAAATCCTGCGCCTCGACGGAAAAAATAAAGTTACCGCCGAAGAAAAATTTTTGAATGGTACGTACGGACGCCTGCGTGCCGTAACGCAGGGACCTGATGGTAATTTGTATATCAGTACCAGCAACGGCAACGACGATAAAATTATTTTGCTAACGCCACAACCGTAGCCTTACCGCGGGCAGTGGTTTTTGACTGAAATTTTTGCTAAAATATTCCAGTTATGGCAAAAAAAGTTTATGTAGGTATGTCCGGCGGCGTGGATAGTTCGGTCACTGCTGCTCTGCTAAAGGAGCAGGGCTATGACGTTACCGGTGTATACATGAAAAACTGGAGTCAGGATCTACCTGGCTTTATTTGCCCCTGGAAAGAAGACTATCAGGACGCCAAACGTGTGGCGGTCAAGCTCGGCATTCCGTTCAAGATGTTCGATTTTGAACGGGAATATCGCAGCAAAGTCGTTGATTATATGATTGACGGTTACAAGGCGGGTTTGACACCAAATCCGGATATCATGTGCAACCAGGAAGTGAAATTTAAACTGTTTTTGGAAGCGGCTTTGGCGGACGGCGCGGATATGATCGCCACCGGCCACTACGCACGTATCAAAGATGCGACTTTGTTGGCTGGTGTTGATAAAAATAAAGACCAGAGTTATTTTTTGTACCGCGTAACAGAAGAAGCGCTCGGCACAACCCTGATGCCTATTGGTGAATACGAAAAACCAAAGGTGCGCGAGATTGCTAAAAAACTAGGCCTGAATACGGCAGAAAAAAAAGACAGTCAGGGCATTTGTTTTGTGGGCAAAGTGGGCATCAAAGAATTTTTGCAGCAGTTTGTAAAAACAGTACCCGGCCCGATTATTGACCAGTACGGTCAGACTATTGGTGAGCACGACGGCGCACTGTTTTATACCATCGGCCAGCGGCAGGGTTTGGGCGTCGGCGGCGGTTTGCCGTACTATGTGACCGGCAAAGACATGGATAAAAACGAAGTGTACGTAACGACCGATTTGCAAGACGATCGTTTGTGGCATGGCGAACTCGAACTAACTTCGACACACTGGATCAATGCCGAACCGGCGGAAAATGGCAAATATCATGTCCGCACGCGATACCGTGCCGAACTCATTGAGGTCACTCAAATCGACAAAATGTCAAATGCCAATTGGCGCTTGACGCTCAAGGACGACGTTCGTGCCCTTACGCCCGGCCAGTCCGCCGTGCTCTACGAGGCCGACCGCGTTGTCGGCGGCGGCATCGTGCTGTAGAATGTATAGCACTAGACAATTCAGGAGAATTTAATGTCTGCCGAGTCAGATCTGCCCACACACGCCGATTTTGCTGATCAATGGTTTAGTCTCGCCGAGGTTCATAAGGAGCTCAATCCTGATGCGGTTCGAGATAGGATATTCGAGCATCAATATCACTTAGGTGCGCTGATGGGGCGCAGCGCAAGCGACCCGCTTACTATTGATTTGATCGGTCGTTTATATGGCCCGCAACGCGATAAGGGCGTGGCTGAACTTCTTGTTGCGCAAATTTTCCAACTAGCTGAGGCTGAATTTAAACTGGCCGTAGATCCGCTTACAGGC
The DNA here is from genome assembly GCA_029288425.1 of Candidatus Saccharimonadota bacterium. Lineage (GTDB taxonomy): Bacteria > Patescibacteriota > Saccharimonadia > Saccharimonadales > UBA4665 > JARIHD01. Next base: position 12,965 of record JARIHD010000006.1, read on the forward strand.
ATCCGAACGCATCAAGAATATGAGCGTTGGGCGGAAGGCGTATTTCGGCTGCGCGGTTCCGATGAAAAGCGCCATCCGAGTAAAAATGAACCCCGCCCAAGATGGTATGGCAAAATTAAAGGCGATCTGGATAATTTTAAGCAGATTAATGACGAGCTGAGTGAAGAAGTGGGGGATGAGGTTTTAACCGCAGCAGCCCAGGAAATGACCGGCAACGTACGCCGCAGCGACAATCTTATTGTGTATAGAGAGCGAACTAAGGGCGACGAGTTTGGAATCGCCGTTGCTGATATTCCCTACGAACAGGCAGAAGGCATGTGGTCGCGTCTTCAAAAAATGCAGATATCAAAGGTTCAGGAGGATCGTCGGCAGCAAATATGGCAAGCTATCCGCGATGCGAAGGCGGCTTGTCCTAATCCGGATAATGACCCAAAGGCTTATAGAAAATACCTTGAGGTAAAGGATGTGGTGACAAGCATCCGTGGCGAAAAATTAAGGGTAACTTGGCGTAAGCTATTCATTAACGGCACGCCAATATGCAATGTGGGCGACCTAGCGGTTATTGACTTTGGCTTTGCTCATGGGGAGGTAAAAAACGCTGCCTCCCTCAAAGAGATTAATGAGGCGGCGGATATTCATAAAGCAAAAGTCAAAGGGGAAACCCATACTGCCGTCGGGGGAGCGTATCGAGACACGGAGATGACATAAGCAGGCTCTCTCTGTTATTATGTAACTCATGAATGCGCAGCAAATTAGACAGGCTTACTTAGATTTTTACAAAAAAAACGGGCACAAGGTGATCCCGCGCGCGCTTTTAGTGCCACAAAATGACCCAACTACTTTATTTACCGGTTCGGGCATGCAGCCGCTTATTCCCTATTTGCTGGGTGAAGAACATCCCGAAGGCGTGCGCTTGGTAGATTCCCAGACTTGTCTGCGCGCCCAAGACATCGCCGAAGTCGGCGACAACCGCCACACTACATTCTTTGAAATGATGGGCAACTGGTCACTGGGCGACTACTTTAAAGCGGAGCAATTGCCTTGGATTTTCGAATTCCTGACCGGTGTAGTTGGTCTGGATCCCAAAAAACTCTACGTCACTTGTTTTATCGGCGACGAATCAAATGGCATTCCCCGCGACACGCAAGCGGCCGAAATTTGGGAAAGGCTTTTTGCCGAAAAAGGTATCGAAGCATTAAAGGCAGATGTGGGCTCCGAAGAAGACGGTTACAAACGGGGTATGAAACCCGGCGAGCGCATTTTCTTTTATGACGCCGACAAAAACTGGTGGTGCCGCGCCGGCAAAATCAAAGATATGCCCGTCGGCGAACCGGGCGGCGGTGACAGCGAAATCTTTTATGAATTCGACTTTGTCGAGCACAATACCGAATACGGCGAACACTGCCACCCCAACTGCGACTGCGGCCGTTTTATCGAAATCGCCAACAGTGTGTTTATGGAATACGTCCGCACCGAAGCCGGTTTTGAAAAACTGCCAAAACAAAATGTGGACTTTGGCGGCGGCCTGGAGCGCATTGCTATGGCAGCTATTGATAGCCCGGATGCCTTTAAAATAAGTCTGCTTTGGCCGATCATCGAAAAACTCGAAGCACTTTCGGGCAAAAAATACGATAGTCACACCAACGCCATGCGCGTCGTAGCCGATCATTTGCGTGCCGCAGCTTTCCTGGCTGTTGACGGCGTAAAACCCAGCAATAAAGAACAAGGATACGTAATGCGCCGCCTGATGCGCCGCGCTATTCGTTTTGCCTTCGACCTTGGTATCGAACAAAACTTCGTCCAAGAAGTCGTACCCGTCATTACTAGTCTGTACGAGAACGATTTCCCTGAAGTCGACGCCAAACGGGGCGAAGTCATCGAGGTTTTGACCCGTGAAGAAAAAGTCTTCCGCCAAACCCTGCGCAAAGGTATCCATGAAATGTCAAAAATGGGCAAAGATGGCCTGACCGGCGAAGAAGTGTTTAAGCTCTACGATACCTACGGATTTCCGCTTGAACTCAGTGTCGAGGAGGCCTTTAAGCAGGACATTAAAGTAGCAGAAAACTGGCGCGAACAATTTGAAGCGCTCATGGCCGAACAGCGTGAACGCAGCCAAACTGCCAGCAAAGGCGTGTTCAAAGGCGGCCTTGGCGGTCAAACCCTGCAGCACAAAAAATACCACACCGCGACCCATCTGATGTATCAAGCGCTTCGCGATGTCCTGGGTGATCATGTTGTTCAAAACGGTAGCAATATCACCGAAGAACGCCTCCGCTTCGACTTTAGTCATCCTGAAAAAGTCACCCCTGAACAGCTCAAAAGAGTTGAAGATATCGTAAATGAACAAATCGGCAAAGACCTGAAAGTATCTTGGGCTGAATACCCGACCGCCGAAGCGACGGGACCATTGGGTGCACTCGGCCAGTTCGGCGACCGCTACGGCGAAACGGTCAAAGTCTATAAAATGATCGCTGACGGCGCCGAAAAACCATTCAGCTTTGAGATCTGCGGCGGCCCCCATGTTGATCATACCTTGCAGCTGTTTGAAGGCGGCAAGCGCTTCAAAATCATCAAAGAAGAAGCCAGCTCGGCCGGCATCCGCCGCATCAAAGCCGTATTGGCGTAGTGACCAGTCCATCAATACCTTGACGTAGTAGCGAATAAGTATTTTAATTACTTCCACTATGTTTGGTCCAAGGCTGACCGCCGGTGCTAACACGCCCGGCATAGAATTACAGCCAGTCACGCCGGGCGATTTAGCCCAACTGCCAGATGGCATGCCGCCACGAGTTCATCAGCGGTTGCGCCACGATCTTCGTGCCGATGTAGTGGCGCTGCTTGATGATGGGGCTAAGTCAGAGTTTTACCGGCACCTTGTCAGCGATCCCGGAAATATCAGCTGGGGTGTCTTTGACCGTGGGGCGTCACGGCTACTGGGCTTCACGGGCATACGCCACGATACGCGCCGGGAAGAACCGCTCCCTTTGGGTTGGCGGCAAGTAGAAGCATTTACGGCGCTTTTTGACGAGCAGGCTGCAGTCAATGGTATTGCGGCTGCCATATGTCCGTACCAAATATCTTATGCCCTCGGAATCGGCGCCGATGTCGTGCGTTTGTCTATCCAACGTGATGATCTGAAGGTAAATGAGGCTGCCCAAGATATGGGTTTTGCGTACCTGGGGCAATTTTTTTCATGGGAGTGGCTCAATGATTTCCGTTTGTATAGCAGTCGACTCTTTTTCGAGGACTGTGCACTGCACGCCCGGTCCTTCGAGCGGTCGCGAAAAAATCGTGATGATCCGGCCGCAACAAGAAGCGCCGCCTTAGCCTCGCGCTTGGCAGCCGAAAGATTGAAGGTTGAGTACCAGCAGCCCTATACCAGGGGTGTGAATTCGAAAAAGCGTTACCGGGCATTTATTCGCGGCGCCCAGCGTATAGGCGAATATTCGCTGTTATAGCACTGTAGTCCAAGCGTGTGTATGCTATAATCAAAGACGATTATGCTTGATAAATTCAAAACGATAGGCCAGTCATTAGCGCAGAGGGTCGCCGACAAGGCTTCCGAAGTCAATGCCAAGGTCGGCCAAAAAGCCAAAGAGTCCGAGGGCGAACAATATGTTGTTGGTCTGGACGTCGGTACGGAATATGTCAAGGCTTTGATTGGCCATGTGACCGGTGATACGGTCGAAATTATTGGCGTAGGCCGCGCCCACCAAGATCTGAGTGATATGCAGGCTGGAGCGATTGCTGATATTTCGAGTGTCGTTGCAAATTGCGATAAAGCTCTCAGCCAGGCCGAAGACCGGGCTGGCGTCAGTGTGCGTACCGCTGTTATAGGTATCGCTGGAGAGCTTGTCAAAGGTACGACTACAACCGTCCGCGTCACCCGTAAACAACCGGACAAGCCCCTTGATTTGCTCGAAGTCGAAAAAATCATCAAGCTCGTCCAGGCCCGCGCCGAGGCCAAGGCCAAAAAACAACTTGCTTGGGAACTGGGCGGCAAAGAGGTTGATGTGCGGTTAGTTAACAGCGCTCTTGTCGGCATTGAAATCGACGGTTACAAGGTAACAAGCCCCATCGGTTTCCAGGGGCGGGATGTCGTGGTACAACTGTACACTGCATTCGCGCCGATGATTCATATCGGGGCGCTTGAACGCACCGCGCAACAGCTGGACCTTGACCTGTTGGCGGTGGCGGCCGAACCATTCGCCGTGGCCCGCTCGGTCATTGGCAATGATGCAAACGCCAGCATGAGCGCCGTACTTATGGACGTGGGAGGTGGTACGACCGACATCGCGGTTATAAATGACAGTGGCGTGCAGGGAACCAAGATGTTTGGAATCGGCGGCCGAGCATTTACGCGTTCCATCGAACGTGAATTAAATGTGTCATTCGTACAAGCCGAAGAATTAAAAGTAGGCCTATCCGACCACAAAGCGCCCCAGGCCAAAGTGCCCGCCATCGAAGGTGCTCTGACTAAAACATTGGATGTTTGGGCAAGCGGCGTTGAACTGGCGCTCAGCGAATTCAATAATAAACTTGACCATCTGCCCCATCGTCTGTTTTTATGTGGCGGCGGTTCGAGCCTGGATATGCTGATGGACCGCTTGGAAGCGGGCAAATGGTATACTGAACTGCCATTTACGCGTAAGCCGGTCGTACAGCACATTCGTCCCGAACAAGTTGTCGGTATTATTGATAAAACTGGTGATGTCACCGACCACACTTTTATTACAGCCATGGGGCTTTTGCGCGTTGGTCTGGATACGCTACAATTTTCGGCATCCCCTGGCGATTCGGTCCGTGAAAAAATAGATAAGATGTTACGAGTATAAACAAGAAGAGAAACAATGAGCACACAACCCTCTGGTAAAGATACGATTTACATCGACATAGACGACGAAATCACGGCGATTATTGATAAAGTTCGTGGTTCGCATGAAAAGATTGTTGCCCTGGTGTTGCCAAAGCGTGCTACCGTTTTTCAGAGTATCGTTAATATGAAGTTGCTGAAGCGTACCGCCGATGAGGCTAAAAAACATCTGGTGCTCATCACGAGTGAGGCTGGACTTTTGCCGTTGGCTGGCAGTGTGGGTATCTATGTTGCCAAGAGCCTGCAGTCGCGGCCAGAAGTTCCGCAGGTTCATATGGGTGCACATGGACAGGACGACGATGATGAAGAAGCGGTAAGTTTGGCCGATGATGAACCATTGGATGCTGCTAAACCTGTGAGCGAGCATTTGCGCCGCTCACCGGCTAGCGCCGCTATGCCCATGGATGCTGACGAAGATGGCGGTATCGAGCTGGACAATACCGTCGACCCCGTTGCCTCCACACCGGACAAAAAGTTCAAACCCAAAAAGGGCGGCAAAAAGTTTTCGATTCCCGATTTTAATAAGTTCCGCATGTGGGCAGTGATCGGTGGAATCGCGGTCGTGGTATTTGTCTTTATGTGGTACATGGCTTTTGTGGCGATGCCGCGCGCATCCATATCCGTCAAAACTGACAGCTCGGCAGTCCAAACGAACCTAGACTTGTCTTTGAGTCCGACCGCCCGTGAAGTTGACGCCGAAAAGGCTCTGGTGCCGTCGGTAGAACAAAAATTCCAAAAGACATTTACGCAGCAAGTCGAAGCCACCGGCCAAAAAGATAATGGCACAAAAGCTACGGGTACCGCATCGATGACGGCTGGGCCTTGCGGTGCAACGCCGCCTAATGATGTACCCGCAGGAACCGGACTGAGTGCCAACGGGCTTACATACATTACGCAGAGCAATACCAGCTTTATGCCTAAGCTGGGCGGTGGTAAGTGTACTTGGGTTGCTTCTGCCGCAACCGCGGTGGCTGCCCAAAATAATGGCGATAAATATAATACGGCGTCGACCGCTCTCGTCGTGGCCGGGCGCCCTGACATTTCGGCATCCACAACTGGTATTAGCGGCGGCACCAGCCAGATTGTCAAAATCGTGTCGCAGGCTGACATCGACAGTGCCAAACAAAAAATTGCAACTCAGGAAAATGACGCGCTTAAACAGGAACTGCAAAGCGGTTTGACCTCCAAAAGTTTATACCCGCTCGAGGACACCTTTAAGGCTGGCGAGCCGGAGATCAGTACCAGCGTTAAGGTAGGAGACGAAGCATCCAATGTGACTGTCACTCAAAAAATCACCTACACCATGCTTGGCGTCAAGCAGGCCGATTTAAAGAAGGTTATCGATAAAGCAGCCAAGGACAAGATCGACGAACATAAACAGCAGATTATTGATTACGGACTCGATGAAGCGACTTTCAAACTGCAAAACGAGAGCAACGGCGTAACACTCGTAACTATGGAAGCAACTGCTATTGCTGGATCGGACCTAAACGTTGCCGAGATTAAGTCCAAGGTGGCGGGTAAAAAGACTAACGATGCAAGGACTATCATAAGTGATTATCCAGGTGTCACCGAGGTAAAAGTCGACTATAGTCCGTTCTGGGTAAGTTCGATTCCAAAAAAGACAACAAAGATAACAGTTACGGTCGAGAAACCGGTTGTCCAAAAAAATGCTAACTAGCAGCAGTTCGATCCTGGCTTTGGATGTGGGTGCGAAACGAATAGGTATAGCAAGTGCTAACGCCGTAGCGCGCATCGCACATCCGCTCACAACAGTGCTGAATGATGACCACGCACTCGCCAGCATTAAGCAGATCATCAATGATGAACATGCGGCATTGCTAGTGCTCGGCCTGCCACGTAATCTAAACGGCGACTCTACGGCTCAAACCGATGCTGTAAAAGCCTTTGGTGCCGCGCTAGAACCTATCTTAGGTTTGCCGGTGCGCTGGCAGGACGAAGCCGTAACTTCAGTGAAGGCCGAAAAAGAGCTGGAAGCCCGCGGCAGGCCTTATAAAAAAGCCGACATCGATGCGTTGGCTGCCGCCTATATTCTGGAAGATTATTTACATGATCACCCTGAGGTGCGCGCATGAAATATACGAGCCAACCTGCTAAAAGACGCTGGCCGCGCCGCATAGTTATCCTGCTCCTCGTCGGCATTGTATTGATCGGCGGTGCTACCGCTGGCGTGCGCTACGTTTACAATAAAAATCTGGGGCCGCTTAGCAGTAACCCCGAAGTACAGATTATTACTGTCGACCAGGGAGCATCAGTCGATGAAATCGCCACTAAATTGCAACAGGAGAAAGTTATCCGCAGCAGTTGGGCGTTTCGCCTATATGTGAGCAGCAAAGAGGTGGGTAAAGACCTGAAGGCTGGCAGTTACGAGCTGGCTGCCAGCCAGAGCGTACCTGAAATCGTCTCCCAGTTAACACGCGGAAAAGTGGCGACGAATCTTGTGACATTATTGCCTGGTCGACGCCTGGACCAGCTGCGTACCACCTTGGTGCGGGATGGCTTTAGTGAAGCCGACGTAGACAAAGCCTTGGACCCACAGCGTTACGCCAATAATCCGGCGCTGGTCGACAAGCCCGCTAGTGTCAGCCTGGAAGGCTATCTATATCCGGATTCGTATCAAAAGACAGCTGCCACCGATCCTCAGACTATCGTTTTGGCGGCACTTGACCAGATGAATACATACCTGACACCTGATCTGCGCAGCGCCTTTGCCCGCCAAGGCCTCAGCACGTACGAAGCCATCATTTTAGCCTCGATCGTTGAAAAAGAGGTTCCTCGACAGCAAGATCGGGAGCAGGTCGCGCAGGTTTTTCTGAAACGCCTTCGTATTGGCATGAAACTTGAGTCCGACGCCACGGCGTCTTACGGCGCGATCTTGGCCGGTCAAAAACCGTCATCCGCCTACGATTCGGCGTACAACACATATACGCACACCGGCCTGACCCCCACCCCGATATCGAATGTAACGATCAGTTCGCTTAAAGCGGTAGCGAACCCCGCATCTACCGACTGGCTCTATTTTGTTTCAGGTGATGATGGCACAACTCATTTTTCCAAAACGTTAGCCGAACACGAGTCGAATGTTGCTCAGTACTGTACCAAGTTATGTAATCCCTAACAGGGGTACTTAAACTCCCTGGCCTTCCCAAAAGTGCCCATATAGGCTATACTTATGCTTGAAACGCGGGAACTGCCCATTACGGTGATATTTCTGACGTTTCCTTCTGTGTTTACAGGGGTGGACGCCTCAAAACGTCCAAGGAGCATAGCGTATCAACAAGATGCAATCCAAAACCGCACATCCTGAAGCCCAGTCCGGCCAGCAGACTGGTCGTTTTGCGCATGCCAAAAAACGTGTCGTTAAACTGCTCACTCGGCGTAAAGTCGTGCGCTACGGGCTTTTATCGCTGCACATTTTGCTGCTTGGAGGGATTATTCTTTTTGTTCTGCAGACTGCACCGTCGAGTGATGGCTCCCACCAAAACGTCGTATCCTCAACCGGTGACCGTGAAAGAACGGCCGATCCGCTTGATCAGGTCTCGACGGCTGATATTGCCGTCAATCTGGCCCTTATGAGCAATATGGCGGAGATGATGACGGTAGCTGTGGCGAACCAGGCGGACAGTGCCAGCACCCAGCTTGCCGTTCCCGTCCAGGCTATGGTTGTTGCCAAGCCCCAGGCGGTAGCAACCGAACTGAAAAGTAGCAAGGACATTAAAAATTATACAGTGCAAGAAGGCGACACCATTGCAAGCATCGCATCCAAGTTTGGTGTAACATCTGAAAGTATCCAGTGGTCCAATGGCCTTTCCGGCAATGCTATAGGAGCGGGCACAAAGCTGTGGATTCCTCCGGTTAACGGTATTGTATATACCGTAAAAGATGGTGATAACCCCGATACTTTGGCGCAAAAATTTCGCGCCAGCAAAGATCAGATTATCGCGTATAACGACGCCGAACTAGACGGCCTAAAAGTTGGCCAGCAAATCATTATTCCAAACGGTCAGCAGCCTGCTACCCGCAGCGCATATGGCGGTTACGCGAGTGGTCCATTTTCGCCGGTGTATGGATCCAACGGGTACATTCCCGGGTACTGCACTTGGTATGTGGCCAAACGCCGAGCAGAGATCGGCCGTTCGTTGCCATCCAATTTGGGTGACGCTTGGACATGGGATGATCGTGCCATTGTAGGCGGTATCCGAGTCGATAATATTCCGGAAGTCGGTGCTGCCGTTGTCACGCGAACAACTACTCAACCGGGCCATGTGGCTATCGTCGAGGAAGTTAATGAAGACGGCAGCGTTTGGATTTCCGAAATGAATTCCAGCGGCCAAAAATCAATAACCGATCCAACGCCGGCCGGCGGATTCAATCGCGTCGACTTTAAACCCATTCCTGCGTCAACGGCACGCACGCTCAACTACATTCATTAGTCCCAGTAAAACCAAAAGGTATATACATGTTTATTGATAAAGCAACGGTTCTCATAAAAGCAGGTGACGGCGGTAACGGCACCGTTAGTTTCCGCCATGAAAAGTACATCGATAAGGGCGGTCCGGACGGTGGGGACGGCGGCCGCGGTGGCAACGTGGTGTTTGTGGCCAGCCGAAATGAAAACACGCTCGCCGAATTTCGTTTCCAAAAAGAGCTGCGAGCCGAACCAGGTGCAGCAGGCGGAAAACGCAATAAGCGGGGCAAGGGAGGGGCTGATCTTATAGTGCCCCTGCCTGTGGGCACTGCCGTAATCGGCCCAGACGGTGAACTACTGGCCGACCTGAATGAAGATGGCCAAAAAGTTATTATCGCCAAGGGTGGCCAGGGTGGTTTTGGGAATGCGCACTTCGTATCGTCACGCCGCCAAGCGCCGCGCGTCGCTGAAAAAGGCGAAAAAGGCACTGAAGTCACCGCACAACTGGAACTCAAGATGATCGCCGACGTAGGACTAATCGGTCTGCCTAACGCCGGTAAATCGACGCTGCTCAGTGTTATTAGCAATGCCCGGCCGGAAATTGCCGACTACCCTTTCACTACCATTACTCCCAACTTGGGCGTGGTCGATATTGATGGCAAGGCAAGCGTGCTATTCGCTGATATTCCCGGCCTTATCGAAGGTGCGGCTGAGGGCAAGGGCTTGGGTGACGACTTTTTAAGGCATGTCGAACGTACCGCTGTGCTGCTGCATTTGATCGACGCCTACCAGGAAGACATCCAGGCTGCATATACCACCATCCAAAATGAACTCGCTGCCTACAAGATTGATTTGTCCACGCGGCCACAAGTAATCGCCCTGACGAAAATTGAAGGTCTTGACCCGGAGATTGTACGCGATCAAATTGCTACCCTGCAAAAGGTGCTCCCAGACGATACCGAAGTATTAGCAATTTCCGCCCAATCCAAAGAAGGCATTCAGCCCTTGCTTCGCAAAATTCGGGGCATTGTGGAAACCGAGCGGAACAAACAGGAAGAAGCGTTGCCTGAAATGGCTGGCGTTCCTGTACTTACTATCGACCAAGACGATAAAGCTTGGACGGTCACCAAAGAGGACGATCACCTGTTTATTGTCCGGGGCCGCAAAATCGAACGTTTTGCTGCCCGTACTGATTTTGACAATGAAGACGGGGTGCAGCGTATTCGCGATATTATGCGAAAAATGGGTATATCGCATGGACTTGCCCGTCATGGGGCACATGCAGGCGATACGGTGAAGATCGGTCTGCACGGCCAATTCACATACTAATAGATTAGGAGGGAATCGTGCTGTCAAACCAATACAACCCCGAGCTCACGCCTGCTCAGAACTATTTTGGAGACAGCTTTGACCCCGAAGTATTTGTAGATCAATATGCGGAAAAGTACGCTGAAGCCTATGCCGACGATCCGGATGGGTGGAACAATGCTTTTACCGGTGCTGTAAAGGTGGCCGAAAAAAGCTTGGCATGGATCACGGATGAACTTCACGATAAGGCTGGCAAGAATTTGGGTCGCATAGATAAAGAGCTAAGGTCCCTGGAAAGGCGAGGCGAGCGTTCGCTGCGCCCGGGTGCTATAAGTCACTTTTTGAAGAAATCCGCCGGCGGGGAAGATCGGGTTACCGAAGCTGACATTGAGGTAACGTGTATCGCTGTGGAGCATGGGGTCGCGGTTCTCCGGGGGCTGATGCTATATCGTGCGGTCGAAGACTCACTTAAGGGAGTAAATACCAACTTTTAAATACCGAGGCGGCCCATAATTGATATCGAATAATATTTATGTTATAATTAGGCGACTATGATACACAGCGGTGTACTCAAGACAGCCAGGCTGGAAGTCGCCAGTCATCTGCCAGAGATTGCACCGAATCTACGAAAACACCCCGACGCAGTCCGGCGTGCCCTCCAAGACGTTATAGCAGAAAATAACTTCGATCCAAAAGATTTCAGCTCTGTCGACCTAAACAAGGCCGAGCGTCATACCTATATAATGTTTGGTTTCGACCAAATGATGCGTGGCTTTATGAAAGGTCGGGACTACGAGTCACATTTTGTTGATCCTCGCTCACTTGAACAAAAAATCATAGGTAATCCATTTACGCTTTGGGGCAGGCGCGTGGCTTCATACCAGCGCAATCTTGTGGGTATGATGATTACGAGAAGGGACGAGGTAAAACGCGAATTTACGGAAGGCAACAACGCCGCACATCGATGGTGGCAATTTGCAAATGCGCGCTATACAAACCTAGGGCGGGAGCTCGTGCAATCCGAGGCCGATACTCTGAATATTAACGACGAAGCCATAAGCCTCGACTTTGCCCTCGCTGGTAGTAATCTGGCGTATGCTACGCATCAGCACGCTGAGTTTATCGGCAACAAACGCGACTATATATCCTTAAGCAGGCGCGTGCAGGCCGCCCATGATCTGGCATATCTGTCACTTGCGCTGTCTGATCTTAATGTTCTACAGATTCGTTCGCCGGAGCGTGTGCCCCTACCCCTTCTTAACGTGAAGGTTACCTTTGACTCGAATGCTCAAAAGCATGGCATCGAGCGCCGTGACGGGGCCGATGATAACTGGAACGATGTCTTCTATGCCCGGGGAAAAACTGATGTAGCTACGTTGGGTTGTCCTGCCGAAAATGCACTCACGCCAGCATTTCACGCCGCAATCAATATGGGCGCCGACTACGGATTATTCCGTTATCCGGACCCGCTCTGCTAAACTAGTTGATGTAATGTCGGCCAGTTTTTTCTTTTATGACCTTGAAACGAGCGGAATTAACGCGCACGCAAGTCGCATTATGCAATTTGCCGGCCGCCGTACTGACCTGGAACTCAATCCTATCGGCGAACCGGTCAATGTGCTGATTCGTTTGACCGAAGACGTATTGCCAGACCCTGATGCCATTTTGATTACCGGCATCACGCCGCAACAGACCATTGCCGAGGGCTATACCGAGGCAGAATTCCTGCGTATGTTTACCAATGAAATTGCCACGCAAGGTACTATTTTTCTGGGATTCAATACGGTGCGTTTCGATGATGAATTTATGCGCTGCCTGCACTACCGTAATTTCTACGACCCTTACGAATGGCAATGGCGCGAGGACCGGTCGCGCTGGGATCTGCTGGATGTGGTGCGCATGACGCGCGCGCTGCGGCCGGAAGGCATACAATGGCCGGTTGACGTGCACGGCAAGCCAACCAACCGCTTGGAACTTTTGACAGGGCTTAACAAACTGGACCACGCCCATGCGCACGATGCGCTGAGTGACGTTGACGCCACTATCGCCGTTGCCCGGATGATACGTAACAAACAGACCAAACTGTTTGACTATCTTTTGAGCATACGGGACAAGCGCAAGGTGGCTGACTTGGTAGAAGGCGGCAAGCCGTTCGTATACACCAGTGGCAAATACGCCGGCGAATACGAAAAAACAACCGTTGTCATGCCCGTTTGCCCGCATCCTAAAAAACAGGGAATGTTTGTTTTCGACCTCCGTTACGATCCGCTTTATTACAAAGACGCCACGCCCGAGCAACTGGCCGAATCCTGGAAATGGAAAAAAGATTCCGAAGAACCGCGTCTGCCCGTGAAGTCGTTGCAGTTCAACCGCTGTCCGGCTGTTGCACCGCTGGGTGTTTTGGACGAAGCTAGTCAGAAACGACTCAAGCTAGACATGAAAGAAATACACCAGCACGAGGCTGCCTTACGGAGAATGCCGGATCTGGAGGCAAAACTTTTTAAGGCATGGGAAATCCTCGATAAACCGTCGCAGACGTCGCTGGTGGCAACCGACAAAGATATCGACGAATGCATGTACGATGGTTTTTTTGATAATGGCGACAAACAAGCCATGAGTGTGGTCCGCGCCGCCCGTCCCGAAGAGTTGGGTGAACTGAACTTACATTTCAAAGACCAGCGGCTTTCGACACTTTTGCCGCTCTATAAAGCCCGCAATTATCCCAAATTATTAACCGGTGAAGAGCGCGAGGCGTGGGAGCAATTTTGTGCCCGGCGGTTATTGGACGGCGGCCAGCATAGTAAAATGGCACGGTTTTTTGCACGTCTGCAAGAACTTGCTGCTCGTGAACACCTGACTACGCACCAAGAATATCTACTGGAAGAGCTCAAGCTCTACGCCGAAAGTATCATGCCTGCAAGCGCAGATATGTAAGTTTATAAGACTACAGAGTTGCCCAGAGCGCTTCAGAATCGGGCGATTTGCGCACCAGCGCCAGTAACACCAGGGTCACAAGTGCATTCCGAAACATACGAGAACGCTGCATAATGTGCGCGCCGATAACAACACTAGCCACTACCACAACCAGCAGCCATAGTAAAAATGTAATCTGAATTTGGGTGCCAGGAATTATTCCCAGAACGATGAACTCCGACATGCGCGCCACCTTAAAATTTATATTACCAATTACTCTGTATTTTACATCTGATGGCGTATATGTCAAATATATTTTATAATGCTTATGCTTTAATAGAGACTTAGCGGAGCTTATTAAGGCTAAAAATGGCTATCGAAATGGCCACGGCTGCGCATAAAACGAGTAAAATTGTGCCTAGTATACGATTGCGCCGATACCATTTTCCGAAAGTGTGGACCCAGCCCAAAATAACGTCCCGAAACTTTTGTGCTTTTTCGAACTCGGTGGCCAAAATAGCAATGCCGACCAAAAACAAGGGGATGCCCCCGGGACCCGGCAGCCAGCCGGTGAGCACTGAGGCAATAATAAATAAAGTGCCGACAATCAGAACCACTGGACGGCGGATGCCCGACGGTACGCGTTTCCAGTGGCGTTTCATGCGTTCCATGACCTCAACTATACGCCCTTTACGCTTGTAGCGGAATATTTTGCCAGCGGGCGGACTGGAAAAGTATCCAAAAAATCGCTATAATAAATCGACTAAACAGGTGAGTTTGGTATGTCGGAAAAAATCGTCGTTCAAGGTGCGCGTGAACACAACCTGAAAAATATTTCGGTTGAGTTGCCGCGTAACAAATTGGTGGTCATTACGGGGCTGTCCGGTTCGGGCAAGTCCAGCCTGGCTTTTGACACGATTTATGCCGAGGGCCAGCGCCGCTACGTAGAATCACTGAGCAGTTACGCCCGTCAGTTCCTGGGGCTCATGGAAAAGCCTGATGTCGACCAGATCGACGGACTGTCGCCGGCGACTTCTATCGATCAAAAGTCTACCAGCCGCAACCCGCGTAGTACCGTCGCGACCGTCACTGAAATCTACGACTACCTGCGCCTTTTGTATGCGCGCATCGGCGTGCCGCATTGTCCTGTTTGCGGCAAAGAAGTCACGCGCCAAACGACCACGAATATCGTGGATAAGGTCGCCGGTCTAAAATCAGGCGCACGCCTGATGATTCTGGCGCCGGTGGTAACCGACAAAAAAGGCGCCTTCGAGCATGTGCCCGAGCAGTATATGCGCGCCGGTTTTGCCCGGGCCCGCGTCGACGGCGTAGTGTACGCTTTGGACGAATTTCCTGAACTCGACAAAAATTATAAGCACACTATCGAAATTGTAATCGACCGCCTGGTTAACGACGAAGAAAGCCGCACTCGTTTGGCGCAGTCCGTCGAACAGGCTCTGGAAATTGCCGACGGCAAGATCCGTATCGCCGATGCCGACGCAGGCGAAGAATTTCAGTACAGCTTGCTGTATGCCTGCATCGACCATCCGGATACTGTCTCTT
>JARIHD010000048.1 GCA_029288425.1 Candidatus Saccharimonadota bacterium
GTAGCTCCGTCTCGTGGGCTCGGAGATGTGTATAAGAGACAGGTCCAGGATGTTATTGATGACTTCATAGATGCCGGCGGCATCCGCGCCCACGGCTGGCAGGCCTTCGTCTACTTTAAGTTTGAATGAGATACCACGGACTTTGGCACGCAGTGCGATGT
Source organism: Candidatus Saccharimonadota bacterium (assembly GCA_029288425.1). Lineage (GTDB taxonomy): Bacteria > Patescibacteriota > Saccharimonadia > Saccharimonadales > UBA4665 > JARIHD01. Next base: position 162 of record JARIHD010000048.1, read on the forward strand.
CATTGACCGCCGATTGCAGCAGTGGCGCCCACTGCTCTTCGCGGAGCTTCAGGATAAGTTCGTCATTTTCGAAGCGCGATACATTCAGGACGTTGCCGATAAAGCCCGTCAGCTGCTGAGCCGTGGCCTTCATTTTATTCAGATAGCCGGTAAGTTCGGGGTCGAGTTTGCCGGACAGCTCCTCTTCAAAGACATCGATGTAGCCTCGGAGCAATGTGAGGGGTGTACGCAGTTCATGCACGGCCAGTGCTAAAAAGCTCATCGCCTGTTCGTCTTGTGAATATTGGCGCGTGCGATCATACAAGGTTAAAACGACTTCAAAACCATCCGGGTTGCTTTTGTTGTAATACGCTACCAAGTCAAAGAGTTTGGTTTCTTTTTGGTCAGGCAGATTTAGGCGGACGCGTTCCCAGGTATGGCTGGCGGTGACCTTGTTTTCGCGTACCTGTTCAAGCCAAGTATCGAATGTGAACTTGGTGCTAAACAGCATATCGAGGACTAGGTAGAGGTTTTGGCCGATGGTGTCGTTTTTGTCCTTGCTGCGGCCGCCGTACGTCAGCAGTGCATCGTTGGCAAAGACGATGGTCAAATCTTTGTCGAGTACTACGACCGGCAGTGGCAGGCTGCCCGCGACAAATTCGGACCCCAGGTCGTGTTTTTTACTGCTAGCCATTTTTTCGATGTTGTCGGCGACGCTTGCCAGCTGATAAACACGGGCGACCAGTGCGGTAACCAGTTCACGGCCCAAACGAACTTTTTTGAGGTCCGGTGCTTTGGTGCCGGCCGTATCCGGCGCGATATGCAGTATTGCCTGCCAGATGATCTTGGTCGGCTGCACGATGTAGTTGGCACTCATCCATGGCAGAATCGTGATGCCCAGAAAGGTCAAAACGGCGAGTGCGATAAAGAAATCCTGGCCCTTCAAATGCAAAAAGTGCTCTATAATCCACCAGTCCGCCGCAATAAGCGCACTATTGAATAGCAGGATGCCAAAAAGACGGAGGCGGATTTGCGAGATGAATTTTTGCAGGTGGTCCATGGCTATTTATATGTCACGCGGTCAGCGCTGCCGACGGCAGAAATCCAGGTTTGCCCCGGGTTGAGTTTTAACTCGTTTCCATTGATGTCCTTGAATATGAGCGGCTCTTTATTGTCGGTCTTGCTCCATGTAGCCTTGGTGAGCGCACCGTCCTGAAAGACGAATGCATCACCATTTCCTACGGCATTGTAGGTGGTGTAAATGTCATTTCTTCCCTGTTGCATGACCATAGCAATGACGACTTTTGGGCTGAGCTGTTGGCCGCTTTTCTCGTCGGTGTGGGGTTGGCCGCCTTCGGAGCGCTTGTAGGAATTGGTGGCTGCATCGTAGTCGTAATGTGGATTGTAGATCGCGCCGGATATGTTGAAATCGATAGCAGTGGCGTTTGGTGCGGCACTTTTGGCTTCGGCCTTGCGGGCAAAACCTTTGTAGCTGCTCGTAAAGCCTTTCTGATTTTGTAGTTCACGAAGCGACGCGATATTACTGTACACATTGTGCGGCGCAACCCTATTACTGACACGACGGAATGGTCCGGGATTAAAGAACTGATCCAGATCTTTGGCGACATTCTCCTCACGGAGCATGCGTAATGCGTCGCCGCTGCCACCCACATGGGCGATGGCGGCGTCAAAGCCGGCGGCCCACTGCACGTAGTAGGGGCGGACACTGCGGACCGGCCCGATGTAGTCCGGTTCACTGTCTTGGAATAAAGTCAGAAAACGTGTGATGCCGCCTTCGGCGATCGCCTCAAATACCACGCCGGCTTGGTTAAGCCCGGCCTGCGGCCGTGCATCCATGCTGTTTTCGATCATAACTGCGGTCACAGGACGCTGATTAATGGCTGCGTCAGCTATTTCCAGGCCAGTCAGTGTAGAGGTAATGGGCTTGGGGGGTTCGGGCTTGGGCGCTGGTTTGACGACGGCGCGCTGTACTGGTTTACTGTCTGGTTTTATCCAGATCTGATACACTGCAAAACCAATACCGCCAAGCACCAACAACGCGATAATTATAATAATCGCCCATTGTTTTTTGGTACGGCTTTTGAGCCATTCTTTGAAGCTTTTTCGGTTTCGGGAGGACTTCCCTCCTTCCGGGGTTGGTGTTCCTAGTATTGCCTGATGGGCGGCGGTGTCATTTTGACGTTGCTGTTCATCCTGGCGGGCTACTTCATCCGGTGGACGAAACGCCGTTGTGCCTGGTCGCCGGAGATTGCCCGACGGAAACTGCGGGCGCGGCTGCATGTTTCTATTTTGGCCGCGACGCGGCAAGAAATCACTGTCCATAGCCACCATTGTAGCAATGCTTATGGTTAAAGTGCTACCTTTTTATATAATCGAGGCGTATTTATTTTACGCTGGTCACCTGACGTCCTGCCGCACGGTAGCTTGTTTGAGCAAAAAACCGAGTGGCTTTCGGGTCGATTGTGTAGTAACGAGCGAGCTCATACACAAATTTTTCTTCCAGTATCGACCCTGTTTTGTCGTCGTAGTTGCCGAAACTCGGATTCAAAATATTTTTGCCCAGTTCCGCAGTCTCCTCAACATGATTGGTTCTTGCGTATCTGGTGGGGTATACCAGTTTCTTTTTGTAATCTGGTGCGACAGGTTGGCCACGCTGGGTCTTAAACTGATAATCCTCTAGGGTCGGTGCGGTGTTTTCGTTAGGCGGTCCATAGGTGTTGTTCTGGTTGAGGGTCACAAAGTTAGGGTCGGGGGTGGTCATACAGCCCATCCGATTCGTAACTTGATGTGCGAGCTCGTGGTCGATGACCTCGGGATACTTATAATCCAGGTATATGGTGTGGGGATGCGCCGGAGAGACCTGCCCAGCGACCTTCCTGTCGATGGTGTCGCCCACATCAGTTACTCTGCCGTCCATAAGTACGATTTCGCGCTGGCCGGTTTGTTGCAGAAATTCTACCGGGTACCTGCTTACAAAGTTTTGGATCGAGAAGTAGGCTTCTGCCATTTTGGGATCGCGTCGCTGTTCGGGTGTCAAGGGATTGCCGTCCATGCCCCAGAGCTTACCAAACTCATCTCCAAAACTAAGGGTTATGCCGTATTGTCCTAAAAATGCTTCGGCTTGTTGGCGTCTAGCGGCAATAAGTTTCTCACCTGTGACATCAGGGCTAAGCTCTCTGTCTTTAAAAGGATGGATCGTCAACTCATTTTCGGCGGCCTTTTGAACACGCCAGGCATCGAACCCTTCTTGGGATATGGGCTCAACGCTGTCGCCTTTGCCAAAATTGGCACTAAAACGAGTGACCATTGGATCTTCGGGCGCGTCAAGAAGATTTTGGGCTGCTTGCAGGGCTTCTGGGGAGGGCACAAGGCAGCCGTCCAGATCGCGCCCCGGCTGCCCGGCATGGTCTGCGGCTACAAGCATTGGTGCCAGTACAATGCCCGCGCCCAATAATGCACCACGCAAGTGTTCTTGTGTTAAGCGGAATCTTTCAAGCCGAGACATAAGTTTCTAACATACAATATATTAGCTATCTATGCAAGTCGCGAACCCCGTAGAGGCTTCAGGCGACGAGACCCATGCGTCTGAGCAGGGCCTGTGAATTATAAGGCCTGCCGAGGAACTTCGAAATCGATACCTCGTGCTCTCTTTCGTTGCCAGTGGCTAGCATCTCGTCGCGGTAACTTCTTCCGGTAAAGGGGTTCAGTACTCCTTCCTGCTCAAAACGGCTGAACAGGTCGGCCTCGATCACCTCGGCGAAGGGGTAGCCATGAAAACCTGAGGCATAGGCTCCGGCAAAAGGATGCATAAAAGTATTCATGCTATTATCGTATTCTGCGACGGGGGCTGGCATGAACTGCTGTTTTATGCGGCGTGCAGCCTGGTTCGGGGTACCATCCTTTTGTGGATCATAGTCTTTTGAATGCAGATAGAGGTCGACACTGCTCAGGTATAACATCCAAAGCATTTTGGAGGCCGCCCTGAAGTTTCGCTCCCTGCGCATGTTTTGCAGGAATCCCGGCGGCAAGGATTCGCCGGTCTTGTAGTGCTTGGCCAGTTTCGTTAGGATTTCTGGCTGCCATGGCCAGTTTTCCATTATCTGGGAGGGTGCTTCTACGAAGTCCCATTTGCTCCAACAGCTGTGTTGGCTGCGTAACTCCGTTTTACTCAAAGAGGAGTGCATTACGTGGCCGAATTCATGAAACATACTGATTACGTTGTTAAAACTAAGCAGCGAGGGCTTGTCTTTTGTTGGCCTTGGAAAGCTGGCGTGCACAAAAACGAAATGTGGCTCGTCGATCTTGCCGCCCGAACGGTCGGCGACGTACGCCGGCTTTGTCCATGCGCCGGAGCGTTTTCCTTTGCGGGCGAGCCAGTCGCACCATACGGTGCTGACGTGATTTCCTTGTTCGTCAATTATGTCGTATGCTTTGACGTCCTCGTGCCAAACTGGCTGCGATGAGGAGCGGAATGTTGCGCCGTAGAGCTCTCCAAAGATGGCGAACATTTGCTCTTGCACCTGCTCCAATGGGAGGTATTCACTGACGTTAATCGTTTCGTCCCCCGTTCGTTCTTTCTTGAGCTGGCTTGCGTAAAAAAGGTCGTTGCCGCTGTCGAAGTCTATGATGTTGGGTTGGTATGGTTTACCGGTGATTTTTTCTATGAATGCAGTCAGTTCGGCGGTCTCGCGGTGCATACCGGGCAGACACAATTGGGTAAGTTCGTCTATGAAGTTCCGGGCATTTTGTTCGGTCTTTAACATCCTGGTTTCGGTAACATATTCAGCAAAGGACGCGCGGCCAAGCAGCTGCGCCATTTCTTTGCGGAGGGCAAGGATTTCAGTCGCTACCGATTCATTTTCCGGAGCGAGTGTCCGCATAAGTTTGTGCATGTCGCGGCGGATCTTTTCTGACTTGCAGTTGACCGCAATGGCCCAGTAGCTCGGCGAGTCAAGGGTAACGGCGTAGCCTTCTATGCCTCGGCTGGCGGCTTCGTCCTTCCATGCGTCAATCTTTTCATCGTCAACCCCATCCAGGTCGGTGACGGACTCAACGGGAAGATAGGCTCGCTCCTCGGCTTCCTTCAGGTTTTGTCCGTACAAGGTCTGCAATTCGGCCAAGCTGGCCTTTATTGCTTTCAGGCGTTCCTTTGTTTGGGGGTCTGCATTGACGCCGTTTCGTTCAAAGTTGCCGATCTCGTCACGGAGGGAGCGTTTTTGAGCCTCAGTCAGATCGAGTTCAGCTGCTTTTTGCTGGACGTGTTTGAGGGCTTCATACAGCTCGGTGTCCTGTTCAAGTCTGGTCGTAAAGCTTGTAATCTGCGCCGATGCCAATTCTTCCGCATCCCGCCACGTGTTGCCAAGTGTGTTGGATAAATGTCTGGCCATTGTATATACGAGATCAAGTTCCTCTGCGGCGTCTTGCATCGCTAATACGGTATTATCGTATCCCCGTTCTTCATGCGGCAGGGCGATAATGTCGGCGATTCTTTGTTCGGCTAGCGACGACGCCACCTCTAGGGCTTCGGTCACATCACCCGGCAAGTATGCTCCGAAGTGCAATTCGTTGACAGGATGCAGTAGGCTGTTTGTTTCTGGCACGGTATCTCCCCATAGAAAATATGACCGGACCACTGTATAAGTTCCGATTTAACTCTTTCTTAATTACCGTATTTTTACAGCGATGGCAGCATGGCGTCGATGCGGCGCAGGCTGGTTTCTTTGCCTAGGACGGCGAGGGTTTCGGCCAGGCCGGGGCTGGCGGGCGCCTGGGTGGTGGCGATGCGGATCAGGCTAAACAGGACTGCTGGTTTTTGCCCGGTAGTTTCCAGAAGATTGTTAAGGCGTTCGGTGAGGTCGTCCAGGGTAAAATCGCTTTCTTCAAGGGATGCGAGAGCGGTTTTCAGAATTTGCTTTAGTTCTGCCGGATCTAGTTTTTTAAGCTGTTTGTGGCTGCTGATAAGCGCCGGGTCAACGGGCAGATCGGTAAAGAAAAAGCGCGTCAGCTGCGGTATTTCGGCAAAATATTTCAGGCGTTCCTGAATCAGGCTCAATACGGCCCGCCGGTAGTTTTCATCGAAAGTGTCTGCTTCGCCGGGCAGATATTTCGCCGCATGGACGTACAGATCGTCCATGCTGAGCTGGCGGATGTAGTGGCCGTTTATCCAGGTTAGGCGCTGTTCGTCAAACCGTGCCCCGCTGCGCTGCACGTGGTCGAGCGAGAATTTTTCGATCAGTTCATCCGCGCTAAAGATTTCTTGGGTCGTGCCGTCGTTCCAGCCCAGGGTTGCGATAAAACTGACGAGTGCTTCCGGCAAAAAACCGTCGCGCACATAGTCGAGTACATCTTTTGCGCCGTCTCGTTTGCTGAGTTTTTTGTTGCCATCCGGCCCCATAATGTGCGGCACCGTAGCAATAGCCGGCCGCTCGATACCCAGTGCTTCGTACAAATTTAAGTAATTCGGCATGCTTGCAATGAATTCCTGGCCGCGGATAATGTGCGTGATTTCCATTTCGGCGTCATCTACGATGTGTGCGAAATTGTACGTGGGATAGCCGTCGGATTTAATGAGGATAATGTCGTCGATGACCTCGGGCCCGGTATGCAGATCGCCCATGACTTCGTCGTGCCAGTCGTAGGCTTTGGGGTCGGATTTAAAACGCAGCGGCATGGTGCCGTCCCATATGGGAGGATTTTCAGGGCGGTGGTTGCGGTATAAAAAGGGCTTTTTGGCGGCGCGTGCTTCGTCGCGGAAAGCTTGTACTTCTTCGGGGGTGTAGGGGTCGGCATAGGCGCGGCCGGCGTCGATAAGTTTCTGCGCCCATAGCCTATAGCTTTCCAGCCGTTCGCTTTGGGTGTACGGCGCAAACGGACCGCCGATATCCGGGCCTTCGTCATATTTCAGGCCGAGCGTTTTTAGGCTTTTGATAAGATGGTCACGCGCGCCTTCGACCTCGCGTTTTTTATCGGTGTCTTCGAAGCGCAGCACAAACTGTCCCTGCCCCTGCCGTGCCAAAAGCCAAGCAAAAAGTGCGGTACGGATACCGCCGACATGTAAATAGCCTGTCGGGCTAGGTGCAAAACGTGTGCGAATGGTTTTCATCCCTGTTATTATACGCAAGAAGTTGTCACTTGCCCAGAGAGAGATGAATATGGCCGGGCGCTGACAATATTTTTCCGTACGCTTCCGGACTGAGCGATAGCGAGAGAGGCTTAGTACGAAAAATAATGCCAAAAGCCCTTACGCGCAAATTACATGCTGGTGGCGAGTTCAACAAGTTCGTTCGTATCAAGTGCTGCGTTTCCACTTACCTGATAGTGTACGCCGCCATTAACCCACGTCGCATTGGATTTATCGAAGATATAAATAGTACGACCCTTGCTTTGGACGGTCTGCGTTGGTTGGCCACGTTCGGCGACGGTTTGATCTAAGAGTGTCGCGCTGTTCCAGTCGGAAGCTTCTTGGGTGATGGTATAAATGCTTTCACCGGAACGAAAGTTCATGGCCACCCTGCCCTCGCTGCTTTCGATGCCGCCGTCCAGGGCGAAACCGGTTGGTTTGTAAGAAGGCATGCTGGCATGGATGCCGGCGCGCATAGAAGCGACGCGTAACTCGATGTTAGTTAAGTTGAGGTATCCAACAAAACCTGCAATTAGCAGAAACGCTCCTAGGCCGGCAAATAGGTTGACCACTCGTTTGTGCGCATTTGTGTGACGCTTGGCATGGCGCGGCGTTGTTTGTTCGTGGCTGGTGGCATGAGCTAGCGCCGCTTCGAAGATGTCGCCGGCAGATTGCTTGTGTTCTGGTTGCACGGGCGCGGTTATTGGTGTGGCAGCAGACGGCGCGGCGACTACGGGTTTTGCGGCGGCACGCGTAATAAGCGGACGCGTACTAAAGTCGCTGCGACGAACCGGTTGTGGCTGCGCGACCGGTACGACGGTAGTCGTGGGCTGTATGCCGGAGCGATTCTCGCTAAACCGGTGGATATGGTGGCTTTTTGCTACCCGGCGTGAACGCACGAGGCGCACAGGATTAACCTGCGTAACCGATACCTTCTTTTCAAGAGGTTTAGCAATGGTGCCTTTGGGCGCGGCCATGATTTCAGAGGGCACGGTTGTTTTGATGGTAGGTTTGATAGTGATCTCAGGTTTTTTGACGACATGGCGCATGAGTGTCTTTGGTTTTTCGGGCTGATGCGGTTTGGTCGTTACGCCTGGACGGCGCTGGACGTCCATATGTTTGTGCGGCGTATTGGTATGCGGTTTGGTCCCAGGACGCTGGACGTTTTTGGGGGCAATAGGTTGAGCGGCTTTGTGGGGAGCGCCCGAAGGACGAACAAATCCGTCGATGGTACGCCCGCGCTGTGATGCCGCATTATGGGTGATAGGCATGGCCTTTATTCGGCTTTCGCCGAGCAAAGCGCCGGTTACGGCGTCGTACGTTTTGCCATTCAACTCGATAATGTCTTTTTTTTGCCCCACGTGTTGTTGCTGTCCCTCTTCGCTGGAATATTCACTAACTAAAAAGCGTAAGTTATATGTATCTTAACGCGCGCTAGGCCGAACTTCAAGGGATATTTTTTGGCCCTATGCGACGCAAGATGCTTGTCTTATAATAAGACCTGCTCTATGGAATTTTTAGATCCCAAAAAACGGCGGGCGCACACTATACGTCTGTTTATCGGTTACTTTCTGATCTCTGCTGCGCTCATTCTGACTACCATCATCCTGCTCTACCAAGCACGAGGATTCGGCATCAAAAACGGTCAGGTTATTCAGAACGGCCTCATTTTTGTGTCGTCTGCTCCTGATGCTGCTGATATTTATGTGAACGGCCAAAAACGCAGCGAAAAAACCAACGTACGATTGCTGATGCCGGCCGGCCAGTATACTTTTGAATTAAAACGCGATGGCTATCTACCCTGGAAGCGGGCGATTAATGTCGAAGGCGGCACGCTTGCACGATTTGATTACCCCTTACTCTTTCCCACGGCACTGACACCGACCGCTAAAAAAACCTATGCCCCGCAGCCCCGTGCCGCAACGCAAAGCCCTGACCACCGCTGGATTGTGATCCAGGGTGCCGCCGAATATAACAGGTTTGATGTATTTGACCTGTCGAAGCCCGACAAAGATCCGGTGATTTTTGACTTGCCCGCCGCTACCGTGCGCCTGACTGCCGGAAATCATTCCTGGAAGGTCTTGGAGTGGTCCAATGACAATAGCCATGTATTGTTGCGGCACATTACCGATGATCAGGGCAAGGTGTTGAGCGAATATGTGTTGATTGACCGTGAGGCGCCCGAAAAGTCGATAAATCTAACCGCCACACTGGGCATGAATCCCGCAGAACTGCAGCTCCTCGACAAAAAGTTTGATAAATATGTGATGTATACTTCCGAAGATAAAAAGCTTTATACCGCTACGCTCGATGCGCCGAAACCAATCCTAAAAATAGAAACCGTATACGGATTCAAGACTTACCACGACAATAAATTTTTGTATGTCACGGATGACCCTGCTACCGGGACCAAAGTTATAAGGTTATTGGACGGCGAAAAAACCTATGACATCCGGCATGTCGCACCGTCAAACGAATACATGTTGGAGCTGGCAAAGTATGATGATAATTGGTATGTAGTAGCCGGATCGCCGGCCGAAAGCCGTACCTATGTATACAAAAATCCGGTCGCTTCCCTAAATGCCCGGCCTTCGCAGCCGCTCGTGCCCGTCCGGGTGCTGAAAACAGTCAACCCGACGTACGTTTCTTTTTCGGATAACACGCGGTTTATCATGGTGCAAAATGGACAGCAGGTGGCCGTGTACGATGCCGAGAGCGATAAGGGCTATGCATATGCCATAGCAGTACCCATGGACTCCCCGCAGCAGCACGCCGAATGGATTGACGGTCATCATCTGTCATTGGTGAGCGGCGGCAAGACGTATGTATTTGACTACGATAATACCAATCCCGCCATGCTGTCGGCGTCCGTACCGGTGTTCAGGCCGTTCTTCAAGGCTGATTTCAAGCAGCTATATAATGTGTCGCCTCAAACGGTTAAGGCGGCCGACGGTAAAGATATCACCCAATACAATTTGACCGCTACCCCGCTCCGCACACCGACCGACCTATAGTTGCTATTATTAATCGTTTATGATATAATGTATATCTATGAGTAGTCCGCATTATGAACTTCTAGTCCATGACAGCACTCTTGCCACTTCCGAGCATAGCACCCTTAACGATGTGCCTTGGCAGGAAATACTGGCTATTAAAAGAGATGGCGAGCTGTTTGGTCACCACCCAAAAGTTGAAGAAATGGGCATCGGTCCGAACGATCTTACCGTTCACGATATGCCCTTTCAGGATCCAAATCATCAGCAACTTTTTTTGGACCTGCTGCGTGATGATTTCTACAAAGAAAATAATGCGATACATCCTGCGCATGTCGCAAGAATGTTTCTGGGATATGAATTTGATACAAATATTAGCTGGAATTTAGGTAGTGCCGTCGCGCCCAATAAGCTAGTTTCTGGCAATGCTTACGTGCCGGTGATCTATCCGGGTGGAGATTATTCTGACCCGCGTATTGCGACTGCCAGAAACGAGCTACTAATGACCACTTTTCATAGAGTGGGTGATCGTCGATTGATATCTCCAAATTTTGAGTCTTTGGCCATAGGTTTTATCGCCGCGGGTAAGCTGATCAAGGCTACAGGCGCGAATAAACTGCACAAAATCGTTTAAACCTTCGCTAGAACAGCCAGCGCCAAAACCGTCCCAAAAGTGTGGGACCTTCGCTTGGCAGTGTAATCGGCGTATTCGTATCCGCCGGAGCGCTCGGTGCGGTCGCGCCGGCCGGATCGGGGCTGATTTGCTCGCCCCAAACAACTAAACGGTTGGTGGAAGTACCTGGAGGATCGCAGGTTATAAGGGCTGCGGTAGCGGTCTTGCCCTCTATTTTATCTAGCACCGAAACTTCGGTCGGCGGTACGACTTTTTTGTCAAACACGCGGTAGGTATAGACCGTTTTGTTGTAGGTCAAAAAGAATGTGTCGCCCGGTTGCATTTCGTGCAACAGCACAAAGGCGAATTTGTAGTGCCCTTTGTTAAAAATGTTGTTGCTGGAATGTCCAAAGAAAGCGGCGTTGCCCTGCTCTCCTGGTTTGACAGTGGTCGAGTAATGCACTACGCCGTCCTCCAGGCCTTTTTGCACTACATCTTCGGTGGTGGTGCCGAGGCCATATACCACCGGAATCTGGACATTAATCTTGGGAATAATAACTTCTGGTGTTTCGCCGGCGGCGAAACTATCGTTGCTGACGATAATTGGGGTGGCGCTGACGTGGCGACTGGGCTGCACGAAAGGCGCGATAAACATTTCATTAAAGAAACCAAAAAGCGCGACGATGAGCACGATAATACCCGTTGATAGCCCAAATACAAGCGAACGGAAGTGCTCTTTGGCTTTGGCCTGGGTTTTGGCGCTGACGTTTACTTTTTTCAAAATTTGTTTTTTGATGTGAGAGCGCGTGCGGCGTTCTTTGCGTGCGGCGTAATCAGTTTTAGGCAGATGTTCACTCACTACTGCGCGCGGAGCGCCGGGAGTGCGGTGTGAGGGACTGACAGCGCCCTGCAAATCGGTGGACGCTGTGGCAATTCCCTCTCCTGGATTTTGCTGCGCAGCCTGCAGTGCGAATTGTGTGTACGCCGATGGCTGGCGAGAATTCTGTGTGTAAAATTCACGCCAGACCTCATGTTTTTCATGGTCCGGCAGACTGATGTAATAGTTGTGCCATTCGGTTTGTATGTGCGCTAAGGGTTTGCCGGAGGTGGTGAGCGTCTGCATGAACTGCTGGTGTTTGGATAACGGCGGCAAGGCTGGTGTGGCGGCGGTCGCTGGCGGTTGGGCGACAGCTTCGGGTTCATCATTGTACAGAGCGGCAACTTTACGGCGGATGAGTTCGACCGCTGCCTGGCCGCTTGTCTTTTCGGGGGGCATGACTGACGGCAGCTGTGCGGTTACCGGCGTGTACTGCACGGGTTTCAAATCCTTTGAGACGGGTTGAAGTGTCCGCCCTTTGCGGTGCTGAAAAACATACCCGTCATCTTTTTTGTCGGGCTTTTTGTCTTCGTCGTCACCGTTTTGATCGAATAAAGGATTAACTAACACGCCTGGTTGTACTTATGCTCGCTTTCTCGTATTGATTATAGTACAATGTTCTCTTGATAGCAGCCCCTAACAGGGTCGCGAACGCAGCGGAATGCTACGCGCGTTCAGCAGTTATCCAGGGCGAGTGGCGGAATTGGTAGACGCGCTAGACTCAAAATCTGGTATTCATTACGGATGTGAGGGTTCGAGTCCCTCCTCGCCCACCAGATTGAAACATACAACTCGGTTTTCCGAGTTGTTTTTATTAATTATCTGCGATATAAACCACCCTATGAGTACCGCCCCCCATTCCCCATACCATGAAAACCCTGCTTTGGAAACGACCAATGAGTTATTGGCAGATGATACCCAGGTAACATACGAAGATCTAGAGCGCATTTCTACTGAACTGTGGGGTTCCCCGTGTTATGGTGAGACGGCTGTCGAGGGGTTCCAGTTAGCACGCCGGCGTTGTGTGAAAGAAAAAGATTATGCCGAATCGGACGCCAGTAGCGTATACTGCTCGGTTGCAGGTTTTTCTGGCATTATAGGGAATGTACCTGCTACTCCTGTCGAAGAACAACTGCTAGAGGCCAAGATCCAACAATTATGGCAAGCCGCCCGGCCGTTCGCGCCCAAGATTAAAAAGTCCGAGGCCGAGGCCGCCCGCGGTTGCCTGTCATGGGTGTTACGACCGGACGATATAACGACCGGATCGCTTGCCCGGTATTTGGTACATAACCGATATAACGAGCATGGTCTGCAAGGTGCGCTCGGCAAGATGTTTGATGTCATGAATGTCGCGGCCGGGCTAAAGACTCCCGAGACTTTGACCCCCTATGCTATCCAAGAATATATAGAATATAAAAATCTAAGGGCCGCAATTAATAGGTCTGACTTATCGCATCATGGCAAGTCAGAGATTGTCAGCAAGCTTAGATACGGTGTCGCGCATCAACTTGAGACGGGTCAGCCGTATCCTTTGGGGGAAATTATCGTTGAAGGTTTCGTAACCCTTAAATCAGGAGCTCACGTACCTTATGGCAAGGTGGCGTTAAGTAGTTTGGCGGGCCTTGCCGGGTCATTTCGGAACGAAGCGATCAAAGAGTTTTTGAATCAATTTCGTTAGGTCCAAAAACCGGAGTTTACATGCCGTGGGATATATAGGGCGGGTCGACCATAAAGATACCCTGGTCGCGGTAACTGCTTTCTATATGTCCTCTACGGTGTTCGACCAAGGACCTATTAACGTCTGTGATGAGAAGTTCGGGCAGGGTTAGGGATGGCCCTCCAAGTCCATCGGGGCGTATCCATAAATCGGCGACGGTGTGTGGTATTTCTGCAAAGTACATGCCGTAACTATACTGATTACTGAGTGTGTCATCTGTATGGGAAGTTATTGCGCGCTCCAGGGAGCGGCGTTCGGCTCCCAGGCTGGCAGCAGCGTCGTTGTGCTCTCTTATTTCACAGTATCCCCTCATATCTGGTGGACAGACTTCATGGCTTAGGCTTATATAAAAACGTAAACCGCTGGGATAATTGATGCCCTTAACCCCCCGTATGGCGTCTGGTTTTATAGTATGTGCAGCGTCATATAAAAATTTGTCAACTAGTCCATGCACGGGATCGGCAACCCTTCGAGCCTGGCTTCTTTTGATGCCGTTCGTTTCTTCGGCATAGGCCATACTGGTAAGGATGGCGTTGACTTCTGCCGAGTGAACCATTGTTATTTTATTGGGTTCTATGAGTTTTGGCTGTATGTCCTCGAGTTCAGGGGTGGTAGACTGAACACGGTTCCAGGAATGCCGCAGCGACCTAGTAGCTATGGAGCCGCAAAAGTTCCCGAGACTCTTTAGGGACGTTTCACCTTTGGGTACTCGAATATTGCGCTCAACGCTAAAAGGTGCGCCCTTCCGAAAAACGTACTGCATGACCAAGCCCTATGTTACTATTCTCTTTCGGAACATAATACAGGAGATTTTAGCAC
>JARIHD010000069.1 GCA_029288425.1 Candidatus Saccharimonadota bacterium
TGTATAAGAGACAGACTGATGGGGACTGCACTAATAGCGGCCCTGGAGCGCGCCACCAGACTTGACCATTTGTCATTGATCGACGAATAAACAGTCGCTTAAGGCAGGGGGTCGCCGCCGGTTACGCCATACACTTCCCCGGTCACATAACTAGATTCCTGACTGGCTAGCAATACGTAAATTGGCGCGACTTCGGCTGGTTGTCCTGGGCGCCCATAAGGTACTTGTGCTCCAAATTCAGGAATCTTTTCCGGCGGCTGGCCGTGACTGGGTTGCAAGGGCGTCCAGATCGGGCCGGGCGCGACGGCATTTACACGGATGCCCCTTTCGGCTACCTGTTTTGCGAGTGCTTTGGTGAATGCAACGATAGCGGCTTTGGTAGATGCATAGTCCAGTAATGTAGGTGACGGCGAATACGACTGAATCGAGGCCGTATTGATAATCGTAGCTCCCGCCGGCATATGTGGCAGTGCCGCTTTACAAAGCCAGAACATACCGTATACATTCGTTCTGAAAGTCTCATCGAACTGCTTGGTACTTACGTCGGCGATACTCTTTTTGGCTACCTGCTTACCGGCAATATTGGCCAGGATGTCCAGCCCTCCTAATGCCTCTATGCCTTCTGTAATGAGTTTTTGGCAAAATGCTTCGTCGCTGACATCTCCCGGAATGGGTATCGCTTTGCGCCCAGCCGCTTCTATAAGAGATATTACCTCTTTAGCATCCGGCTCCTCGCTCGGCAGGTAATTGAGTACTATATCCGCTCCTTCCCGGGCAAAAGCGATAGCCGTGGCACGCCCAATGCCAGAATCCGCGCCGGTTACGATGGCTTTTCGGCCTTGTAGCCGACCGAGTCCTTTATAGCTCTCTTCGCCATGGTCGGGTTTTGGCGTCATCTCTTTAGCAAGACCTGGTTCGGGCTGCGTCTGTGGATCAAATGGGGGTTTTGTGTACTGCGTAATGGGGTTTTGCATCTCATATTGATTTGATGTGTCCTTTGGCATACGACCTCCTTCACTATTTTTCAAGAGTAACGCAGGTCGCGTAGGCGGGCTGTGAGATAACTAGCATTTAATGAGTAGTTAATATCCGAAAAATGCGCTATTCTTAAATTACTATGAAACGCTCGGTGAATATATCTATGTTCCGAGAGCATATTATTGGGTCAAAAACGGTGGTGCAAACACCACAAGGCTCTTTTTCACTTATTTATGCCGATTGGGCGGCGAGCGGCAGACTATATCGGCCTATCGAAGAGCGACTTCAAGAAATATTTGGGCCCTGGGTAGCTAACACTCATACCGAAACGAACGCCACCGGTACTGCCATGACGCACAGCTACCATGAGGCCAAGCGTATAATCAAAGCGCATGTTGGTGCCGATGATAACGATGTTTTGCTAATGGCCGGTTCGGGCATGACATCGGCAGTGGTTTTGCTGCAACGGATTTTAGGCTGGCGCTTGCCTGAGCCCTACCAAAAACAAGTTCGTATCGCCGAAATTGACCGTCCGCTCGTGTTTGTGAGCGAGCTGGAGCATCACTCCAACCATACCTCATGGCTCGAAACGGTTGCCGATGTCGTTGTGCTGCCCCAGACCAAAACAGAGGCAGTTGATGTAAGAGAGCTGGAACGTTTACTTGGAAAATATAAAAATCGCCGCCTCAAGGTAGCTGCCATCACGGCGGGCTCGAATGTGACTGGCGTGCGACCTCCCATCCATGATGTAGCCGAAATTATGCACCGCGCCGGTGGTTTTTGCTTTGTCGATTACACTTGTGCCGCGCCCTATGATGCTATTGACATGCACCCTACCCCGCAGCGGTCGCTCGACGCAATATATTTTTCGCCGCATAAATTTTTGGGCGGTCCCGGTGCGCCCGGCGTGCTGGTCTTTAGCAAAAAACTATACAAAAACGATGTCCCCGACCGCCCCGGCGGCGGTACCGTGCTTTGGACTAATCCCTGGGGCGGCAAACAGTATTATTCCGATATCGAAACCCGCGAAGACGGCGGCACGCCGCCGTTTTTAGGAACAATCCGCGCCGCCCTTGCCATTAAACTCAAAGAACAAATAGGCCTAGAAAACATCGCCATGCGCGAAAAAGAGCTCTGCCAACGCTTTTTTGCAGGTCTCGAAAGTGCGCCAGGACTCACGATATTAGCGTCTGGCCAACGGGACAGGTTAGCAGTTTTTGCCCTTACCATCGAAGGCTTGCATTATAACCTGATCGCCCGCCTCCTCAATGATTATTACGGCATCCAGGTACGTGGTGGCTGCGCGTGTGCCGGGACGTATGGGCATCGTCTTTTCGCCATCGACCAGTCGTTTTCTAAAAAGATTACCGATCAAATAGATGCCGGCGACTTATCCCAGAAGCCCGGTTTTGTACGCGTGTCACTGCATCCGACTATGGATGACGAAGCCGTCGACAATATCATTGATGCGCTTAAAGATATTACCAAGGATGGCCATAAAATGGCACAGGATTATACCTACGACCCACGTACCAACGAATTTATCCACAAAAATGGCGAAGTACCGGTTTTGGATATTGCCAAGGCTTTTACGCTGCCTTAAGTGTTTCGTAGATACTGCTAATTGAAATGCCTGCTTCATCCATGCGGCGCTGGGCGCGAAGCTGTCCCAAGGCAAAAACTCCGCTCGTGGTCTTGCGGGCATCGCCGGTTATCAGGCTATCGGAGCTCCACAGTGCGTCTTCCAACACATTCCAAAGCGGATGATATTTTACATCGGATTTAAGAGTTTTCTTCATGCCTACGGTGCGGTCATTGTAGACGCCATTGTCTTCGACATCGGCGCGTTTACCTACGGTTGCCACCGGATCGGTAAAGATATTGTGGCGGGCATGTGCAAAAAAGGCCCAGTTCTTGAGGATTCTTTGCTGCTCCGGTGATAAGCGGCGCGGATCCAGAGAGGGTGGCCGCTCAGTGACGCGGTCGATAAAGTCGATCGTTGATTCGTTAAGCGGACTATTAGTTCTAAGACACTGCATAGCCAGGTTTATATTTTGTACTTCATCGGTGGTCGGGGTGTACAAGCCGTTACCATGCCGTTCCATAATGCGTACCGATTGATCTTCTACGGTGTCATGCATTAGCAAGCCGGCTATCAAGGTAGGTAGATATTGTTGGGGAACTTCATATGACCTAAGGTACAGAACGGTTCGCAGTGGGTGATGGACGTACGGGCCATTCGTGCGCTCCTGACCGGCATGCAAAATGGGCGCTTCGTAAAACGCCCACTCTATTTCTTTATCACCCGTTAGCCCATACGCGTCGATTTCTGCCAGGACGCGTGCTTGGAGCGCTGTCGTCCCCAGGTCGCTCACATCCCAGACCGGCATCGCCATGAGTTTTTCTGGCGAGTATTCTGGTATGTAGGGGCTGGTCGGGGCTGCCAAGGAGGGCTCCTTTGTGGTAAAAATTAAGGCGCATCTGCCACCATTTCAGTATGGACATGATCGCCGGCTAATTCTATGACTAAGCTTACAAACTGCCTAGGTTCCTGTCAACTATCGGAACTTACTCATTCGTGGGTATGGTGAAATCGCGCCACCACGCATTCACGCTGACGCCCCCTAGATCATCGTGAAGTATGTCCAGGCGCAAATGGTTAAGCGTACGCTTCGTTTCTGTAAGAGCGGTTATGGTACGGGTCTTCTGTCCCCAGCGACCTCGCCATTCACTCGTCCCTTTCCTGACATGATGCGGGACGAGCGCACATAATTCGGGCCGCTCGAGGATGATTCCCTGGGTGGTCTGGTAATATTCCGTATCGTTGTTGGTTGGTATGCCGTCTGCAATCTGCTGGAGTATCTCGTCCTTTTCCTCCACGCGAGCGGCTATGACAAACCGCGCCCCAGGTACCGCAAAAAGGGGTGCGTATTTGGTGTTGGCTGCTACCTCGGGGCCGCTTTCGACATATTGGTGGTGGCATCCAAAGCCGATGATCCGTTGGTTGTTTTCGCTAATTTCACCCGGGATGACATGATCGCGCATAGTATCGAATGGAATGGTTCCCTTGCGGCCGGGTATGGACACTTCACCTCCATTCTCGGCCGTATCAAATATTAAAGCGACATTTCCAAGTGCTAAGAATTGTCTCGTTGATTCAAAGTGGCGACCCCAGGGCATGATCATTCGGTCGGCATACGACAGCTCTTCAAAAACATCTAGCGGACTCGATTCGACTCGCTCTTGTACCTGGGTCATCGTATTCTTTCTATTTAATTAAAATATAATTATAGAAAACACCCCGGTTTTCCCGACGTGCTGTTATAAAATTTGAACTCAGCTGTACATTATAGCGTCAAAAAGTAAAAGCTCAATACAATTGTTCGCATTCGTCCGCATTGGGCTGGTTTTGCTACAATTGGTGCATATGAAGGATGTGCATAATGCGGCCCTGACCGGAGAAAAAGAATTGCAGCGGCTTGATGCGGTACTGGGTGAGTTGATTGCCCGTCAAGGGCCACTGATCCACGAGCCGCGAACCGATTACTTCGCTTCTTTGGCACGCTCGATAGTGGGCCAGCAAATCTCGGTAAAAGCGGCAGCGAGTATTTTTGGGCGTTTGCAGGAGCGGACGGCGCTCGATCCGGCGCGTGTACTGGCATTGGATGAAGCCGCTTGCAAAGAAATCGGTTTGTCCCGTTCCAAGATGCGGTACATACAGGATCTGGCCCGGCATTTTGTCGTCGATTCCGCAGTTTTCAATCATCTGGAAAGTTTGAACGATGATGCGGTGATTGCCGAGCTGACCGCAGTAAAAGGCATTGGCGTTTGGACGGCGCAAATGTTTCTAATGTTTACGCTGGGGCGGCTGGATGTCTTTGCGCCGGATGACGTGGGCTTGCAGCGCGCTATGATGCGGCTGTATGACTGGCATGAACTGCCAAAACGCGCTGACCTCATTGCCTTTGCCGAACGCTGGCGGCCCTATCGCACCATCGCTTGCTGGCATTTGTGGCACATGCTTGACAATACGCCCGCATCGAATTGAAACCGCCGAGTCAGACTTGAATATTTGAGCAGACCGGGCGCATACTGCCTGTATGAGCAAAACCATGTTAGAAACCGCCCAGACGGCCATCCGCGAAGCCGCCGAACGTCTGGGATACGACCAAAAAACCATCCAATCTGTCCTGGAGGCTGAAGCGGAACATATCTTTGCGATCGAGGTAAATGGCAAACGGTATCCGGCTTTCCGCGTGCAGCATAACAGCAGGCGCGGGCCGTACAAAGGCGGTATCCGGTTCCATCCGCATGTAAATATCGAAGAAGTGAGAGCCCTTGCCACACTGATGAGTTTTAAGACTGCAGCCGTAGGTTTGCCGCTCGGCGGCGGCAAGGGTGGTGTGGCTGTTGATCCGCGCGAACTCAGCAAAGCCGATGTCGAGATGTTGGCCCGTCGCTACGCCCGGCATCTGTCGCCGTATATCGGTTCGGGCAAAGACATCCCGGCCCCAGACGTAAATACCAATGCCGAAATTATCGACTGGATGACCGACGAATATGAAAAAACTATTGGTGCAACCGACCCTGGCGCATTTACCGGGAAGTCTATGGACAAAGGTGGCAGCGAGGGCCGCGAAGCCGCAACTGGCCGCGGCGGCGTGATCGCTTTGGTTGAACTTCTGAAACGTCAGAACCTTTTAGACAAGCCGCTTACTATCGCCATGCAAGGTTTTGGCAACGTCGGCTACTTTTTCGCCAAAGTGCTGCAGGACTATCCCAATCTCAAACTCATAGCGGTTTCCAATAGTAAGCACACCTGGGTCCAGTCCGATGGCATCGACGTGACACGCGCGGTGCATGTGCCCAGTGGTACGCCCCGCCCCGAAGCATTGCATGATCTGCAGTTAGTTACTCCCCAGCCGAGTGGTCTTATTACTTCGCTGAAAGCTGATATATTGGTTTTGGCTGCGCTGGAAGATGCCGTCACCGAACATAATTATGACAGCGTGAAGGCCGGGATTATCGTTGAGTTGGCCAACGGACCTGTTAGTGCTGCGGCCGAACGGTTCTTGCAGCAGCGGGGCGTCATTATTTTGCCCGATGTCGTGGCTAACGCTGGCGGCGTTATCGTGTCGTATTTGGAGTGGCTGCAAAACAAAGATAAGGTCCATTGGCCGGAAGCCGAAGTTAATCAAAAACTCGAAAAAATTTTGATAGATGCCTCAGGTGATATGATGGACCGCGCAGCTGAACGCAAACTGTCACTCAAACAAGCAGCCTTTGAGATCGCGCTTGAGCGCCTGATGAAAAACTGAAAGGGTTCTTAAAATCCGTTAAAAAGGTTGTGCTTCTGGTGCGCTTACGCTTATAATACACGTATAAATTAAGCACCGGCAAAGAGAGCGATGAGGATACTGATGCTTGGGTGGGAATTGCCACCCCACAATAGTGGTGGACTGGGGGTTGCTTGTTTCCAGCTCTGCAAGGCGCTCTCCAAAAAAGGCGCCGACATTGAATTCGTCGTTCCCTACACTGCCGATCATTCAGGCGTGACTTTTATGCGGGTTAATGCCGCGCACCCACAAGATGTGCAGGCCGTCATCAGGGCCGGTATTGCTTACGACAGCTTTAAGTACGTGAAATCGACCGGTGAAATCCAGTTCGTTGATCTGTTCGGGCAGGTCGCGATTTATGAAAAGGCCGTCGAACGTATTGTCGAAGAAGCGGCCTTTGACGTTATTCACGCCCACGACTGGCTGACTTGCCGCGCAGCCATCCGCGCTAAAACCATGAGTGGCAAGCCGCTCATTCTGCATTTGCATTCCCTGGAATCTGACCGCGCCGGCAAACCGTTTGGCGGTAATCCTCTGGTGCGTGAAATTGAAAATACCGCGTTGCTGCTTGCCGATCGCATAGTTGCCGTCAGCCAGCACACCAAAGATGCTATCATGCGCGAATACGAGATCCCGGGCGACAAGATAGAGGTGGTGCATAACCATTACGATCCGAGCGGCCTGATCGCACCGATTGGCCTTGAAAATGCCTATACGTATCTGGAAGATATGAAAAAACAGGGCTATAAAGTTATTGCCAATGTCGGTCGTTTGACTATTCAAAAAGGCCTGCCGGGCTTGCTACGTGCCTTCCAAAAAGTGGTGCATTTTGCCCCAAAAACGCTCCTCCTGATGGTTGGCTCGGGCGAGCAGCGTAATGAGCTTATTGCCTTGTCTGCAGAACTGGGTATCGGCCAGAATGTATTATTCGCCGATTTTCAGCGTGGCAAGGGCTACCGCGACGCGTATACAGTGGCCGACCTGTTTGTTATGCCTTCAGTGTCTGAACCCTTTGGCTTAACTGCGCTAGAATCTATCGGTTACGGCACGCCGGTACTACTTAGCCGTCAAACCGGCGTCTCCGAAATCATCAAAAACGCACTCAAAGTAGATTTTTGGGATGTCGATGAGATGGCCAATAAAATGACCGCCCTAGTACAAAACGATGCCCTGAGAGACGAGCTGCATGCTAATTCGCTGCGTGAATATTTGCGCTACAGCTGGGACCATTCGGCAGATAAATTGCTGGACATTTACGATAAGCACCTGCAGAGCCAGCCTATGGAGACTGCGGCATGACCAAGGCAATTTCAATGTACCTGCATGTCCACCAGCCGTACCGCGTGCGAAATTATACCGTTTTTGATATAGCTAACCGCCACGATTATTTTGACGCCGATTACGACCACCGCACCAGCAACGAACGCATCGTACACAAAGTAGCCGAAAAATCGTATCTCCCTACCAACCAGCGTTTGCTCAAATTATTGAACGAACATCCTGAATTCCGTCTAAGTATGTCGATTACCGGTACCGTTATTGAACAGCTAGAACGTTGGGCGCCGCATGTGCTGCAATCGTTCCGCGACCTTACTAATACAGGGCGCGTCGAAATTGTGGGCGAAACATATCACCACAGCTTAGCGTTCTTTTATTCGCGTGATGAGTTTGAAGCACAGGTGCAAATGCACCGCGAAAAGGTACAGCAGGTATTCGGCCAAACGCCCAAAGTATTTCGCAATACCGAACTGGCATACAACAACGATTTGGCATACTGGGCCGATCGAGCCGGTTATAAAGGCATTTTGGCCGAAGGCTGGGACAAAGTGCTCGGCTGGCGCAGCGCCAATTATATTTACCGCCCCGCTTATACCGAAAACATCCGGTTGCTCACCAAAAACTACCGTCTGAGCGACGACATTGCCTTTCGATTTGGTGACCGCGACTGGAGCGGCTGGCCGCTGACAGCCGATAAATTTGCCGGCTGGCTGAACGGAATGCACGACGCCCAGGTCTACAACCTGTTTATGGACTACGAAACTTTTGGCGAACATCAATGGGAAGCTTCGGGTATCTTTGACTTCCTCGAACATCTGCCCGGCGAATGGCTGCGCACGCAGGGCAATATATTTACGACAGTCAGCGAATCAATCGACACCTTCCAGCCGGTCGATACTGTCGATGTGCCGCAAACAATCACCTGGGCTGATACCGAACGCGACCTGAGTGCCTGGCTGGGCAACGCCATGCAGTCGACGGCTATCACCAATTTGTATGGCCTTGAGCAAGCTGTACATCAGACCGGCGACCTGGCGCTTATCGAAGACTGGCGACGCCTGCAAACTTCCGATCACTTCTACTATATGTGCACCAAATGGTTCAGCGACGGCGATATCCATGCCTACTTTAGCCCGTACGAAAACCCCTACGATGCCTACATCGCCTTTATGAATGCCTATCATGATATGTGTTCGCGCCTCAGTCAAAAAGGAGTTTTACTATGAGTGTCGGCCGGCTGGTGATGCTTGGTAACGGCAGCTTGACCGTGGGTTTGGGCGGCTATGGCCTGGTGCATGACTTTTATTATCCGTATGTGGGCCTGGACAATCTGACCAACGCCCGGAGTATGCGCCATAAAATCGGCGTATGGGTAGATGGTGCGTTTAGCTGGATGGACGACGGCACTTGGAAAATGTCAATCGACTTTGACGCCAACGCGCTAATCAGCAATATTACTGCTTTTCACGAAGCAACGGGCGTCGAACTGGTTTTTAATGACTTTGTGGATAGCGAAGTAAATGCTTTTTGCCGGCGCATTAGCATCAAAAACACTTCAGACCAATATCATGACATTCGATTATTTACGCATCAGGTATTCCAGATTTCGCGCGGCGGCCGGGCAGATACGGCCATGTTTGTGCCCGAAGAAAACTACATTTTAGATTACAAAGGGCGCTGTGCCTTGCTGATCTACGGCCAAAACCAAGACGGTGAAGTGTACGACCAATTTGCCGTAGGCAATTACGCCATCGAGGGCAAAGAAGGTACTTACCGCGACGCCGAAGACGGTGAACTTTCGGGCAACGCCGTTGAACATGGTGGCGTGGATTCAGTCATGCGTTTCCCTTGCGGCCTGAGCGGAGGCGAGAAAACGCGCATTGATTATTGGATTATTGCAGCCGACTCGCAGTTCAGCGCCGAAAAAATCCATCACCAGTTTTTGTCCGAAGGCATTGAGCGGCGTCAGGAAATGACCCGTCAGTAT
>JARIHD010000083.1 GCA_029288425.1 Candidatus Saccharimonadota bacterium
GCTATCTGGCAATCAACAAGTGGCTTGGCAGACACACTTAAAAACTGCAGCACCTTTCTCAAAAACACCTCCCAAAACTCCACCTCACACATAAGTCTCTCAACTCCGATTGTCTGTACAGTTTAAGAAGTTCATTTAAGACTTTTTCAAAGTCTTTACACATTTTTTCTTCTTTACCTACCGGCAGGCGATCACAACAAAAACAAAAACATTCCAAAAAAACAAAAAGTTGATTGCTGGATAGGTGACCTTGCAAAACAAAAATCACCAAAATAAAAATAGTGATCTTGCCTGATATAAAAATTATGGAAGATGAGATACACTAGCAAGCAAGATGCACCAACAAAACCAAAATAATTTACACATTCCAGTCCTGCTTTCGCAGACGCTGCATTTCCTTTCACCCAGGGCAGGGGAGTCCTACCTGGACCTGACAGGGGGATACGGCGGACATGCGTCAGCGGTGTTGGAACAGACGAAAAGTCCCGAAAGGGCAGTGCTCGTAGACCGTGATAGCAATGCAATCGCAGAGCTAAAAAAACGATTTATGAAAGAGCAGGGGATCGAGATCCGGCACGCCGATTTCTATTCCGCCAGCCAGCAGCTGCGTACTGAAGGGCGAACGTTTGACCTTATTTTGGCGGACCTTGGCGTATCGTCACCGCACCTTAACCAGGCAAGTCGTGGGTTTTCGCTGAAAAGCGATGGGCCTCTGGACATGCGCATGGATCAGACGCAAAGTTTGACGGCAGAAATAATGGTTAATACCTATTCTGCCGAAGAATTAGCCAATATCCTAAAGCGCTATGGAGAAGAGCCCAAAGCTAAGCTGATCGCATCACTTATAGTGGAGCACCGGCCGCTGACAACCACATATCAACTTGCCGAAATCGTTGCCAAAGCCTGGCCAGGATATAGCAAAGTTCACCCGGCAACCCGGACGTTCCAAGCGCTCCGTATCGCCGTAAACGATGAACTTGAGCTCCTGCGAAAAAGTTTGTCCGTTTGGACGGATGACCTGCTAGCACCTGGTGGCCGTATAGTGATCATTAGTTTTCATAGCCTCGAAGACCGCTTGGTAAAACAAGCGTTCACCGAAAAGGCAGGAGACCGCTACGACGCGCCGCTCAGACTATTGACCAAAAAACCAGTCGTTGGTGACGACACCGAAATAGTTTTCAATCCGCGAGCCAGGAGTGCAAAACTCCGCGCCGCAGTGAAACAAAAATAAATTCAAAAGAAAGGGTAGCATAGCATGAAAATCGATGTTAAAAACGCTTCCCCACGTGCTTACAAGGTTCGCGTTACCGTAGCCTAGTCAAGCCAAAAGGTCCTGAGGGAGCAAAAATAGCTCCCTCAGGACACCAAAAATAAACACAAAAAAGAAAAAAGACATGACATATTCAAGTTCACTCGCCGTAGGCCGGCAAAACGCCTTTAACAACCGCGGCCAAAACGCCGTCACATTCCGAAAACGCGACCGCAGCCTCGGCCCTATTAGCAATACCATCATGCTTATTGTCCTGGCATGTGTTTTGGGCCTGCTGTATCTAACCCAAGTGACCAAAACAAATGCCTACGGCTATAAGGTGAACAGCCTGCTCGAACAACAACAGCAGCTCAAATCCGAACACGACGACCTGGAAGTTGCCTCGGCTCGCTTGCAGTCATTGGCCCGCGTGCAAAATAGTGACGCTGCCAAAGCAATGGTTTCGGTTGCACCCGCAGCTACCATCCAGTAATGAAGCGTACTTTATAAAAGAGGGCTATAATAAGAAAAGATCATGCCTCCATATAGTAGCGGCCATTTAGCTAAGCCGATCAAAAGCGTACTCCGTGCCCGGTTGTGGTACGTACTTATTATGGTCATCTTTGGCGTTTTTATGGTGCGCTTATTTTATTTACAGATCATCCGGCATGATTATTACAAGCGTTCAGCAACCCTCGGTCATCTTAAAGAATACGAAATTCCGGCTGACCGTGGCGTGATTCGTGCCCACAATGGAAGTACGACGGTGCCGATTGTCCTCAATCAAACATTATTTACGGTGTACGCCGATCCGACATTAATAAAAGACGCCGGCAAGGTAGCCGAAACACTTAGTTCAGTGCTGAAGGGTGATTCACGCGACTATGAAGACAAGCTGCGTACCAAAGATACGCGCTACGTTATTATTTCGCGCAAAGTCGGTAAGCAGCAAAAAGACGATATTTTAAAAAAGAAATATCCCGGCGTTGGCGCGCAGGAGCAATCATATCGCACCTATCCCAACGGTAGTCTGGCTGCCCAGCTGCTCGGTTTTGTAAATGATGAAGGCAAAGGGACATACGGACTGGAACAAGCCCTGAATAATGAATTAGCGGGCAAGCCGGGGCAGCTTAAGGCCGTGACTGATATTAACGGCGTGCCGCTCGCCGCCAACACCGATAATATTCTGACGGAACCAGTAAAAGGTAGTGAGGTTACGCTGACCATTGATGTGGGTATGCAGCAACAGCTGGAAAATCTACTCAAAGCAGGTCTGGACCGCGCCAAGTCTGATTCCGGCAGTGCCATGATTATGGATCCCAACACCGGCGCCGTCAAAGCCATGGCCAACTGGCCAACCTACGACCCGGCCAGCTATTCCAAGGTCGAAGACCCGAGTGTGTTCACAAATGCCGTTGTCAGTTCGCCGCTGGAAATCGGTTCGACCATGAAGCCGCTGACGGTGGCCGCTGCTTTGGATTCCGGCGCCGTCAATACTAACTTTTCATATTTTGATCCATCGCGGTATGTGATCGATGATTTCACAGTTAAGAACATTGAAGAAGACGGCGGCCCGGGCACCAAAAACCTAGCCGATGTGCTGAATCTTTCGCTCAATACCGGCGCCACGCAAATGCTGATGCGCATGGGCGGCAGTGGCGACAAAATCAACAAAAAAGGCCGCGAAACCTGGCACGATTACATGGCCAATCACTACTTATTCGGCCGTGGTACGGGGATAGAGCAGGGGTATGAAGCCGAAGGGATTATTCCCGATCCGAATAAGGGTTATGCCCGCGATCTGACCTACGCCAATACGTCGTTTGGCCAGGCGATGACAGCAACACCATTGCAGCTGGGCGCGGCGTTTTCAGCTATGATTAACGGGGGGACGTATTACAAGCCGCACCTTGTCGATTACACTATAAACGACCGGGGTAAAAAGATCGTTAAACAGCCCGAAGCGGTTAACAAAAATGTGGTGTCATCGCAGGTCAGCCGCGACATAATTCCGTTGCTGGAGTATGTCGTCGAACAGCATGCCTTTAGCCGCAAATTTGATCAAAAAGCCTACGCAGTCGGCGGCAAAACTGGTACGGCACAGATCGCCAAGCCTGAAGGCGGCTATCTTGATAATGACTATAACGGTACATACGTCGGTTTCGTGGGCGGCGACAAACCACAGTACGTTATTGTCGTCAGCGTACATAAACCAAAGGTTCCAGGATATGCCGGAAGCCGTGCAGCGCAGCCCATTTTTGGCGACCTGGCGCACATGCTGATTGATTCATTTAATGTAACACCAAAAACGCGGTAAAAAGGCTGTATAATGAAATACAAGGTTATTTACAAGGAAAAAATATGGAAACGTTATATATAGCTGTCCAGACAGACACGTTGATTCGTATGCTGCTGTTGGGCTTTTTGGGCTTTTTGATCAGCATGATCATCACGCCGCTTTACACAACCTTGGCGTATCGATACGAATGGTGGAAAAAACCGCGTACTACGGCCACAACCGGTGAAAAGGCTAAAATGTTTACCAAGTTGCACGCTGAAAAACACCGGCGGCACATTCCGACGATGGCCGGTATTATTACGGTGGTTGCGGTGGTGCTTGTGACGCTGCTCTTCAACCTTAGCCGCGAACAGACCTGGTTGCCGGTAGCGGCATTTGCCGGGGCGGCGCTAGTCGGGCTGCTGGATGACATTATTAATATCAAGGGCTCGACGGGTACGCTTGAAAAAGTGCGGCTTTCAGCTAAATTAAAACTGCTTTTGACTACGCTCGTCGCGGTCGTGGGTGGTTGGTTCTTTTATTACAAACTCGACGTCAGCAGCATCCATATTCCGGTGGTAGGAACACAACTGGAAGTCGGCTGGCTGATCATTCCGATCTTTGTATTTGTGGTCGTCGCTACGGCTAATGCCGTAAATATCAGCGACGGTCTGGATGGTCTGGCTGGTGGTCTGACCGCAATTGCATTTGGTGCGTACGCCGTAATTGCGGCGCTGGAAGGTAGTTTTGGTATCGCCGGTTTTTGTCTGACCATCGTTGGCGCGCTGCTTAGCTACACATGGTTTAATATCTTCCCGGCACGGTTTTTCATGGGGGACGCGGGGTCATTTGCACTGGGGACGGCACTCGGCGTGGTAGCAATGCTTACCAATACCGTGCTGCTTCTACCTATCATTGGTATTATGTTTGTCGCCGAAGCCGGTTCGAGTTTACTGCAAATTGCTTCGAAACGCCTGCGCGGCGGTAAGAAGATCTTTAAAATTGCTCCTATTCATCATCATTTTGAAGCTAGCGGCTGGCCCGAAACAAAGGTCACGATGCGTTTTTGGGTGCTCGGTCAAGTAGCAGCTGTCACCGGTTTGATCCTCTTTCTGCTGGGAAATTACATTTAGCGGCGTGGGCGTTCAGAAGTGGGAGTAGTGACACGCCGACAACCGACCTTTGCGCAGAATCGCGACGCCACGCGACGCCACCGGCCTGATTATTGGCTGCTGATTTTGACCATCGCACTCGCTGCGGTGGGTGTAATCGTCGTTTTTTCTATTAGCCCCGCTTTGGAAGTTGAAAAGGGTGTAAATGGCAATCAGCATGTACTGCGCCAAATGATCGCTATCGCGCTTGGGTTGGCTGTGTTCGTGCTAGCGGCAAGTGTACCGCTGAAGCAATGGCGAACATTGTATAAGCCCTTGCTTGTCATTGCCGGCATGGGTACTTTACTGGCCCTACTGATGCCTGTAAATGCGGAATATCCGGCGCATCGTTGGATCCGGGTCGGCAGTTTCTCTTTCCAGTCAGTTGAGCTGCTGAAGTTTGCCGGTATCATGTGGCTCGCGAGCTTTCTGGCCTGGCGTATCGATAACGGTTTGATCGCCAGCATGAATAAAACCATCAAGCCGCTGTTTTTTGCATTTCTGGGTTGTGGCTTGTTGGTTGCGGGTATGCAGAGCGACCTGGGTTCGTTCGGTGTGATTGTGGCTATCCTTGGTGCTGTTACATTCGCGGCCGGTATGCCTATGAAGCGTATCCTGGTTTTTGGTGCGATTATACTTGTGGTCCTTTCGATATTCATCGTAAGTACGCCATATCGCCGTGATCGTCTGACAACATTTTTGCATCCCGAAAGCGATTGTCTGGTTTCGGGCTATCAGGCCTGCCAAGCGCTTATCGCAGTGGGATCTGGCGGGATGATCGGGCTGGGGCTTGGCCGTAGCGTGCAAGCGTATGGATATCTGCCTGAAGCCGAAAACGATTCGATCTTTGCCATATATGCCGAAAAATTCGGATTTATCGGCGTGACCGCGTTGCTGGGGCTGTTCGCTGCGTTTTTTACGCGCATTAAAAAAATTATGGAACGCGCGCCGGATACTTTTAGCCGGCTAATGGTGCTGGGTATTTTGGTATGGCTGAGTGCCCAGACGGTCATAAATATCGGAGCGATGATTGGGCTCCTGCCGCTCAAGGGTATTACACTGCCTTTGGTAAGTTCCGGGGGCAGTAGCGTACTGATGGTGATGGCTGCGCTGGGTGTGGTATTTCAAGTTTCACGCCACACGTTGTATAGTATTCCTGAAACCGAAAATAGTGGCGTAAGTGGAGGAGCTGGATATGAAAATAGTCGTGACCGGCGGCGGGTCAGGGGGGCATATAACCCCACTGCTAGTCGTCGCCCGTGAACTGAAGCAGCTGCGGCCAGACGTACAAATCGTATACATAGGCCAAAAGGGTGATGGCTTGGCCGATATTCCCGCCGCTGACCAAAATATAGATGAGGTGCGTGTGGTGCGGGCAGGGAAGTTGCGGCGTTATCACGGTGAAGGCTTTAAGCAGTTGCTCGATTTTCATACCATGGCGCTTAACCTCCGGGATATTTTCTATGTAGCAGCGGGGTTGTGGCAAAGTTTTTGGCTGCTTAAGCGAGAACGACCAGATGTGATTTTTGTGAAAGGGGGATTTGTGGGTGTGCCGGTTGGTCTGGCTGCTGCAGTGCTGCGCATTCCGTACATTACTCATGATTCCGACGCTTTACCGGGACTCGCTAATCGTATAATTGCGCGCTGGGCACGAAAACATGCTGTAGCATTGCCAGTGGATATTTATAATTATCCCAAAGAAAAGACGGTCATGGTGGGCGTGCCAATTTCGCATGAATACCAGCCGTTTACCGCTGCCCAGGTTATTGCTGCACGTGAGCAGATTGGCGTACCTGTTAAAGGCCGGTTGCTGCTTGTGACGGGGGGCGGGTTAGGCGCAAAGCGTTTGAATGACGCGGTCGCCATTTGTCTGCAGGAGCTGCTGGACCGCTATCCCGATCTTTCGGTGGTGCAGCTAGCTGGTCGGAAGCTTGAAACCGACTTGCGACAACTGTATAAATCCTTGCTGAAGCCCGCAGACCTAAAGCGGGTGCATGTAAAAGGGTTTGTAACTAATCTGCACCTGTACAGTGGTGCAGCCGATGTAATAATTACACGTGCAGGCGCAACAAGTATTGCCGAATTCGCCGCTCAACGCAAGGCCTGCATCGTGGTTCCTAATCCCATGCTTACTGGCGGGCACCAAACAAAAAACGCCAAAGTGCTGCAGGAGCGTGCCGCAATCAAGCTCGTCACCGAAGACAAGCTCAAAAAAGACGATCATGCCCTTATGCCGCCTTTAGTAGAGCTCTTCGACAATCCCGCAAAAGCCGCAATGATCGGCAAAGCCCTCAGCGAATTCAGCGAGCCAGATTCGGCTAAGCGGCTGGCAATGTTATTATTAGAAGAAGCCGCATAAAAATCGATCTCAGAATTCCAAGGGCAAGAAGAAAATAAACAATGTTATTTAAGAAAAAAAAGTCAACACAACCCGAGCGGCGTACGCGTGCGCCCCAGACTCCGACACGTCAAGGTGCGGTGTTTTCGTACCACGCAAATCGTTCGGTGCGAGAAGGTGTGCAGGTGCGCGACGTCGAATACCAAAGGTCGGATGTGTCCAAAAAACGCGGCTTTCGGTCATGGCGGAAGCACGCGCCTAATTTCATTATTACAGGAGTAGTATTGCTCGTCGGCCTGTTCTTTATGCAGTTAAGCGATAAGGCGCTTGTTGAGTCCGTTGGGGTGCCTTCGGGCCAGCTATTTTTACGGGAAAAAGCGGTGTATGTTGCGGCTGTGCACGATGCATTTAGATCTCCCATCAACCGCAATAAACTGACCGTAAATACTGCCAAAATTAGTCATGACTTAAAAGCGCAATTTCCTGAGCTACAGACCGTGTCGGTCTCATTGCCGATCATTGGAACCCGCCCAAAGGTGTATATTCAGCCCTCCATTCCCAAAATGATTTTGGTCGGTAAAGGCGGCATGTATGTGTTGGACGCCAGCGGCCGGGCATTGATCGCTGGCAATCAAGTGGCAAGGCTCGATGATTTAGGTGTGCCGGTGGTAAACGACGAAAGTGGCCTGGATATTAAAACGGGTGACATCGCCCTGCCAAAGAATGTAGTGGCGTTTATTCAAGAAGTGACGGGCCAGTTAAGATCCAAAAAGATCACCATCACATCACTTAATCTTCCGCTTGGCACCAATGAATTGCACCTGCGTACCGAAAAGGCGGGGTATTATGTAAAGTTTAACCTGCATGGCGATGCCAGGGAAGAGGCGGGGACCTATCTGGCGACCAAGCAGTATTTGGAATCGCAAAAGAAAACACCTCGTGAATATATCGATGTACGCGTAGAGCACCGCGCATATTATAAATAGCCCTACCACTCTTCCCTTATAGTTCGTATTTTGTTCATATATGTTTTACATTAGTGTCTTACTGAAAAAATATATTTGCAACTGAAATTTATCAAATGTCAAAAAAATACAAGGGAAGCAGGGAGTGGGAAGGGATATATAATAAAATATGAAAATGTCAAAAAAGCAAATATTTTCACGACATAACTGTGGAAAAGTCAAATTATCAGATACTTACAACATTTGAGAATGCATAAAGTGCAAGGAAACCGAACAGAAAGCAAATTTTCTCAGTAAGTGCCGGGAATTTCAGCGATGTCCGTGATTAGGAAGCCTATTTCCTAGGGTTCTTACGGGCTTTAAGGGCGCATATATACACAAATACGTATTGGAATAAGCCCAAACCCGAAGCGTTACCGGAAAACGACACTAACTCCCCTACAGTAGGGGTAATAGTTTAGCGTCGTTACATCTTAATATAGAGTCGTAAAAGATATATTGTGCGACGTCTATGATGGCACTCTTTTGCCATGACTGCCAGGCCGATTCCAGTGCTTTATTTGTCCTTTCCCGTGCGCCGTGTTCTAAAAATATTTTGTATTGCCCTACCTTTTCTGGCTTTCCGGTCTACGAAAACTGCCTTGCCGTGTATCCGTGCTGCGAGCATAAGACGACGTCATGCATGTTCGTATATTGTTCTGTATCATAAATGTAGATAGCCACTTGCGATTATCGTGAACTAGTGTATCATCAGTATACTTATGTACGAACGTGCTGCCGACCCTTCAAATAGTCCGCAGTATTCCCTTGTGCCTCGTGTGCCTGAAGAAGTTATTGATGAGCGACCGGATGTTGTTGTCGTGGAACAATCCCCTGCTTCCTGTGTCGTCTCTGAAGTTGCCGGGTTAAGCGCGGTGGGCCGAGAAGCTGAAGTGGATTTTGCTAGCATTGAGCCCAACCTCGAAACAAAAGCGCTTATCGACGGACTGGTGGTCGGTCAACAAGGACGGCTCAAAAACATAAAAACCCTTGCCCGCCACGCCCTCCAAGAAGAAAATGACACGTTTGTTACTGATGCAGAAATTGCTCCGCTTATCGCTGCCCTTTTGCAGGATCCGCGTGCTTTACGTTGGTACGATGCAGTGGTACTTTCTGTTGATGAAAGCCAAAGGCAGGGTTGGCACCGGCTCATGGTACAGGTTGAAACCGCGCTCGGTAAGTTATGCGCGAGCGAGGGGCTGGTATTTCCGCTAAGCCGGCTTCATGATGAGATTAAGCGTAGTAGAAACGGGGGTGGAAATTCGTATTTCAGCAGGACCGGACCACGGGTAATAAAACTTTTAGGTTGTCATCCTGCTGTTGATGTTTTCAGGCTACAGGATGATAACCCTAAAAAGATGATAAGGTATAAGCCCTCGGCTGTAGAAATGAGGGAGGAGGTGTTGGCGCCGCTCCGAAGCGCAGAAATGGAGCCCCGGCCGTCACATTCCTTGCCTGACGCTCCGGGGCCATCGGTAATAGTTCCGAAAGCGGTTGCGGAAGGCCCATTGGTCGACGAAAGGTTTCAGACCAATGTGCTAAAAACGCGGCAATTACTTGAAGCGACTCTAGTTTCTGACGATGTTAAGATTAAATCACTTGGTTCCGTGGCACATAGCTTTAAACAGGCTCTGGATTGGCGACCTCCTGAAGATGTACTGCGTGTTGCGGCGCAGCAGGTGCATGGGGCTTTGGTATTGAGTGAAGCCAATTTGGTGTTGTACGGTGGCGACGAGTCTGAGCGGCAGCGGCTGGCAAACTTTTTCCAGGAGGCCTATAGAGTTGCTTATGGCATGGCATCTAAGCGGGGTTTTACATCTTTTGCAATGAAGGATGTCTATAGTGTTGTCCAGGCGCACTGCAAAAAGTCGGGTATATTGTACGATCCGGCAATGCGAATGCTAACCTTCGAGATGATTCATCACCACAAAAACGTGACGTCTCGCCGTATCGACGGCGTAATGTCCTTTACTATTCGCCCGCATAACGCCAAAGAAGTCGTTTCAGGAGCCAGTCCGGCTGCAGAGTCGGTCGGCGAGCCGACATCAATGATTGTCCAGCACTTACGCAGGATTATTACCGAAGTGGCAGCGGAGCTGGCGGCTGCGGGTAGGATTTCGGTGTCCAGGGAGTACTTTATCGAGCAACTGAAAGGTCGGCTTGGGCCCGACCCCGTAGATGACCAAATACTAGCGACTGCTTTACTGCCTTTGCATCAAGGAGATAATGGGGAGTATCTGGGGATCGCCGCATTTGAGCATAAGACGACGCAAGGGAAAGGTCGTATTTTGAGTATTGATCAAGTAAGGGCCGCGCCCTTCACGCGTAAACGTTGAGAGCTACGAATCCTTGGGTCTGGATGCTTGGGCGGAGTGTCGTTTGCTTAGGCGGCGCCGTTTTGTTCTTCGAGTGTGTAGGTGGCTTTTGCAACGCGCTTGAACTGGGTTTTGCCCTGTAGATTGAGCAGAATAGTGGTTTCTTTGACGAAGCGGCTCTTTAGGACGCGCTTAACGATCTCGTCGCGGTGGAGCGGCTCACCTGCTTCACGCAGGACTTCTGAAATGATGTCAGCGACGGTGCCTTTGGCATAGCCCCACTCTTTGAGTGCGTAAATGCCGCGGCCGATGAGTACGAATCGTTTGTCTTTGATGAGTTCGTTGTGGATGGCCTGGGTGGTGACGTCTTTACGTTTGAAATCCGAGGCTTTAATTGCTTCGGCGATCTCATTGAAGTGCATGTGTTTGCCGTGGTCTTTCAGTATGACATAGATTTTGTCGCGGATATTTTTTGGGTTGACCATAGGCCATTTAATAAGACCCCAACGGCCACCCAGAGTTGCGAGATCTTTCGAGAGGCTGGCGAGAGCGCGTGCCTCGGCGGCTTTGCCTAGACTAACGGCCTTGGCCACCGTCTCGATGGCGCTTGGCTCGCCTATCTTTTTAATGGCGTCAACGATCTTTGCCACCGCTGCCTTCATAGATTTTTCGTCGCGGACACTGGCCAGGCCAACGGCGTAATGGAAGTGGTCATTGTCCTCAATGACGACAAGCTTAGGGCAAAGCGATGCCAAAAAGGCTACGCGGGATTGGTCGGTGCGGGAATTTTCGCCGGTAACGAGTTCAGATAGTGTACTTACGCGAGCGGCATGGCCCTGCTCCTCGAGGACGGCAATAAGTGTCGCTTCCACATCTTGGATATGGGGTAGTTCACCCTGCCCTGCTGATGCTTTCAGGCGCGCGACAACTGACTTTTCGAGCTGGCGTACACGTTCACGGGTAATACCAAGCAGCTCCCCGATTTGTTCCAATGTTTCTTTGCGATCAAACAGACCAAAACGACGTGCAATAATCTCGCGTTCGCGTTCTCTTTCGATACTGCTAAGAATATCCTGGACGTACTGTTCGGTGTTGAGCACTGGTTTAGAAGATTGGCTGTCTGCCATGAACATGTTCCCTATCTGTTAAATTAATTGGCGTTTCACAGTATTATAAAACTTATAAATGTAAAAGTCAAACATTGTCTCTATAATGTTTATTGTATCACGAAATGGACACCTCCCTGGCATTTGTGTTGTTAAATATAACCACAAAATATGTTGCTCAAGATACAAAATTGTGGAAAAGTTTTATTATTTAATTTTTAGTTCACAGGAAAAAAAGACCGCCTTAATTTTTAGGCGGTCTTTTTGCGGCGTCGGACAAATTTCTTCTTTGCCGGCGCTTCGTCTAGAAGTTTTTTGCATTTTTCTTCGGTGAGTTTGGCCGGTTCGACATCTTTGGGAATTTTGGCATTTTTTTTGCCGTCGGTGATGTAAGGCCCGTAGGGTCCATTGACGACTTTGATGCCGCTGTCGAATTCCTGGATGTATTTGTTGGCGTCTTTTTCGAGCTTGGCTTTATAGAGGTCGCGGGCTTCTGATTCGGTAATACTAAAAGGGTCAAGCGGTTTAATGGATACAAATGTCTTATCGACTTGGATATATGGGCCAAAGCGACCAATATTGGCTTTGATCTCCTGGCCGTCATCGGTTGTACCTACCTTGCGCGGCAGTTCGAACATAGTGAGGGCTTGTTCCAGGGTGACCGTTTCAAGCGTTGTATTTGCCGGCAGCGGGGCGAATGTAGGTTTTTCTTCGTCTTCGGTTGCACCACGCTGTAGCATGGGGCCATAGCGGCCAAAACGGGCCAGGATCGGTTTTTTGGTTTTGGGATCTATGCCCAGTTCTTTAGCCTGCGAAACTTCGCTGCGTGAGATATCGGCGACATCAGCAATAAGGGGATGGAAGTCTTTATAGAAATCACCAATCATCTTGTACCACGTTTCTTTGCCTTCTGCGACAAGGTCGAATTGGCCTTCAACGGTTGCTGTGAAATCGTAATCTACAATACTGGGAAAGTATTTGACCAAGAAGTCAGTTGTTACTTCGGCAAGAGGTGTCGGAAGGAGTTTGCCGCGGTCCGCGCCGGTGGTTTCGGTTGCTTCTTCTTCGGTCACCGTGCCACTTTTAAGGGATAGGGTTTGCACGAGGCGTTCTTTGCCTTCGAGATCAGCCTTTTCGACGTATTCGCGTGCCTGGATGGTTGAAATGGTGGGTGCGTAGGTGCTTGGGCGTCCTATGCCTAATTCCTCCAGTTTTTTAACCAAGGCCGCTTCCGAATATCTTGCGGGGGGCCGCGTGAAAGTTTCGGTGGCGGTCATGACATGCAGGTCGATTTTTTGGCCTTTACTGACAGGTGGCAAAATAGTGTCATCTTTGATGCCCCCATACACCTTCATAAAACCGTCAAATTTGAGGACCTCGCCCTTGCCAAGCAGCTTTTCATTGCGATTTGACAGGCCAATACTGACTTCTGTCTTTTCTGTTTGCGCCGGTGCCATCTGGCTTGCTAATGCCCGCTGCCAGATAAGATTATAAAGTTTTTGCTGCCCCGAATCGTCGCCAGCCTGTATTTTACTGAAATCAGTCGGGCGGATGGCCTCGTGGGCCTCTTGGGCATTTTCATTTTTGGTTTTGAATTGCCGGATTTGATGATAATTGTCGCCGTATTCCCGCTTAATAAACTCTTCGGCGGATTTGATGGCAAAACCTGACAAGATAGTGCTATCGGTACGCATATAGGTGATATGGCCATTTTCGTACAGGCGCTGCGCAAGTGTCATTGTTTGCTTGACGCCGTAACCGAGCCGTCTAGCCGCTTCCTGTTGGAGGGTGCTGGTGGTAAAGGGTGCGCCCGGGCTGCGGGTGCCGGGTTTGGTGGCAATGTCTTCGACGGTAAAAATGGCTTGAGCTGCAGCTTCCAGGAAGACACGTGCGTCGTCTTTGGTGGCTAGTTTGGTGGCGAGCTCGGCTTTAAGTTCCTGGCCTTCTATAAGGAAAACGGCAACTACTTTAAAGCTGCTTTCAGGCTGAAATTCGCGGATTTCGCGTTCGCGCTCGACAATCAGGCGGACGGCGACGGACTGTACGCGGCCTGCACTCAGCCCGGTGCGGACCTTTTTCCAGAGTACTGGTGATAGTTCATACCCTACCAGACGGTCGAGTACGCGGCGAGCCTGTTGGGCGTCTACCAGTTTGAGATCGACGGTTCGAGGCGTTTTGATGGCCTCATCAATGGCAGATTTGGTAATCTCATGAAAAACAACGCGTTTGGTTTTGGCAGGATCTAGTTTAAGGGCCTGTGTCAGGTGCCAGGCGATTGCCTCTCCTTCACGATCGGCATCGCTTGCAAGCCAGACGTCGCTGGCCTCTTTGGCGGCTTTGCGCAGTTCGGCAACGACTTTCTTTTTGTCGGGATTGATCTCATAAGAAGGAGTAAACTTGTTGTCGATATCTATGTTGAGACCCTTTTTGGGTAGGTCACGAATATGGCCAAAACTACTTTTGACCGTATAATCTTTGCCCAGATATTTTTCGATGGTCTTGGCCTTCGCCGGGCTCTCAACAATGACTAGGTTTTTGCTCATGCTTACTTTCGTATACCTTAGCTTACACGCAAGCGCACACTATACGCAACCCTCGCCCCAAAAAGCAAGCACATTTTAAAAAATATTTGAGTCGAATGCCAGAATGTGGCATTATGACAATAATAATTATGAGTACATCAAGCGTCGAATCCTTGTCTCTGACTGGAGAGGACTATTGGGGTCAAATTGTGGGTCTAACGGCTACCCTGCCGTATGTGCATATTGATATGGATGAACGCTCTTGCCTTGAATATGCACCTGTCGTCCCGCCGCCAGAAAATGAAGGTAGATTAGCTAGCCGCCTACGCGAGGTGCGCCAACAGCGAGCGGGCGAACAAACCTGCCCTGGCGGCTCATACATTAAATTGCATTTTCAGCCTAACGCGAGTAGGCGTGATTCTCCGTTGATTGTGTATGCTCACGATATATTGCTAAAGTCCTGTGCGCATATACGTGGGGACGATGAGGATGCCATTGGCGATGCTTTTTTGAAAGAAGCTATTGCCTTCCGACGATTCAATAGCGGCCAAAGATTTAAGCACATCGGGAGTGTTCTGGGCCCCGAGGCTACTTCCTGGCTTAAGAAAGACGGGGAAATTCAGCCGTTTGGAGGAGTTGTGGCAAGGGGTCTGGAACTAACTAGCTTGATCCGTCTTGAGCATAAAAGAACAAATAGTAATACTATATCGACAGCATATAAATCTGGAACCGTTGAAGAACTACATCACGCGCA
Source organism: Candidatus Saccharimonadota bacterium (assembly GCA_029288425.1). Classification (GTDB taxonomy): domain Bacteria; phylum Patescibacteriota; class Saccharimonadia; order Saccharimonadales; family UBA4665; genus JARIHD01. Next base: position 14,718 of record JARIHD010000083.1, read on the forward strand.
TGACGTCTTAAAATCCGCCTTGTCAGCTTTGGGTATCGCATCATAGATCAACTTAACCCGTGGCGGAAATGGTCCACTGATTACCTCCCAATGAGCGGATTTTACCGGTGATTTCCAGCATCGTGAGGGTTTGATTGAAGAGCGGCGTTTCGAGGCCGCTTTTTGCCAGAAGAGCGGCGCCATCCTGGTCTCCTTTTAAGAGCAGGTCCAGGACGAGCTGCTCATTAGCATTAGCACCTCGTGGTTTTGCGATTCTGATTTTCCGCTGTATGCCAAGTGCATCAAGGATGTCCTGGATGTTTGTAACGGGCGTCGCACCCGTTTTGATAAGCTGGTTTGTTCCTTCGGACGAAGGGCTTAGTATGCTGCCCGGGACAGCCAGGACTTCTTTGCCCTGCTCTAACGCAAACGCCGCTGTGTGCAGCGAGCCGCTTTTCGCTGCGGCCTCAGTAATAATAACCGCCCGACATAGTCCCGAAATTAACCGGTTGCGGGCTACGAATTGGTGCGGCAGTGCTGGCATGTCGTCCGAATATTCGGATAGTATTGCCCCGCCCTGCTGCAATATGCGCTGCGCGAGCTGTTGGTTGGCCGCCGGATAAATATTGTCTAGACCCCCGCCCAGAATTGCCAACGTGCGGCCACCCGATTCCAGTGCGGCCCGGTGCGCGATGGCATCAACCCCTATTGCGAGTCCGCTCACAATTGTCACTCCTGCCCTTGCGAGTGCAGCGGCTAGCCGCTCGGTCACTGTCCTACCATACGCGGTTACTTTGCGGCTGCCGACAATCGCCACCATAAGTGTCTGTAGGCATTCCGTCAGGTTATCTGCGAAGCCCAAAGCAAATAATTGTTTGGGTGGATCTGGAATTTGTAGCAGAACATCGGGGATATCTACAGCTTTACTTTGTATAGTATGGTCTGTACCTTGATTTTTCGTATTCATAACCGGGGATTTTGCCCAAGGTTCGTCCCAAATGTCAACAAGCTTATGGTAAAAATAATAATCAAAGTTACTGGGAATTTAGTCAAATTCATTAAAAAGTATTGACACGAGGACATCTTTTTGCTAGAATTACAACCTGTAAGCGTCCATGAGGCGTTTTACGCACCTTATATCCCCCATTCTAACAACTGTTAGATTGTTTTAGAGCGTGCCATTTGGAAAAGTTGTTACCCTCCACTAATCCTTGCGGCGCTTGTCTCACAAAGGGACAGACACGCGTTCTAAAACATACTAACCCCTTTAAGCATCCCGTTGTGACCCCGTTGTCACAATAGGATCCTGGTGGTCCTCAAAGAGCGAGTCCCTACAGATGGTCCATTGGACCGGCGCATCACTTTTGGAGTTTAGTGCATGACGCTTCGCTGGGTGGGCTTAAAGGGTAGAATCCTTCGGGATTCAAATGGAGATATGGCGTTCCTTCGGGACCGGTATGTCTCCAAAAATAGGCCAACAAGCGGTGCCCACCCCCTCTTGTTGGCCTATTTTTAGTTTTATTGTTTAAAAGTTATAATTAGATTATGAGAACATTCGGTGCCCCAGAAGGCTTAGGCGCTACGCCTCCTCCTAGCTTAGAAATCCAACCCCTTAATGAGTGGATCATCCCTGATGGCGAAGGGATGGATTTGCGACATCCTGTAACACTGCAGCCATTGCATGAGGCACCTTCTTTTTTGAAGGATATGGGCGAAGTTGGCGAGTTTTGGGCTGCCCATGCGGACGGCATGACTATTTATGGTGACGTAGGACCAAAGGGCCTAAAGGACAATCTCGCCCGGTTAAGCGAATGCCCTATAAGTTTCTACGGCGGCAACCCGGTGCCTCACCGTCGTTTACTACCAAAGCATACAGTCACCTTTAACACCTTTAGTGGCAACAATGGCAATCCCTTGTCCGAAATAGTCAACAAACTGAAGCTTATGTCGGTACAGATGGAAATAAATTTGCTTGAACAGTACTCGCAGCCTCCAAAGAGTGAAAAGAGTGATGGCTTTGGATTGGCACAAGTAGGCGCGGCGATAGGAATGGTTTCGCTTATTGGTGTTGAGCGCTGGGCTGATGCCGTGCATATTACCGATGAATTGCGTCAAATCTATAGAGTAAAACCCGAACTGTCCAAAAAACATCAAAATGCATATCTGCATTTGGACGCCGATCAGGCACTTGTAGGTGCTACGTTAGGATCATTGGGCGCACCACGTTTTCAGATGGGTGCACATAATAATCAATTATTCGCCGACTCGATGGGTCTACATGCTACGATGATGGACGTTATTAATACCAGTCGTATTACCACCAAACAGTTTGCTACGCTCGCACTAGACGGCCATCTATTCTCTTCGGCTGCGCACTCTACACAATAAACGACCGCGTCTCATGCGGTAATTCGCCGCTAAAAGCGTACTCACTCAGGATGGCGCTCGCTTCACGGGTCAAATTTTTGATCTGATCTTGTTCGGCCGTCGAAAATTTGGCCAAAACAAAGTCGGCACTGTCCATTTGCTCATGCGTTTTAGGGCCGATACCAATGCGTACGCGGCCGTATTGTTCGCCTAAGTGCTGCGTGACTGATTTGATGCCGTTGTGCCCTGCACTGCCGCCTCCGACGCGGGTGCGGATCTGACCGAACGGTACGTCTAGTTCGTCATGTACGACGACGATGCTGCCAGGATTGATCTTATAAAAATGCACCACTGCCTGCACTGCTTCCCCGCTAAGGTTCATAAAAGTGGTGGGTTTGATGACGATTACTTTGGTATCGCCTAATTGCGCCGTTGCTAAGTGGCATTTGAGGTCCTTTTTGTCGGTCCAGCCGCTAAAGTCGTGGTCGTCCACGAACCGCTCTACCGCTGTAAAGCCAA
>JARIHD010000012.1 GCA_029288425.1 Candidatus Saccharimonadota bacterium
CATCATACCAGCCGCCACTGGTGCCAAAATAAGATTCGCCCCCGTTACATTACGTACTTTAAATATCGATAGCGGCACCAGCGGAGACTTGCTGCGCGCCTCGTTGAAAACAAATACGGCCATCAGCAACAAGGCTGCGGCAAATAACCCCAATGTCGTAATATTTGTCCAGCCATCTTTAACGGCGAGTTCAGCCGCGTACACAAAGCCGATCAAACCACCCGTGACAAGTACCGCCCCAGGTAAATCCAAATGTTTATGTGAGCGCTCTTCGCCCGCGTGCTTGGGCACGACCTTGTAAATACACCACCCTACTATCAGGCCAATGGGCACATTAATAAAGAAGTTCCAGCGCCAGTCAAGATATTGCGTCAGCACACCGCCGAGCAATAGACCAACCGCGCCGCCGCCTGCAGCCACTATCGTCCAAAGGCTTAGTGCCTTCGTACGTTCACGCTCATCTTGAAAAGCGGTAAGCACCATAGAAAGCGCAGCGGGAGACATGAGCGCCGCCGAAAGTCCCTGCAAAACGCGAAGGCTTATGAGCTGGATTTCATTCTGCGAAAGCCCAATCAACAAGGATGCAGCAGTGAATCCAATCATACCTATAAGCAATACCCGTCGACGCCCAAAAAGGTCGGCAGCACGACCGCCGAGCAGCAAAAAACCGCCAAATGCCAACGCGTATGCCGTAACAACCCACTGCAAAGAGCTGTCGCTAAAATGCAATGCTTCTTTGATAATAGGCAGGGCTACATTCGCAACTACCGTATCCAATATGACCATAAATTGTGTGACTGCCATCAGGCCAAAAATGAGCCAGCGCGATTTTTCTTTCATGTAAGTACCTTTTACTTTCTATTCTCGAATGATTGTATTAGTAAAAGGTTTAGTTTGTCAAACATTGCATATTACAATATTTGTGTGATAAACTAATATACGTGAAAGACGATGCTAGAGAAAATCCTGCATGGCTACTGATTCGCTCCTCTATTCCGTTAAAGCTAGCCTTTGCCAAAACGGCCGACCAATTTGACTTGACATACATGCAACTATTGACGCTCTGTCTGCTAGATGCGTGCAAAGAAAGTCCTGCAATGCACTGCCTAACAGCCAGGCTTGGATGCGACGCCTCAAACGTTACCGGCATAGTAGACAAACTGGTAAACCAAGGATTTTTAGAGCGTAGCGAATCGCCTCAGGATCGTCGCGCCAAGGTCATTACACTTACAGACAAAGGCGAACGTACTCGACAGGCCGCTATGTTCTTCTTTTCTAAGTGCGATCTTTTTGATGCGTTGACACCGCAAGAAATAGATACCTTGACGCATATTTTAGGTAAATTATATCCGCAAGAATAGTTATTACGGCAACGACCGTGCCATAAACCTCAGATAAGGCCCTAATACCTTACGGCAGTGTAACGTATTGTGCCAAGAATTGACGCGTGGAAGGGATATCAAGACGAACAGCTTCGCTGTTGGTATTGCAAAACCCGTTTATCTTAACCGTATTGGCAACTACTATGTTGGTTTCGTTGTCGCCAGTCCCCAAAAAATGAGGCCCTCCGGAATCACCAGCGCAAGTACTTGCCTCATTATGACTCGGAAGATTGGAGAGCCGTAGCCAATCGGCGCTCAGTGCGTTAAATCCTTCCACTCCGAAACGACGACTACCATCAACAACTATTCGGGGCGTTCCGCCATCACCCAATATGACCTCACTTACTCCATATCCGACAGCGGTAAATTGCCGGTTTGATAACTGCCCGCTATTATTCAACTGAGTCAATAGGTTCTCTGTTGGCAATGTTGCCGGAGTTATTGACGTAATAGGATTATCCAGCAGTACGACTGCAACATCCTGGGTGCCATTACCGAAAGAACTGTCATAATCCGGATGTCCAATAAAAACGCCGCGGTGCAACGACGTTGCAGTTGTAGTCGGCTCAACATCATCATCAAAAGAAACCCAAACCTCGTCATTGCTTGTATTACGGCTTGGGTCACAGTGAGCGGCTGTTAGAAATACCGTCGGTGAAATTAATGTGCCGCTGCAAGCACGATCGACCCCGGGGTTGTCGGGATTATACTCAAAGAAAAGTGCGCCAACGTTGGGGTGGCGGCCGTTATCTACGGTACCATTAACAATGGCACTTGCGGGTCTGCCAAATCCGAATATAGCCGCGGCCACCATGGCGACCACCACAACCCCCAGTCTTAAGTACCTCATAAACATAAAACCTCCTTACATATCGGTTTTAGCACTCGTTTTCTTGGCGGAACCGTATTCTGACAAAACTTGCTGAAAGTCGTAAGAAAGAGTGCCCCGTAGATCACTTTTAGAAATCTTGCGCAGCGGGTCATGGCTTATCAGATGTTCTTCGATTTTTAGATACACTTCTGTGAGTTCCTTTTTTTCGCTTGCCGTAAGCTCATCATTGCCCCGTCTCTTTGCAGTAATAACACGCATTCTGTCTAAAGTGGGGTCAATTGTCTTTGGATCGGAAACCATTTGCGCGACATGAATCACGGAATCTAAATATGTTGCCGTATCGGAAACCCTTGCCATTCGTCCGCTTCGCCAAAAGAGATATCCAGCAGCAAGAAAAGCAGTACCCATTAGCACGAGTGGCCAGTCAGAATAATCCAGATAGCTAATAAACTTTTCCGGCCAAAGAGATAAGATTACATTCGTCGCATAATCGAAGGTGAGCACTATAAAAGCCGCAATAAGCCAATTCATTGCGGAGGTGTATATTGCGCCCAACGTCCGTTTGATGCGAATGGCGAATAGGGCTGCGCCCAGAGCTATAACCGTGCTTGCGGCCAAAGACTGGAGGCCAAGTTTTGCCACAGAAACAGTAGCGCCTTTTAAAAACTTAACAGAAATCAGGGCGGCCACAATTGCCAACACGAATAAAATGACACTCTTCATCACTAAACGCTTAACGGTCAGTAAGCGTGCGAACAGTACCGTCCCGGCATACATCATAGTTGCCGCTAGAATAAACGAAATGATTATGATATACCTGATCAGCTCAATTTGAGAGATAAATACCTGCGGAAAAGATAGCGCCAAGACGAGAAGCACGGTCGGGATGGGCAACAAAAAGATACCTATTGAAAGCAAAATGTATGCCAAGCGAAGGCCGGGCTTAAACGTACGCAAACTGGCAAGAAAATACCAAATAGCGCCCAACATCAGAATAATTGCCGGGGTCATCATTAAAATTGATTTCTTTATGCTCATATCGGCCTCATTTGTGGCTGGGTAAAATAGAAGAACACCGACTGTGGCCAAAATGGCACCGAGCAATAATGATGGAATCGCAATCATAACAATAGCTTTCTTTCTTTATATAAACATTATCATCAAAGTCTTTATGTATAACTGTTGATTTTTATACTGCAAGAAAATCATATTCTGATAAAATGCTACCGTCTAACTTTTGTCGGCTTTATTACTTATGCTTAGTAATATCATAGCATTTACGTTGAAGCGTCTGCGCGTTTTTGATTGCATAGCCATGAAAATCGTTATTAAAATATACGTATATTCGCTCAACCGTGGCCATAATGCTTCGAATATATCCAGCCAGCTCTTGTAGCTGTGCATCCGAATACGATGACGCAAACAATTTCGTCGGTCCATGCATGCGAATATAGGCAATATCTGCGGTTAGCTCACGCGCACCCGGGTAACGTGACGAATCCGCTGCTACAAGCGCAACATTATACTTACGCAGCAGTGCGTAGGTATCATTCGTAAACCAATATTTATTGCGAAATTCTATAGCAAGGTCAAATGTATGGATACGCGTACGAACCTCTGTGGTAAAAAATGCCAGAAATATGTCAAGTCGCTCAAGGTCATATCTAAAACTGGCCGGCAATTGAACTAATAGAGCTCCCATTTTAGGCCCGATCACTTGGGTCGTATCCAGAATATATTTTACCTGTGTGCGCACGCTATCCGAAAGTATTAGCTTACTGCCATGCGTAATCTGCTTATTCAGTTTGATGGAAAATTTGTAATTATCGGGCGTCTTCTTAAGCCATGACTTATACGTTTGCTCGCCTGCCATCCGATAAAACGAGGAATTATTTTCAACCGTATTAAAGAAACGCGCGTGATATGTCAGCTCGTTATAGCCCGACACACCTTCGGGGTAAAAAGTACCCGTCCAGTCACTATAATGCCATCCCGATGTACCAATAAAAAGTTGCACGCCCATAGTTCTAGTCTAGCAACTGTCAGCGAATTAGTCAGATCCGCCAGTTATTTGCGAACCTTGCGGCAATACGAAAAGCAATATAGATAAATTACTTGCTTTGTTTGCTGAAAACGGCTAAAAAGGTGTAATGACAAACGAAAACCTGCAGCACCATGAAGCACTAAGCCCGTCAGAAGCTCCCTTGGCAGAACCAATTCATCCTTTCTCTCAAGAAACGATAGAGCTGATAGGACAGCCGGCGCTGGACAATATGCTGAGCCTCCGTTGTCGCTTGGAAGCGACCCGTCAGGATATGCGAGAATTTAGGGAAGGAACCGACGGAGAAGTCCAGGGAGAGAATATCGGGCGGCGAATGCGGGATAACCCCGGCCAGAGCCATATCGATCAAGAGATGTATGCTGCCTTCAGCGTCTGGGGGAAAGTAAGGGTTGAGTCTGACGATCGGTCGCAACTGACCACATGTACAAAAATACTATACGACCTATATAACAGGTACAACGGGACGTTCATCCCCCTTTCACCGGAAGCCATCGATGAAGACATCGCTCATGCAAAACATGCCTACGCTGCGCTCTCTGAAACCACACGAACAATAGAAGACTTATTCGCGCATTATGACGGCGCAGAAAATTCTACTCTCAGAAGGGACTTGCTACGAAGAATCAGCAACCACTGCATAGAAGCAGCGCCGATCGATACAACTACCGTAGCTCTTCTGGAGTATATTACTGCCGAAAGAATATTCGCGCAGTTTGAACGGTTGGAGGCTGAAACAGGCAGTACCGACCAAATTTTGAAGATTTTTAATGAGGTTGGTGTTGAACGCAAAAAAGGTGAGGTCGAGAGCCATGTCTTTGCGCGCCGCTCCCCGAGCGAATCAAGGGAGCAATTACGAGCGATCATAGATCTTTCCGGCGACACCACATCTTTTTTGGTACTGGAACAGTTAGGCCAACGCTGCGAACAAGGGTATAAAGAGCAAGAGAGACACGACCTGGACTTGCTCAACCTTACAGCCACGAATATCCTTCATCTGGCCGAGGCATCCGTTTTGATTGTAGGCCGCGACCCGGACTTTACGGTTTTCCCGTACAGCCTCATCGATCCCGATCAGATCAACCCATCGGTGCTGCAATCACTCATCCTGTTGGACAGCGAACAGCGACTCGAGCCACTTCGTCGGGAGCTTCGAACGTTTACGCGGTCACTTGCACCCGATGAACAGTGGGAGTGGAAATATGAAGAGCTCCTTAATGATCTTCGCACAATGATGGGCGTTCCACTACGAAGTCATTCCGTTGATACGGCTAGAAGAATAACAGGCAACTTACTCTCTCAACACCTGGAGAATGTACAAAGGGACGCACAGCCATTGGCAGACGTCGTAAAAGGACGGAAACCCCGAGTGCCAAAAAACCCAAAAAAGATGCGTCCCGAGCACCTCGAAGCCCAGAGGCTTCACAACGAATTACACCGGCTGGGCTTTGAAGATCAGGAAAAGGCGGCGATCGTAGCAATTACCGGTGGACAGTGGGATAAGCTGAAACATCTTCAGGCCCAAGCCGCTGCCGAATATGTCACCGTCGCCGGCTACGCCGCCAAAATCGGGCACGGTGAACTAGTTGACAAACATCCCCTAAAGCAGCTAAAAGACTTTTCTTTGATTAAATTACTTGCCCAAATCAATGTCAAATTCGCTCTTTCACCAGGGATACTTTACGGTTTTAATCCCGCCAAAAAACAATTGATTGATGTCGCGTTGGAAGACTTAAGCCCTTCGTCCTAGGCATCACGACTGCAAACTGCCATCTTTTATGGTTAGAATCTTGTCGCATTGTTTTGCCAGTTCCATATCATGGGTTACAAGGATAATAGTTACCTGTTCCTCCTGGGCGAGCCGGCGGAGCAGCGTCATAATTTGCCCACCCGTTTCGCTGTCCAAATTACCGGTCGGCTCGTCGGCCAAAATAACACGCGGACGGTTAGCAAGTGCTCGGGCAATGGCCACACGCTGCTGCTGACCGCCGGATAGTTTGCCCGGGCGTCTTTTTTGTTGGCCCGCACTCAAGCCAACAAGATCGAGTAATTCCTGGGCACGTTCGCACCTTTCTTTCCGGCGCACTCCTGCAAATTCCATGGGCAGCATTACATTTTCAAGGGCGCTTAAATTGGGGATAAGATTAAACGACTGAAATACAAATCCGATATTTCGACCGCGATAAAGAGTCAGCTTTCGGTCATGCAATTCGGTCATTTCGTGATCATTGATGCGGATAGATCCGGAGGTTACCGAATCCAAACCTCCGAGCAGCCCAAGTAAGGTGCTTTTTCCACTACCGCTTTTTCCGATAACTGCCGTAAAAGAGCCATCAGGGATTTTGAACGTTACATCGCGAACTGCTTCTACCTCCCCATCGCCAGTTTTAAAAGTTTTATGTAGGTGCTCTACCGTAATCATTATGAATCTCCTCGCATGATTTGTGCTGGCCTTACTTTTGCAATAAGAAATGCTGGGACCAGCGTGGCAATAAGCGCGATTCCCAACGCTGTAACCAAGCCGAATACTATAAATTGCCAATCTATAAAAGTAGTAATATTGTGGGCAAGCTGTTGTGCGGCATGAACCGGCTGACCCGGCACTAATGACGAAACGCCGCCCAGCCCAACAGCCTCCTCCGAGCGAATATTGCCAGCAATAAGCGTATCAAGAAGAACATTGCTTGCCAGCGCCGCTATCGTCAGTCCTAAAACCGCACCAATGGCGTTCAGCACTACCGCTTCGACCATAAATTGGCTGACGATCTTGAAGTTTGTTGCTCCAATTGCCTTTAGCATGCCTATTTCTTTGATTCGTTCACGCACCACGAGCAGCATTGTAAGCAAAATGATCAATCCTGCAGCAGTGAGCGCCACCGTAAGCGTGATAAATGAAATGGTTGCGATACTTTTGAGTCCTGTTGCCACCTGCACGGCCTCTTGTTGCATGGGTTGAACATCGACGCGGTCATTCATGGCTTTGAGAATGTCTTTTTTGGTAGCATCAAGTAATTCCAAGGACCGCGCCGCCACGAGCAGCGAAGGAAGCTTGGCCTTGCTGTCGTTTAAGGCGTATACGGTACTGAATGGTGCTATAACCCGATTATTTTCGAACATCGCACCCGTATCAAAAATACCAACTACTTTGAGCGTCTTGTTTTTAACGGTGAAGCTGCCGCCAATTTTTAGATTATTTTTATCGGCCAGCGTTTTACCCACCAAAACCTCATCTGGCCTACCCATATCCAGTAGTCGGCCTCTTATGGGTTTAATTTTATTGCCCCGCGCGTCTATATTTGCCGTTGAACCTTCGATAGCCACCCCCGGTATGGTTGGAGTAAACGGCAATGGATTGGGCATCTTATTCAGTACTTGTTCGTCTATTGCCGAATGTAGGCTCGTGCTCGGCAAGGCGGCATTACCA
>JARIHD010000003.1 GCA_029288425.1 Candidatus Saccharimonadota bacterium
GTTCACATTCTCCTTTCGGGATCGACCATGCACCCTTGTCTTTTTTATTCCAAAACGGGCCGCCGGCATGACCAAGCAGTACGTCCACTTGCCCGTTTTTGTTTCGATAAACCAGTATTCCTGCGCTTTGTTTTTTCATACGTCTTATTAAAACAAAAAACACGGCCATGCGCTGTCCCACTTGGCGATATTTTGGAACAATTTAATTTTTGCTATAATCAAATGACAGATAACATGGGATCGTATATATGCTACGTGCCGAATCTTTTACAAGTCGATTCTTACCAGAGGACATACAGGAATTAACGGCATTGGGCCGACAAATAGTAGCTGAGCCTTACTCGGGAGGAACTGAAGATTTTGACGAAAAGGGATATGATCCCGATCTTGATCCTCTCCTCAATCCCCCCAAGGTTGGCTTTCTTTTGGAAACACAAATGGGCGGTGACGTCGGTGATGGCGGCGATCCCGGCTCGGGCAGCTCGAACCCAGATCCCGATCCTTTTAAGAAATGATGGATATCACGGGAATACTATCCGCGTAACTAAAAGAACCGGTCGTTGCAACCGGTTCTTTTAGTTGGTGGGCGAGGAGGGACTCGAACCCTCAAGGCTTATTCAGCCAGCGGATTTTAAGTCCGCCGCGTATACCAATTCCGCCACTCGCCCGCGCGGACATTAGGGAAGCTTATCAGAAAAGCTTCCCTATTATATGTCTAATTACTCCAGAATCTCAAGGGGTGTTGTGAGTTCGATCGTCGGCGCACTGGGATATTGATAGGTTTGTTTATTAAAACCAAGATTAGCTTTACGTACGGGCTGGTCCGCTGCTTTTTGCTTGTCTTCACCTACACCGGTCAATTCGCTATAGACCGGCAGACCCGTCTGCTCATCCATTAGATAATACCCCTTTATACCGCCATTCTTGGCCGTGTTAATAGAAATGAATTCGTATTTCCATTCGGCTTTGGGATGTTCGCGGACAATTTTTTCGATCTCCGCGGTTTCATAAAAAATATTGAAGAGTTGATCGTTAATGGTCATGGCGTCGCCACGAGGTTCAAAACTGTATTTGCGGAGCTGTTTGCCACTACGCGCAACAACACCTTCATCTTTTATAGTGAATAGATTGGCGGCTTGGAGTTTGTTTTTCCAATTGGCAGCTTGATCGTCGGTAAGCGTAACGGGCATGAACCCATCGGACATACGCGCCGGTGCTAGGTCTATAATGCCGCCCGGTCTGACACCTATATATGGACAAACCGAAAACGACCCAGCTTCCGTAACTCTGTACATTTGTTTGAGGTATTCGTTAGCCTCGGTCAGGTTCTTGGGAGCGGGTCGGCCCGAGCCGCCGGCCGACACTAAACCGTCCCAATATGCCGTGCCGTCGATGCAGCGCTCCATGTCGAATTCGGTTTTGTCGTATGGCCGCTGGGCGTATACGCCTCGGTATTTATTATTAACCAGTTCCCCGATACTGGACTGAATAAAACCGGGATCGTTTTTGGTTTCAAGGTCCGCTTTGGTGGCATAGGTGGTGCGATACTGGGCAACCCGGATGTTTTTCTGCTTCGCGCCGTTAGCTAGCGCGTCATAAAATCCTGCGACAGCTTTAGGATCGCCCGAAGTAGTTTTTTCTCCCGAATCGTCCTTACCGCCGCGCAGCGCAAAGAATATAAGTGCCGCCGCCAGCACAACGACAATAATAACGGCCGGGATCAACCACTTACCAAGCTTGTTGCCGCCGGCAGGTGTATACACTGGCCCAACCGGCGAGAAATCGCCGCCGCCTTGGCTACTATCACTATCCATATATCCCCCTTGTATTCCCTTAGTACCCTCAGGGTTTGAAAATCTAAATTGGAGGCACCGACCGGACTTGAACCGGTGTACAAGGTTTTGCAGACCTCTGCGTAACCACTCCGCCACGGCGCCAAAAGTGGATCTTCATTATCTTACTACATCTGTTGAAGGCCGACAACTCGTTAGGGGGCTGTGCAATATCGAACATAAAAAATCATACTACTTGTGGTAATCTAGAGGCATGAATCCACAAGAACCCTCTTTTAATAATGCGCCGGATCAGCAATCGGCCGCAACGCCGCAGCCGTTCACTCCAGAGCAGCCGCAGCCAAAAAAGCGTATGCCGAAAGGCCTCAAAATAACCCTGATCGTCATAGGCGTGATCGTATTGTTGCTGACGATCTTGCGTATCCGTGCCGTCATAATTCAAAACCACAAGGATACGGCCAAGAATGGCACGAACAATACGAGCGACAGTCAAAAAATACCCGTAGAAGGCCAGGTCGCCAGCACCGGTCCCAAGGTCTTTACGGTCAGCTACGCCAAAGACGCGCCTTCATATGCCGGCAATAAAATGCATGACGCCTGTTCGCTTTTAAATTTTAACGGTGCGATGAGCAAAGTCAAAGGCATACCGGAACTAAATGACGTCAAAACGCTGCAAAAACCACTTAGCATCGAGCATAGCTATATTGACCGGAACATTACACAAGTTCTGGGCGAAGATGGTCAGCCCCGCACCGTTACCGACACCATCAGCAGCGACGGACCAAAAGCCAGAAGCATGGATAATTTTACCTCTATCGCCAACAGCTACTGCGTATACGGCCAAAACTTGCCGAGCAGTATTACCTTTGCGCGGGTGTACGTAACGCAGCCACCCACGCCGCTGACACCAGAATTCTTGCCCTTCCTGGCCAATTTGCCCAAAAAACAGGTAAATGGCGTTGATGTATACACCGTCGACACTCCGAATGAGAACGGCTTCATATACGCCGCGATGGTCCGTGCCGATAAAAAAATGGCCGTTATTTTGAAAACCGGCAACACCGATATTATGTCCGCCGGCGTTGATGAGATTACAAAAAAGATGACCAGCCCGCCCCTCGGCTACGCTAAATACCAATACCCCGGTATGTACGGCCAGCTTATTGACTCTTGTTCGCTATTTACGGCGGCCGACTTTGAGTCTTTCATGGGCAAGAAAGCAGCCTCTACTGCCACCGAAAGCATGCTAGTAACCAAGGGGTATGACCTTGGCGTGGAGCGAAGCTGCCGGCGATCGCAGATAAACAGCAGACTAGAACCGGTATACGAATCCGACTCCTCCGAAATCACCATCCGGCAAGGCAAGAGTGAAACTGCCGCCAAAGCGTGGCTTGACGGTAAAAAGGGCAGTATTTGGCTCTATACACCATCCCAGACCAAATTGGGCGATGAATCGTTGATCAAACATCAGGAGGGCGACAGCGACAACGCACGGCGCTCGTACCAATTAGTGGTACGCATCAAGGCCGCTGTTATAGAAATTGACCTTGATCAAAGCGCTGCCGGCGACGCATCGCCTGCGGCTTTTGAACAGCGCATCATGCCCGCCGCCAAAAACATCATCGAAAACTATAAAAAACAAGTTAAATAGCAGGCTTGGACGACGCACATTTGCCAGTTACACCCCACAATTGTATGGTGTAACTATGTCCAATATGAACGTACTCGGATTCCCCATGTGGGATCATTGGCGGGTTGACGGACGTTATTTAAAGACTGTTAATTGTATTGATTTCCGCAATCACCAAGGACTCGAAGGTTCACCTGTGATGAATATTGATGGCACAGAACAATCCCTATTGCCGGGTACGATATTCGGCAGTTTTATCCGTTATCGTTGGCGTCAGCGCGAATGGCGGACACGGAATGGTGAGCGGCGCGTTTCCGATCCATCGACCCGATTGCATGTACAAAGCCATTATATCGGTCAGCATATCGAAACTAGATTTACGGATCCAGACTCCAAAAACGAGCAGTCGGCCGTGTTGCCCGTCGTCGACCTGATGCTGTGGCTCTGGAAACCGCCATACAAATTAGACATCGGCCAAATCGCCCTCGGCCATCTCTGTGAAGGCAAACGAGCCGATATACAAGACATAAGCTTGGATCATCAGGCCATCATGCGGGTGCGTGGAATCGAACCAAGAACAGACAGTCCCCACCCTTACCTAGGCGCCGTCCAGATCGGCGGCCTCTACGTCGTTCCACCAACCTGCTGATTTTAACGTTCCATCAGATCAATTCGCGTTCGAAGACTTACCGCCAGACTGGCTTTGTCTCAATCGTTCGGATTCGTAATCCTCAAGCCGTTGCACCATGTTTCGTCCCGCTACTTGCAAACGCGAAATCGTGGCCGGCGATGCCCTACCCGCCTTCCAATCAATAAAAGCATCAAGTGTATTATATGGGTTGTCGGTCGGCCTAGAACTTAAGTCCTCTCTGGAGTAAAAGCGCAGGATTTTCGAATCAACCTCGTTCACCGGACGCCAACCCGGTTCGGTCCTAATCGATACTTTATTATGTGGCTGCGCGATCATTATCGCCGAATGGGATGCGCGTTTCTCGTGGAAGCGACCGTTACGCTCCCGAAAGGACGCTGGTATGATTAAATGATTGCTGGGTTCGCCGGTATGCAGTAAAAGTGCGCAGACCATTTCGCTGACCAATCCCGACTTGGCATTACGAGCCACGACCGTACCGTGCGGCAAGTTCATGGCAAGGGAGCCTATTTCCAAAGCAGCGGCCTTGACTTCGCGACATTTGATCTTGGCTTGTTCTTTGTCCAATAGATTGCCATTGAGCGATGACGCCACGACTTCCATGATCGGTATATAAGTCAGTGCCTGCGCTACCCGCACCTCTATACTCTGCACTTGGGCGATAAGCTCTTCACTGGTTTGAGTCTGGCGAAGGGCGGGCATTGTTTTTTCCGCTTCGCGCCAGTGTTCTTTGGCCTGATCAAGTGCATCGACTCGGACGCTTAAATCAATTTGGTCTGGATCGGAGGGATGAGGGTAAGTCGCATATTCTGCCGCAGCCCACCCTGCCGCATAACGCACCAAAGGATGGTCGCTCTCACCCATGCTTTCGCTCATATCCATAAACGTTTTTATGTGACGACCTTTGGCTAAAATGTAGGCTCGAAAGTTCGGGTCTACAAAACCGTAAGCCCGTTCTATTGGTGACGGCACGGGATACTGAGGCAAGATACTGTCCTTGTTCTAAATCTTAAATAAAAGTTAAGACAATATCATACAGTCTGAGAACTATCTTATCAAGCTTTACGGTCGATACTCTAACAGGTCACCCGGCTGACAATCGAGTGCCTTGCAGATCGCCTCCAGGGTCGACAAGCGAACGGCTTTTGCTTTGCCGTTTTTAAGGATCGATAAATTTGCCATAGTGATGCCGACATGGTCGGATAGTTCGGTTACGCTCATTTTGCGCTTTGCCAGCATCACGTCAATATTGACAACAATCATATAGCGCCCTTAGACCGTGAGGTCGTTCTCCGATTTCATGGCAATTGCCTGGCGCAACAGCCGCTGGAATACGCTGGCTGCGACCGCGACCGCGAACGGCGCGAGTGCCAAAATCATGCAGATGATGATCAGGCCGGGCGCGTCATCGGCCTGTGCCCAAACGTAAAAGAATGGAAGCATGGCCGCAAAAATTGCACTGATGGCGGTGCCACAGTAAGCAATACGCCGCAGCGCCCGCACCGATATTTCCGAGAAAGCTTTGTTTTCATCGATGTACTCCAATAGCAAGAATCCCTGGTAGAGTCCCGTGAAAAACGGAATTACCGCCACATATGTGGCGCTAAAAATAGCGTAAAACACATACGCAATGTCAGGATACTCATCAGGAACATGAGTCCATGCCGGCGGCAGTGCAAAAATGCAAATAGCGAGCGCGGCAAGGCCGATAGCCAGTAACGCAGCTTTTAAGAAAAAGGTTGATCCTTGATCGACGAGTAATAACTTGGTGTTTCTCATAGCACCAGTTAAGCACGATATTTATCGAATTACAATAAATATATGTCGGTAGAGAATAAATTAACTAACAACTTTATCTTTAGGGGCAAGCGCGAAGCTGCCAACCTGATAGCCTAGCTCAGGATCAGCCCAGAACTCCCAGGTAGTAGCTCCGCGGAGCCTGTCAAAATTAGTATCGATGCGCGTAAACACATCTGAAGTTAAGGCCCTCAACCATCGCCCACCTACTCTCGCCGTCAAAGTATCGGCAAAGTGCACGGTGCCGTTATCTTTAACCAAATGCCGCAAATGATCAATATGGCCGGTCGGTATGTCAACAAGCTGCTGCCTGATTGCTTCGACCAATTCAACATCGTCAGCGCCGCTAGGTGTGAAAGGGTCAAAGGACCTGTTAAATCTTTCTGCCGAGACCGGACCAAGATACATAATAGGAATATTCACTAGTTGGGTGGCGAGCAAATGAGAGCAGACGAACGAGTATTTTTGACCCGGGTCAAACCGAGATTTTGTAATGTCTATTCCGCGGAGTATCTCTGCGGCACGTTGCGTGTACTGTTTATAGTTTTTCGCCGTAAAGGCCTGCCCAAAGGCCCGGTCAAAACCTTTCGCTACACCTGCTACATCAGCTTTTATGAGACTGATTTTGCCCAGCATGGCGAAAGGCAAAGCGCCGAGGGCACATTCGGTTTGACTCGTATCTGTATCTACAAGCACTGTTTTATCGAACTCCGACACTATGTCGGCGAGAGGAATGTCCCCACAGCCACCCGCCCCAAGAATAAGGGCAGTTCGTTCCTCGTCGGCAATTGCTCGGGTTAGAGCCTCTTGGGCGGTAGCATAAATATCCTCGTGACTATAATCTAAATGATCAGCCTGCAGGTTATGGGCGTAATGTGCCCTGCTAGTCGCAATCGTAATGTTCATATCACGGTAGGCGGCATCCAACGCCTCAGAAAAGTCTCCCGCCGACGGGTCGACCCTATTCGATAGAAGATTATCCAGATTATTCTTGCCGGATGCAACCATAACAGCCCCGAACTATATCATAATGTCTGACAGCGCACAACACCTGCATTTCTCCGCCTGCAGCGCTATTTGTAGCGGTTCATGTCGGCCACATACCGGTCGTCGAAATCGCGCCGGTCCCAATCATAGACCGAAGCCAGGACCGCACCGCCGAGCAGCTGCCCTTCTTTGAGGGGCTGCTTGTAAAAAACGCCGAATGCTTTTTGGTACGCCTCCGCATATTGGATAGTCCATAGTTCACCCGAAGCAGTTCTAATCGTGATTCTATCGCCCTGTATCTTGGCGATTTTTCCTTCGAGATTGCGCCATTGGTATTGGCGTGTCTCATGCGCTGGAACAGCAATCGCTTCTCCGGTTGGCATCGCGTTCGGATTACCCTGCGTTTGGCCGCGGCCCCCAGACGGCACAATGTTTGCAGCATAAAAACTTTGGCCTTTAGCTTTAAAAGCATGCGGACATTTGTCGGCGCCATTATTCATGCAGACCTCGGCGAAGGCGCCTAAGCCGAACTCGGTGATATCCATCCGGGACATCTCGTCCTGCAGCTCTTCCTCGGTGGTGGCGTTGATCTGGCCTTTGGTTGTGGTGGCCTCTTTAATCGCATCATATGGATACGAAAGCACGAAGGCCGAAAATAGGTCTACGGATGTTGGCCTCTGTCCGGAATGCTTTATGTGGCGCAGATATTCGTCCTGGTATACGCCCACTAACTTGCCCACCGCATCCGCCGAGATTTCCGTCTTTTTGCCTTCCTTATAGTAGAAAAATTCTGACCGCGAAACAGTTATATGCTGATTTATATCTTGTGACGATTCGTATTTGCTTCGCCCGATCGAATATGTCAGATGCAGCAGCACAGTTTGATCAGTTACTCGCTCGATCGTTCCGATGCGCGGTGCGATAAAGTCAGTGCGGAACGGATCGGAAATATACTCAACACCATCTTTGGGCACCGTATAAGCATTAACTGCGTGAAAATGCAGTAAGTCGATCATATTAATCTCGGCAAAGGCAGAAATAGCAACGTCGCTATAGGTACGTTTTGCGCCGTATGTAAATTCGCGTGGTTTCTGGCCGTCCGCCGGTTGATACGTAACTTTGACTTCATTGCCGACAACAATACGTTTGATAAGTGAAAGCGGATCAGTCCCCTTGGCATACGCGTAGCCGCTGAGGCTGATCATGGCGACAGCCGCAAAGGCAAGCACCACAGCCACGGCCCGCCGCGGTGTCGAGCGCCAGGCGATACTGCGCAGACTGTGCCATATATTGGATTTTTCGTAGTTCAGTTGGTGAGCGCCGCCCAACCTGAGCGCGTCCAAAACCGACAATGTGAACGGGCTGTAGGCCTTGTGCTCCGGCCGCGATACTACCAGATATGCCTCTAGTTCGTGCTCATTCATGACAATTTACTCCGTAATTGCTGTTGGCGCGCCGCATCCAGCTTTTTACCGTGTTTATAGGCACACCCAGTTCATCGGCGATTGCCTGGTAGCTCATGCCATCCCAATAATATGCTTCGATAGTGCGGCGTTGCTCTGGCGGCATCAGGTCAAGCACGGCCCGCCGCACTTCATGAATTGTTTCGTCATGCATTAGTGCGGCGTCGAGTGCACCCGTACCCTCCATATCTTCCATATCATTCGGTACGGCCCGCTTGGCAGTTTTTAGGATATCGAGCGCCATATTGGTCGCGATGCGATATAGCCAGGTCGAATACCGAGCCTTGCCGCTGTCAAAATCTTTTAGTTTCTCGTAGGCCTTAATGAATGCTCGCTGGGCCACGTCTTCAGCTTCATCACGATCGCCAAGCAACCTGTCGCAGTGAATGACAAGCCCTACACGGTAGCGCTCAACGAGCTGGCCATATTTGTCCAGGTCGCCGGCACATATCTGTTTAATTAATTCTGCTTCGTTGTTCATACCCACTATACGATCGAAATGCCGATTTGTTGCAGCATATCATAACTGAAGCTATTTGCGGGATTCGATCCCCTCGCCTTCGGCCATTTCTTTAGTCGATGTTTTAAGCGGCGCTTCTTTGAGGAAAAGCGCAACCGCGAATGCAGCCAAAGCAAACGGAATGGCGTACATAAACATGTCTTTAAACGCCGAAACATATGCCTGCGACACAGCATGCTGGACCTCGGGCGGCAAATGAGCAATGCCGCTCGACACGGCGTTTTTGGTTATATGCGATGCCGCCCCCGGAATAGCGTCCTGAATATAATGCGTAATTCGCGACACCAAGATAGATCCGAATACAGCACCGCCAAGGCTGGCGCCAATACTCCGAAAGAATGTAACGGTCGACGTTGCACTGCCCAGGTCACTCACCGGCGTCGAATTTTGCACCGCCAGCGTTGAAACCTGCATAAATAGCCCCAGGCCCGCGCCCACGACCAGCATCCAGAGCGATATCACAAGGTGGCTCGTC
>JARIHD010000005.1 GCA_029288425.1 Candidatus Saccharimonadota bacterium
CTGGCGGATTTTGGATTGGCAGTGGCTCGTCCCTGGAAATTCCCGATTTTGACAATGCTGAAATATTTATCAGGCGACTGCAGAAACAAGGATGGCTCGTGCAAGACGAGGCGGTAACCGCCGCGCTGAAAGGTACTCCAAAGGCTATGACGCCGCGCACGCTCCAGCGTCATTTCCTGAAGACAACAGGTCTGACGCACAATTACTTGCAGCAAATTTATCGTGCCAACGAAGCCGTTTCGCTGATTAAAGGCGGTAAATCCCTGCAGCAAGTGGCGCTGGAAACCGGCTATGCCGATCAATCTCACATGACGCGCTGGCTGAAACATATTATCGGCAGTTCGCCCGGAGATATTGCCAAGAAAACATCCATGCCGCAAGAACCGCAAAGTCCTTAGATTGTCGTTTTCCTTCAAGAGCTGGTCCAAGATATGTAGTTAAATGATGTCATCACTAAAAAGGAGCACATCATGACTAAAATATCACCTTTCAAAGCTGACATCCCACAAGCCGCGATCGACGATCTGCATCGGCGGCTAGATGATGCCCGCTGGCCCGAGCTGATCGAGCACAAAAGTTGGGAAGCTGGCGTACCGACTGACTATTTGAAGCAACTGGCCTCATATTGGCGCAATGATTTCGATTGGCGGACCCAGGAAGAGCGCCTGAACAAATATCCGCAGTTCACGACCGAAATCGACGGCCAGACTATCCACTTTCTGCACATTAAATCGCCGGAAGCCGACGCGATGCCATTGATTATTACCCACGGATGGCCCGGTTCGGTCTTTGAATTTCTGAACATCATCGAACCGCTGACCAATCCCCGTGCTCACGGCGGTGATGCGAAGGACGCATTTCATCTGGTCATTCCATCGATCCCCGGCTTTGGTTTTTCTGGCCCGACCCGCGAAGCCGGCTGGAACCTGGCGCGTATCGCCAAGGCTTGGGCCGAACTCATGGACCGTCTGGGTTACGAAAAATATGCTGCACAGGGTGGCGATGCTGGAACGGGTATCTCGACCGAACTCAGCCATGCTTCAGGCGGTAAACTCATAGGAATTCACATGAACGGTCCGGCTATTTTCCCTATGGATGATTCGCTGAAGGCCGAAGAGTTATCAAAAGAGGACCAGGTGCGTATGCAGCGTCTGGCCAAGTTTCAGGCCGAAGGAATGGCGTATTACCAGATGCAGTCTACCCGCCCTCAGACCTTGGCGTATGGATTGAATGATTCACCTATCGGCCAGCTGGCCTGGATCGTGGAAAAGTTTCAGGAATGGACCGACCCAGCCAAGAAGCTGCCCGAAGACGCGGTACATATTGACGAGCTTTTGGCCAATGTTAGCCTGTATTGGTTTACTGGCACTATCGGTTCGGCGGCGCGCTTGCTGTACGAAACGACGCACGCCGGTGGCTGGCCGATGCCGCCGGCAGTGCCAGTGGGGGTAGCGATCTTTGCCGGCGACAACACTATCCGTGCACTGATCCAAAAAGACGGCAATAAAGGTCACTTGAGTGAATTTGACCGCGGCGGCCATTTTGCAGCCATGGAGGCGCCTGACTTATTGGTGGGCGATATACGGAAGTTCTTTCGTAGTATGCGGTAGGCCTATATAGGCTGCATAACGCTCGCAAGCGGCGCTGACGGCGGAGCGATCTCCGGATGACCATTCCCGTAAGGGTGTCAGCTGGACGATTGCTCCGTCTTTTTTAATGGTTCGTTTCCATGAACCGGCGATACGACCGTCGATAATAATATTGTTGAGGTTGACGCCGTAGCCAAAGGCACGCAAGTCCTCGGCACTTACGGCTGCGCTGCGGTCTTTGTAGGCCACGGTATATTCGTCAAAACAGGGGAGCAGATGAGCGGCTGGTTTGTCTGGTACGTTGCCTGCTACCGGTATAAACAAATATTCCTTGCCGTCAACTGTCTTGCGCACGAAGTTTTTGTCCAGGCTGGCGGCTCCTTGCTTTGCTTCTGCTGCCGACAAACCGGTCCACCAAGCAAAATCCTGAACCGTGGCTGGACCATGACTGGCAAAATAGCGCTTGGCCATTTCGGCGATTGCCTCGTCGCCCTTCAGACGGCGTGACTGCGGTACCCATTCATCTAGCAGTACAAATGTTTGTTGCTTGCCTTCGTGCGGACCTGGACAGATCAGGCCCTCCTGTGACCAATAGCCCAAAATGTGCAGCCCGAACGAGTTGCCCGTAGGAATACCGCCAACTTCGAGGGCGGCATATAGTTCTTTTCGTGTGAGCGGCTTATTGCCGGCTAACGTGTGTTCGAGTACCTTACGGGCACTATCCAAATATTGCTGTGTAAGGCCGATTTTGTGCAGAAAGCCCATAAATTTGGTATTGACGCGGTGGGCGGTAAGCTCCAGCATCCATTTTGCATCTTCGGCGGGTACGTAGTGAATGGTGCCGCGCATCGGCCAGGTGCGGACAATTTTGTGATCCATGATGGCCTGGACGACGGTATTTTCACTGGCGCCGTCGGCCAGACGCTGACCAACCGCCCACAAAGAAGGTTGATATTCCTGCGCTTGAATCGCGCCAAAATAGCGGACTACTTCTTCGGCCGAACCAAATTTAGGCCCGGTTAGCCGCTGGGTATAGAGCCGCAGCCGTGCGATATCGGACAAGGTCATGAAAATCGCTTCGGATTATGCGCCTGTTTGCATTTGCTTGGCTTGCTTGCGGTAGTCCAAGTAGTTTTTGACGCCGACATAGTAGCCGCCTGCGTGCGCAAGCGACCAGGCAACTGCGCCGATGATCACAATAAGCGCCACTTTTTTGCCGGCAATCGGACGTCGTATAAAGAAGTAGTAGGCAAGCAGCAGTACTAGCCCGATCAACGCAAACGTTTCAATACCGCTAAAAATTTGTTGCATGTCATATATTTTGAAGTCTGGTGTTGTATTCATCATTCTATTGTAGCAGATATGCAAAAGACTGTACTTTTACAACACTTTGGAGTAAAAATGAAGGACTATGAGTGAACGCGGTTCGTTCATGCCCGGCGAATGCGGGCCGAATGAGGCTATATTTTCGCCCCCTACCGAAGCGGGCAAAGTGGCGTGCTTGCTATGTATCCAACGTGTCCGATGCCTGGAACAAACAGATGAAATCATTCATGAGCTCCAGATAAGTGGTTATGTCGGCCGGACGGTAGTGGGTGGCGAGGTGGTTGCGGTCCCTCCGGCCGAAAGTATTGACCCCGGGGACCAATTCCGCACTTCTAATCTGCAGTGGAATCTTGATTCTTTGCCGAATGAACCGGAGTATGCGCTTATTGTCCTGCGCCAGGCTTATGTAGCTAATCGTCTGGCAATCCGGCAGCGTCATGCAGTGCGGGACTTTACTACGTGGCTCAGCGAAGGCATGGATCAATCGTGGGCCGAGCCGATCATCCGGGAGCTAACTTCAACAAAGTACTGGGATGCATTGAGTTCCATTGGTAAACAGCTCCATTTTCAGCGGTGCATAGCAGGCAAGGAAAATAAAGAACCCACGCGCCGCGAGACACAATTCATGCACGCAGTAACGAGGCGGTTTGTCGAAGACGCGGTTGCAATTCGACGCCGACACATCCCCAGTTTTATAACCGCTGCGGCATGCCATTCCCCGGAATTTTATGACAATCTCATATCTTATTACAGGGAAAATTCTCAAATTTCGCTGCGAGAACTATCTAGATTATGTGGTACCAATCCCCTTGACCCTGTCACCGCCATAGAGGCACGCATACACGGGGCCATTCCTGCCAAGGCCGAGCGGCCCAAAATGAGCGGGAGTGTTGAGACTAAGCTGGTTGACCTGGACTTGCCGGCAAGTGTGACCGAATTGATGGCCCAGTTGCCAGAAGGAGAGCGTATGGCCAAGTATATACAAACTTTTTATGATGGCCTGGCTGCCGACGTTGCCGAGCGAAGGAGTATTAGTTTGCTGAAGGACATGATAGTATCACAGGCCGACCATTCCGACCTGACTTTTGGTATTCGGACCCAGTTATTCAAGCGCCATCGGGGTTCGGCCATTTCCAATTGCGAACGATATAAGACTGCACTTGAATCACTTATGTCCTTGTCTGGTCCAGGCTTTACACCCTCCCTGAAGGAAGAGTTTGCGTACGTATTCCTGGAAGATGCCGTCGTTAAGGCCATGGAGTACGGTGAACGATACAGATTACTATTGGATGCGTGTCAAGTGGCCAAGATCACGCCGCATGGTAATGCCCTGCGGGCGGCAGCACGCAAAGAGGATATGTCGTCCGATATAGATAGATTGGGGTTACGCGATGCGTTTGAGTATCGAAGAAAAGTTTCCGCAGCTTCGGATATTGCCCTAGAGATGGATGTATCTGCTCCTATGCGCCTGACTGCCAAACAGCTGGATACGTTAACCGAACCTGAAAAGGCAGCCTATGCTCTTGTGTATGGCAGTTCACCTCAAGTACCCGGCGCCGTTACGTACGCATTTCCACAATGGAATAGGCAGGAGGTTTTGGATTATTTCGGGGTCAGCCGCTCCGAGCTTCCGCAGCTAGTGGACGAAATAATCCTGACCACATTCGCCAAGGGTGCCTAGATCACCGGGCGTACATCGTCTGTGACAAATAATTCGCAATAATGTCCCTATGCGGTGGAAATATCTTTTCCGGCAGTGCGTCTATGGGGAAATAACGCCATTCTTCGCATTCTTCGGGCTCCATGAGGCGTGGCTCAAGCGCTGCTTTTAATTCAAAGGTGATGTGCAGATAGTGGGATCCCAGGGAGTGGTCGGTGCTGTCGACCACGCTAATCAGTTGCAGGTCCTCACGGGTCACGATTGCGTCCAGCTCTTCTTTTAGTTCGCGGCAGAGGGCATCAATCGCCCGTTCGCCGTAGTTAACATGGCCGCCCGGTAGTGCCCATGTGCCAGCCCCGTACGCGCCTTTGCGTTTGCCCAGCAAAATCTTATTGTCTTTGCGGACAATCACCTCACTGCCGATTTTGGTGTATGGATCAGTCATAATCGTTCTTTTAGTGTAGTTTTTTATAAGCGAAAGCGCCGCGCTGCCAAATAGTCACTACCGAAAGTGCGATCAACAGCCAGCAGGAAAGTTCAATGATATTTTGGCCCCACAGCGACACAGTGGGGAACGTGGCGTACAGCAGCAGTCCCGCAAAAATAACCAGCAGGCGCTCGGTGCGTTCTATAAGGCCCACATCGGCTTTAATTTTGTTATCTGCCGCCAGTTCGATGCGCGAGCGCATGTAGCTGATGAGGTAGGTGAGCATAATAAGCGGTGCAATCAGCGACCATTCGGCCAGGCCTGCAAAAGCAAAAGCTGCGATTACCGTAAAGTCCGCAAACCGATCAATTGTCGAGTCCAAAAAGCCCCCGAACGCCGTTACGCGCCCGGTCGCCCGCGCCACCATGCCGTCCAGCATATCCACGGCGTTAAAAACAAATACGATCAGCGCCCACCAATACATGCCGCTTACCAACAGTATAAAAAACAAAACCGGGAAAATCAGTCCCAGTGCCGACAGCGCGTTCGGATTAATGCCGCGCAGTACGTTGGCCACCGGCTGCAAGACTCTCTCGGCTACGGGCTTAAATACACTTAACATCACGGCCATTATACCTTACTTTAGTAATATGAAGGAACGATTGACGCGGCAGCAGCAAGAAGCTATCAAAAAAACGCGGAGCTTCGTGGAACAGAAGTTTTCGGGTGAGGGCACGGGCCATGATTGGTGGCACATGTACCGGGTATGGAAGTCGGCGCAGGCAATTGCCGCGGGCGAACCGGAAGCTGACTTGTTTACGGTAGAGCTCGGGGCGCTGTTACATGATATAGCCGATTGGAAATTTAATGACGGTGACGAAGAGGCCGGACCACGCGCTGCGCGTGAGTGGTTAGAGGGTCTGCGTGTCGAGAATGCTGTTATCGAGCACATCGAAGACATTATCCGCACCGTATCTTTCAAGGGTGCGGGGGTTGCTTCAAACATGAAAACCATCGAAGGTAAGATTATCCACGATGCCGACAAGCTGGACGCCATGGGCGCCATCGGCATTGCCCGCGCTTTTGCATACGGCGGCGCACATAACCGTGTATTATATGATCCGAATGTCAAGGCCGAACGGCATGATTCGTTTGAGGCCTATAAAAAAGGTGATAGCCACACCATCAACCATTTTTATGAAAAGCTACTCCTGTTAAAGGACCGCATGTATACAACGACCGCCCAAAAGATTGCGGCTGATCGCCACACCCATATGGAGCAATATTTACGACAGTTCTATGCCGAATGGGAAGGCAAAGCCTAGACTTTAACGGAAAGCTTCTCTTTGTAAGGACTAAGATGTATAATGTTTGTCAAATTAAGTCAAGCAAAGCAGGAAATTACTTATGCATCCAACAGATGTGGCCACGCGCGTGCCATTAAAATCATTCAAAAAGACCAAGATAATTGCGACCATCGGGCCGGAAACGTATTCGTACGAGGCCGTGCGCGAACTGATCAAGGCGGGCGTCAACGGCGTTCGGCTGAACTTTAGTCATGGAACTCAAGAAGGTCATGCTGCGGTCATTCCTTGGGCACGGAAAGCTGCCGCCGAACTCGGCAAGCCGGTAACCGTTTTTCAGGATTTGCAAGGGCCAAAAGTACGCCTGGGAGATTTTGAAGGGATGATCACGGTCAAGACCGGCGAAGAACTGTCGTTTCGCTACCACAGTGATTACGCTACAACCGGTGTTATTCCCACGCAGTACGACCTAAGCACCAAAGTGCATCCCGGCGAACGTCTGTACTTATATGATGGTAAAGTCCGCACCACCATTACTGCGGTCGAGGGTGACCTGGTCAAGGCCAGGGCCGAAAACGACGGCGTGCTCATCAAGCGCAAGGGCATGAACCTGCCCGACACCGATTTCAAAGGCGACATCCTGACCGAAAAGGACCTCAGTGACATTGATTTTGGCGTAAAGCAAGATTTTGATTATGTTGCCATCAGCTTCGTACAGACCGCCAATGACATTCACAACCTGCGCAAATTACTACAAGAAAAAGGCAGCGATGCCCGCATTATCGCCAAAATCGAAACCAAAGCAGCTGTCGACAATATCGAAGAAATTGTGCAGGCTACCGACGCTGTCATGGTTGCCCGCGGCGACTTGGCGGTCGAAACGCCCGCCGAATCCGTGCCCGTTATCCAGCGCCAGATTATCACCCTTGGCCAAAAATACGCTAAACCCACTATCGTGGCTACTCAAATGCTGCTGAGCATGATGGATATGCCCGAACCGACCCGCGCTGAAGTGTCGGATGTGGCGACCGCCGTGTTCATCGGTGCCGACTGCGTGATGCTGAGTGACGAAACCGCCATGGGTAAATATCCGGTAGACGCCGTCAAAACCATGAAGCGCATTCTACTGTATGCCGAACAGCATCCGCCCATGAAAACCCTGTACCCATTTGAGCGCGAGAAAAATCTGCAAAACGCCATCGCCGGCAGTGTGATTAATCTGGCAAACAGTATTGAAGCCGACGCCATTGTAGCCGAAACCAAATCGGGCAACATCGCCCGCCAGATTTCGTCACGCCGCCCCGAGCGTCCAATCATTGCTGTTACTAGTTCTGACCGCACCGCGCAGCAGCTGGCATTAGTCTATTCGGTAAAAAGCTACGTCCGCCCCGACGATCCGCAGGCCGCCACCAAACTCACCGAATGGCTGCGTGAAAACGACGTCTTAGCTGCAGGGAATACTGTTGTTACTGTTTCGGGCCGCTATCCCGGTGTAGTCGGCATGACCGACACTATCAAAGTTCGTGTTCTGGAATAAAATACCCGACTTTACGCCAGGAGCCCACCTGTTGTAAATTGAATTATATGTCAATAGATTATATAATAATATAATGCGTTCTTCAGAGTATGTTTATGTCAACTTTAGCGATATTACACCGTTGGGATATCGTGCGGAGCAGCTTCCTCATCTGGATGTTCAGTCGAGCGATGTTGAAGATAATAATATTGCAAGTCCGGATGGCTTTGTTACCAATGTCTATGGGCTAACAGGCCATCCTGAATATGTGGTACGAACCGAACTGCTTTCTAGGGAGGGTCGTTACACGCCCGATGAAGTGGCTGGGCACATTGCTGATACCTCTGCGGAATTCAATCGCCTGGCAGCGGCGGGCATCACCATATTGCCCCATCGCTATCTACATGCCTATATAGAGCAGCGCCAGCAAGGTTGGTCACAAGCTATTGCCTTGGCTCCCAGAATTGACCGCCAAGATTTGCTGCCTGATAAACCAGGACAATTGGAGAGCAGTCTGAAGCTTGTGGAGTCTTTGGCGGCGTATATTAAAGGAAAAGTTAACGACTCCAGCCCTGATTCAATCATTCTATGGGATGTGTTTAAGCTGGAGCAGTTTAGTGTTGTTGCAGACGGTCAGACCGTTCTACACGATGTGGGTTTACGCTCGGGCCTTGTTAATGGCTACGATGGTAAGCTGCGATTTTGCTTGAAAGAGCTTATGAAAACGATATCTGAAGTAGATACCGCCGCCCAAGGGAGTGTCTATGAGCACCGCACGCGCGAGCTACAGTCATCCGTGGGCGAGATGATGGCCACTGTGTTGGACGGGTCACACGGTCGGCAGTAAATAGCTTGTATTGAATGCGCGGCCCTCTACGTTATACTATGTAAGCATAAGGGGTGGGGCATGTTTACCAAAAAGACTATCAACGACATCGACATACAAGACAAACGCGTGCTGATGCGCGCCGATTTTAATGTGCCGATCGCTGAAGACGGCACGATTGCTAATGATTTCCGCATAAAAGAAGCGTTGCCGACCATTAAAGCGCTGCTGGATAAGAAAGCTCGGCTGGTAATTATGTCGCATTTGGGACGGCCAGAGGGCAGACCGGATCCGAAGTTTTCACTGAAGCCGGTGGGCGTGCGGCTCCGCGAACTGCTCGGCACCGATGTTTTATTTGCCGCTGACTGCGTTGGCGCTGAAACCGAAAAAATGGTGGCCGACCTCCAGCCCGGTCAGGTTTTACTACTCGAAAACGTCCGGTTTCATCCCGAAGAAGAGGCGAATGACGAGGATTTTGCCGCCCAATTGGCCAAATATGGGGATGTTTTTGTGCAAGACGGATGTGGCGTGGTCCACCGTGCGCATGCCACTACCGAAGGGATCACGCACTTTATTCCCAGTGTGGCAGGTTTGCTGCTAGAAAAAGAAGTCGACACCATTACGCGTGTAATGGATACGCCTGAGCGGCCGCTGATGGCTATCATCGGGGGGGCAAAGATCTCTGACAAGATTGACGTACTTAATAAATTTATCGACATAGCTGATTTTATTGCTATCGGCGGTGCGATGGCCAATACCTTTCTGGCGGCCGAAGGTGTGGACATCGCCAAGAGCAAATACGAGTCGAACGATGTGCCGATCGCTCGCGATATACTCATTAAGGCACGCGAAAAAGCTAAAAAAGAACGGTTTATCTTTTATATCCCGCAGGACGGGGTTGTGGCGACCAGCCTGGAAAAAACGGCCACAACGCGCATTGTCGACTGGGATGCGCACGTTATCGCCGATGTCGAGAGTTATCCTAAACAGCCGACCGCAACAAGCCGTACCGTAGCCGATGATGAAATGATTTTAGACATCGGGCCGTTTTCGGGTGCATTTATCGCGGGCGGAATCCAGCTGGCCAACACTGTGGTCTGGAATGGAACGATGGGCGTCACCGAAACCCCGGCGGTTAACGGCCCGGTCGGGCCCTTTGCCCACGGCACTGAACTAGTGATCGACGCTTTGTTGGGTGACTACGGCCATCGACCATTTAGTCTAGTGGGTGGCGGCGACACGGTAGGTTATGTTGAACAACGCAATTTAACCGGATCTTTTAACCACGTTTCAACGGGCGGTGGGGCAAGTCTAGAACTGATGGCCGGCCGTTCACTCCCTGGTGTCGCCGCATTGCAGGACCGGTGATTTAGCAGTTAGCGCAGCAAAGTGAGCCGACATTGCTGACGACTTCTTCCTCGCTTAGCCCCTCCGGTTGGTCTGTCTCGGGCCTAAAGTCTCCTGCGCAAGCGGTGACGCAATATTTAGGAGAGGGACATCCGTTCTTTCTGACGCAGTTAACTGCACTAGGGAGAGACGGGCTTGTCTGGAGTTCGTGGAGATCGAGGTACTCAGCCCCGGTTTGCGGGGGTTCAACTAATGCTGGCTGGGCTAAAGTGTTGGGTGATGTCATAAGTTTTCTCCGTTTATTTTAACGTAACCATTAAGACATAGCTTCGTGCACCGATCAAGGAAATTTTAGGAAAGATGGTTTTTTGGGTTTTGATACGGCGTGTGTGGTAAAATTTAAAAAGGTTAAGCTTAAAACGGATGCGCAAAACTTTACTCGTTGCTAACTGGAAAATGCACCTGAATACGTCTCAGGCAAGCATGCTTGTGCACCGCTTGCAGGAGCGGACGCGGATTCAGCGTGGCATTGAGATTGTGCTGGCGCCCAGCTTACTGACGCTGCAGCCACTGAGTATGCAGATCGACCGGCGCAAATTCCGTCTAGCCGCCCAAAATGCTTTTTATAAAGACGAGGGCGCATTTACCGGCGAAGTGTCGTTTAGCATGTTGCGCGATCTGGTGCATTACGTCATTGTGGGGCATTCCGAGCGGCGCATTTATTTCGGCGAAACGCTGGAAATGATTCGTGATAAGGTGGCGGCGGCAGTTCGCAACGAAATTACTCCTATTCTGTGCGTAGGCGAAACGCAACAAGAGCGCAAAGAGGGCCATACTCGGCAAGTGCTGCACGATCAGGTGACCACCGCTTTGAGCAATCTGACATCGAATGAAGTCGCTGACATGGTAATCGCGTATGAACCGGTGTGGGCTATCAGCACATTCGGCGGCGAGCTGGCCAAACCGGCGCAAATTGCCGAAGCGATCGCCTTTATCCGGCATCAGATTGAACAGTTATACGGCGCCAAGGTGGCGGCTGCGGTGCGTGTTTTGTACGGCGGCAGCGTCGATGAAACGATCGCCGGTGGTTATTTGGCGGTCGAAGGGTGTGATGGCGCCTTGGTAGGCGGCGCGAGTCTGAATCCTTATAAATTCGCGGGTATAATCGACGCGGCCTATCGTTTACGACACGAAACGGAACAGGAAGGTTAGTATGGCTTCGGTGGAAAAGCAGGGAGACGAGCATAAAAAAGGCTCCAAAAACTCCGAAAAAGTTGCGTTGAAGCATAGCAAAAAACCGGCTCGTTCTGGATCTAGTGGGCAAAAGAAAGTTTTTGACGTTGTGCGTCCTGGCAAGGCTCCAGCTTTGGCGACCTCCCGACCGGTGCTCGCCAGCCAAAAGCCGCCCGTTGCCGACGATCAGTTTGTGGCCGTAAAAACCGCGCCGGTGTTACGCGCGAGTGACCTACGCGTCAAACACGAATTAATGGACGGTAAAAAGAAGAAATCGGTATCACCGCTGGATACTACGGCTGGAGCTGTAAACGAAACTCCTCCGAAGCCCGCCGCAGAGAATACCGAGCCCGCTGCAATTACGGCAACCGCCCCAGTTTTATCGCGTTTGAAAGGGATGGAGACCTCACGGGGTGACACTGCCGCATCTACTCCGCAGTCTCCTGTTGAGACTGGTCCCGTTACTGCGCCTGCAGCCGTCCCCATGTCTAATACCGCAGCACCTTCCACAACCGCCTCCTCATTTTTAGACGATGACCCGAATGCGGTTCCTATTTGGGAAATGGAAGATGAACCAACTCCTGCCCATTTGGCCATGGAGCAAACAGTAGATGCGGACGACGGCATCGAGTCGCACCATTTGCATGGCGCAGCGCCGCAGAGTCAACAGCCGACTGTAGCCGGAAAGATTGATGCGCCCGGCCCTTCGAATACAGTCTCGGTTTCCTCAGATACACCGGCTAGTCCTGCTCCGACCGCCAAAACCATTGATCAGCTATTGGCCGAAACCGGTGCCCCACATTTGGGCAATGACTTGGACGATGAGGGTCGGCCCGGCCTGATTGTTTCCCACCACAAAACAAGCCCCCGGGGAGCAAAGATTCTTATTTTGTTTGTAGCACTAGTCGTTCTTGCGGCCATAACCATCAATCTGCTGCTCGACGCCGGCTACATCGACACGAGCTTCGATTTGCCACATACAAACATTTTGTAAGTTATTAATTTTTTCTCGAAATAGTTAAAAGGTAATCTGCACTTGGCGTGCATGATGCCTGTAAAAGAGTGAAATTTGCATCATCTAATTCTTGGAGTGCTTCCAAGGCGGTTTGATGTCGGGCCCGCCATATTAAAATACGCTCGTCTTTACCCAACTCAATAGTGTGCTCTTTATCTGATAAATCAATTTTTATTGTCATGGACTGCTTAAAGCGAATATAAATCTCGCGTGTCATTTTTTGCTCGTCAAAAATCTTTTCAAGAGAATAATAGGACTCATCAACGCCGATTAGATTGAGTACCTGCGTTAATTCCTGGTTGCCCCTATCGGCCATCACAAAAGACTGCCTTGATTGTGGGTTGTCTAATTTTCTCGATGTAAGAAAAATGTCGCCTGCTTTCAGGCTACTATAAATGAGAGATAGTACTTTCGCTGGATCGCGAAAATTGGAGATCGTACCTCCCAAGAAAAATACGAGGTTGCCGTTATTTTTTGCTACATATTTAGAAAGTAGACTGTCAAATTGATCATGGCCAAGATCACAGATCTCGCTTTTAAAATCTATCTTGCCGTCAAACCAGTCGCGGATATTATTTTTGGCTATGTCGAGCATCTCTTTGCTGGTATCGATGCCAATGTATTTATTTAGTATCTTTTTCCCCGAAAAATGCTCAAGAATACCTTGGACGGGAAGTGCATTGCCCGGACCAAGATCAACAATGTTGACCTTGGTGTAGTCTTCTACAAGACCGTTTATGAAGGGAATACTCATCGAAAGTAAGGTGCGGGTTCTAGCTAGCGCGCTTGGTGGCCCTTTAACGAAAAGCGCCCGATTATAGGCATCCCATTTCGCCGCCCCAACGTTAACGTAGCTGTATTTAAGTGGGATCTCGCGATGAACTTGGATATTAGTAATGATATCTTCGATTTGTTCAGTTGAGAGCTTTTCGTAAAATTCTTTTTCCGGCTTAACCGACTGTCTTACTGATCGATTCATTGCTCAATGATATGACAATAGAAAGGTCGACGCAATCGCGCGCTCGGGCGTATGGGCTATTGGCCATACTTAATTCTAGAAATTGACAAAAGGTATTCTTGGTCGTTAGTTTTAGTTGCATGAATGAGGTCAAAGTCGGTTGCATCAAACTCATTGATTACGCCAAGTGTATCGTAGTGCCAGTATCGCCAAAGCAGTATTGGCTCATTTTTATGAAGCGTCACTCGTCTTGTTCCATGGGCGAGTTTGAATTCAATAGCAAGATCCACCGTTGGCCTCATACTAATAAATCGAGCTCGTTTCGTTTCATCAAAGAATTGATCTATTTCATAGAGTGATTCATCAATGTTGAGAAGATCAAGGGCTAGTTTGAAGAGAAAGTCTGCAGGACGGGGTGTTGATTCAATGCCAAGGTCAAAGTATCGTCTTGAATTGGGCGTATCAAGCTTCGTGGTGTAAAGGAAGAGGTCATTGATACCAAGGCTACTGTTTATTGCCTTCAAAGCTTGAGACGGAGAGCGAAAGTTACAGATCGTTCCACTCAGAAGTACGACCAGGTTGATTGGTATATTGTCATCATCTCCTGCATAATCTTCAGCAAATAAATCGTCAAAGTGCTCTTTGCTAAAGTCTCTTACGTATCCCTCGAAATTTACTCGATCGCCGAAAAGTTCCTTAGTGTGGTTCTCGGTGATTTGAAGCATTTCTTTGCTAATGTCTATGGCAATATAACGTTTGAGCTGGTCGGTATTTAAGAAATGATTGAGCAAGTGTTGGATGGGCTTACCATTGCCTGGTCCAAGGTCAATAATATTAACTTGCTTGTCGCTCCCGATAATCTTGCTGAGGTCATGTAGACGCGCATCTAGAAGGTCAATGGTGCTAGTGAGCACGTTTGGTGCCTCCTCATGCATAAGTCTTTCAGCATACTTATCCCAATAGTCGGCGCCTCCATCTACGTAGCTGTATTGCAAAGGTATTTCTTTATGGATAGTAAGGTTCGAGATTATGTCTAGGATTTGCTTGGCGCTATAGGTTTCATAAAATTTGGGAATAGGGGATATTACCTTAAAGCCTCGTGAGTTCTTATATTTGCGGCCTTTCTCAACAAGCTGTTCAATAATAAGGCCATTTTGAGGAGTATTGGCAACGAAAGGTTTGCCATTTTCAATATAAAGCTGTAAATTAAGCCGTTTTTGTTCCGTGGCTTCAATCCAGTTTCTGACAGATTTTTCAGAAACATGATAAAGCCTAGCAAGTTCTGTATTCCTATAGTATTTCACTTCGGTCTCTTTCCTATTTAATTCGGCCAAGTACAAAAAATCTTATTGACATGTTCCGAACATAGATCGTATCATACTTGTAGGTAATTTGCATGCCGTGCCGTTACCTGGCTGTCTACACTTAAAAAATATCTAGCTTGTTTGAAAGCTCGTACCTTTCACGATTAGTTTACTCTTTAATGAAACTTTTTAAAGTATCAATTATAACTAATGAGAGCGATCTCGGAAAGAGGCAAGAGGGTTTTATGGGCGATATTTTCTCCCGGTCTTATGAATTAGATATAAAAGATGGGGCATCTGCCCCCAATCATTCAAAAGTCTTGTCTAATAAAGACTTCGTTATGTTATACCCCTCTAATGCTCAAGATGCAAGCCTTGCGCAAGCAATTTTGGCCCTTTATTACCTTCCACCCCAGTTTAAGCTCAAGGTTTTGACCGATTCATCTCTGGTTCAACAACTTTCGCTGAGCGATCATGACGCCGTTCGTAGTCGGATCATTATTGAATCTCCCGCCGCAACAGGGCTGTCGACTATTTCCCGCATTGATGCCGTCGTATATAACGAAAGTATGCCCGTTCGCAGCGAATCTAAGATGCCTCGTGTAATTATTTCGGCATCAGCAGATGAATCCTTCGCTTCGAGTGAGAACGGTTACACTATCTCTGCCAACAACCCCGAGGCCTTAGCGAGTGCTATGCTCCATATTTCCCGTGCTACTGCCTAGTCACATTGCGGTATCGTAATAAAACATATTGTTGTAGTTTTGGCTGACCCTAGAAGATTAAAGAAATTTTGCAATGCCTCCGCGCCTAAAAATAGTAACCGTCCGCACTAACGGAGGGTGGGGCCAACCGGCTGCCGAAATATTTGGCCTTGACGAAAAAGGGCTGAGAAGTCTAAAAGCACAGGCCCTCAGAAGGGCGCAAAGGGCTGTAGCCGAGTTGCGGACGGCGCAATAATTACACCGTTATCCATAACCACTATCTGTTACAATACCAAACGTGTTAGAAGAATTGCTGGAAGGCCTAAACCCCGAACAACGACGTGCCGTCGAAACTACAGAGGGACCGCTGTTAATTCAGGCTGGCGCCGGATCTGGCAAAACCAAGACGCTCACGCACCGCATTGCTTACATTATCGCATCGTCAAAAGCGTCACCGTATAATATTTTGGCTGTGACTTTTACCAACAAGGCCGCCCGCGAAATGCGCGAACGCGTCGCCAAACTATTGGGCGAAGATCCGGACAATCGGAGTTTTATGCCTTACATGGGCACCTTTCACTCCATTTGCGTGCGTATTTTACGTCAAGACGGCGAAAAGGTCGGCATCCCGCGCAGTTTTGTGATTTTTGACGAAGCCGACCGTATGCAGGCCATCAAACAGGCTTGCAAACAAAAAATGATCGATGAAAAGAGTTTCCCTGCTAAACAATTAGCTTCAATTATCAGCAATGCCAAAAACGAAATGGTCACTGCCGACGAACTGGGCGGTGCTGGATCGACACCCCTGCAGCGCGCCGCGGCTGATGTCTACCCCTTATATGAACAGGCTTTACGCGAAGCTGCAGCCCTTGATTTCGACGATCTTATTCAGCGTACCGCCCGCATGCTTCAGGAAAATTCCGAAATCCGCGGCAAATGGCAGCGTCGGTTCAAATACGTTATGATCGATGAATATCAGGATACGAACGCGGCGCAGTATTTGTTGGTGCAGCTTTTGACCAATCAAAACAACAACATCGCTGTGGTGGGCGACGACTGGCAGAGTATTTACAGCTGGCGAGGGGCTGATTTCCGGAATATTCTGAAGTTTGAGTCGGACTATCCCACCTGTACGGTCATTAAGCTGGAGCAAAATTACCGTAGTACCAAACATATCCTGGACGCAGCCCATGCGGTCATTAGTAAAAACCAACAGCGGTCAGATAAGGAACTCTGGACCAGTTCAGGAAGCGGTCTGCCCGTGCAAATGCTGCAAGTCGTGAATGAACGCGCCGAGGGCGAGGCTATTGTGCGTCGCATCCGTAACGCGGTTGATGCGCGGTTCCGCCGCTACAACCACTTTGCCGTCTTATACCGCACTAACGCCCAAAGCCGCTCCATTGAAGAAGCATTTATTCATTACGGTGTGCCATACCGGATCGTCGGCGGTCAGCGTTTTTATGACCGCAAAGAAATCAAAGACCTGATGGCGTATTTG